>CAZGOQ010000227.1:0-1521 GCA_964527315.1 uncultured Oscillospiraceae bacterium | reverse complement strand
GTGGTGTTAAGTCTCTCCACCAGTGATTTCCAGAGCCCTTCCAGATCGTTCATGCACACTCCGCCGCCGCTTTTCCCACCGCTTATGTGCCAGGAGCAGTTTGCGCAGCGTTTCTCATTTCTGTCCGTCATCTTCCAAATCCTCCCCGTCCATTTTTGCGCCGCAGTTGGGGCAGTATACAAACGTCTCTGTGCAGTTGTCGCACTTGTTCCAATGTCTTTGGCACAGCGGGCAGATAATATCATCGTCATCCTCACACCATTCTCCATGTCTCACCGGCTCCACATCTTCAGTAGCAGCTTCATTGATATATCCGATGGTCCTTTTTGCCGCTGGTTCTCTCGCCATCAGCTTCTGTTCGTTTATTTTTTTCAGTAATTTGTCAGCATCAATGTACTTAGCCATTGTGGTTCTCCTTTCATGTTGCAGATTGCAGAACATTCTGCGCCCCTGTTAATGCTGCGGTCTTTGCGCCATCGTTTGCATCAGGCCACTCCCACGGAAATTCCCGGCGCATATTTTCCTCGCCAATAATGGGGAGCAGGCTATTTTTCATAAAGACCGGAACTTGCAGCCTGTCGCATTCAGCCGTTATAGCGTCAATCCATTCCCTTTTCGGGATAACCTTGTCTTTGCGGTTGCCTGTTTCTGCTCCGATGATAACCCAGTCAACGTATTCTAATGGATTGTTAGTAGGCTCCTGAAATGGTTGCAACAAAGGTTCAATACTTAAAAACGTGTTCCGCATATTCGAGTAATAAAATTTATCATTTTGCGAAGTTACCGTAGTGCCATACCAGAAATTATCCAATTTCGGCAACTTCTTATTTTTGGCTAAATCTATATATCGAGCATAGTTTTTTGTGAGGAACAGGTAACGGTGCTGTGGCGCTTTCTCACAGGCGTCGAAAACCTCATCTATCCAACTATCTGGCACCCAGTCCCCGAAAAGGTCGGCCATGGAGCATACAAAGATGCTCCCGCCCTTCTTCCATTTCTGCGGCTCGTCCAGACGGTAGCGGTGGAAGGTCGGCGCAAATCCGTGAGGGTATGCTTGCACCCTACCGCTTAATCCGTCTATCACAGGCTCTTTTAGTTCGAGGTTTGCTGGATATGCCGCCCAGTCTTTCGTGTAGCTGAACCTGTTTGCAATTCTTCTTGCGTAGCAGTATTCACACCCATGCAGACAGCCTGTAACAGGCGACCATGTGGCATCACACCATTCAATTTTTGTTTTGTCCATATCTTGGTTATCTCCTATCTGTGCTCTTTTCCAGTGGCCTTGTCCCTCAGAACAATGCGGCCAACGATATCAAATCCGGCCAGTGCAGCCGTCTGCTTGATGATGGGTATCAGCGCACTAATCGTCGTGAGCCGTTCTGCCTCCTGCCGTCGTTCTTCCCGGCAGATATTGCTGTACGCCGCTTGACAATGGTCTTTTGGCTTTCTTCTCTGACATTGCGGACAATGCTCCCCATTGTCAGCGGCCCCCTCTCGCCGTGTGTTGCTGTTGAATTACAC
>CAZGOQ010000226.1:0-1633 GCA_964527315.1 uncultured Oscillospiraceae bacterium | reverse complement strand
TATCGCGGCCCAGTCCATCGGCGAGCCCGGCACCCAGCTGACCATGCGTACTTTCCACACCGGCGGCGTCGCCGGCGATGATATCACTCAGGGCCTTCCCCGTGTTGAGGAACTGTTTGAGGCACGGAAACCCAAGAGAATGGGCCAGTTGGCGGAGATCTCCGGCAAGGTGTCCATTGATGAATCTCAGCGCACGGCATACCGGCCTGTAACCATTACGGCGGAGGACGGAGAAGTCAAACAGTACCAGATCCCCCACAATATGGGCCTGAAGGTCAACGACGGCGATATCGTCAAGCGCGGAGACCGGTTGACCGATGGTTCCCTCAGTCCCCATGATGTTCTGCGGATCGCAGGACGGGAAGCGGTTCAGAACTATCTGATCCAGGAGGTTCAGGCGGTGTACCGCCAGCAAGGCGTGGATATTAACGATAAGCATATTGAGATCATTGTCCGCCAGATGATGCGGAAGGTCAAGGTGGAGGACGCCGGAGATACGGGTCTGCTTACCGGCAGCACCGTCAATGTGCTGGAATTTGAGGACGCCAATGCAGAGATTCAAAGACGCATTGACGCCGGAGAGGAAAACCTTCGGCTTGCCACCAGAAGCCTTGTGCTCATGGGGATCACCAAGGCGTCCCTGGCAACGGAATCTTTCCTGTCCGCCGCTTCCTTCCAGGAGACCACAAAGGTGCTGACAGATGCGGCGATCAAGGGCAAGATAGACCCGTTGGAGGGCCTGAAGGAGAACGTAATCATCGGCAAGCTGCTGCCTGCCGGTTCGGGTATGCAGATTTATCGGGACTATAATCTGGTTTCAGCGCCGGAGTCTCCCGTGACCCAGGATATGATCGATAACGAACAGTTTTAAGCGATGGACCGCTGCGGCGTGGCTCAGATCTCTGAGCCGCGCCGCAATTTTCTTAATTTTACGGAAAACCATGAATGAAACTCTTGACGAAAGGGCATAATTTTGGTATAATCTCTCTCGTTTGGCACAGGGCGTAGTGCGCCCTGAAACAGAAAGGAGGCGGCCGAATGCTCTCAGAACTGTCATCCCGAAATAAGATTGTCGGGATTAAGCAACTTCGGAAGGCGCTCCGAGATGGAACAGCCGCCAAGGTCTTTATTGCGAAGGACGCCGACCCCAAGCTGATTGGGCCGCTGACGGAAAGCTGTCAGGAGACCGGCGTCCCCATAGAGGAAGCTGCTACGATGGCGGAACTTGGAAAGGCCTGCGGAATCGAAGTTGGCGCTGCGGCTGCGGCGCTGCTTAAGCTATGATGCTGTTTCCAACAGACATTCGTCTGGGAAAATAAATATCATTCAGGAAAGGAGGAAGATCATGCCCACTTTTAACCAGCTCGTCAGAAAGGGCAGAAAGGAAATCACTTTCAAGTCCACCGCTCCGGCACTTCAGAAAGGTCTCAATACTCTGAAGAATGTTCCCACGGATCTGGCATCCCCTCAGAAGAGAGGTGTGTGTACCGCAGTTCGTACTACGACGCCGAAGAAGCCAAACTCCGCGCTTCGGAAAATCGCCCGTGTACGTCTCACCAATGGCTATGAGGTTTCGGCTTATATTCCCGGTGTTGGACACAATCTGCAGGAGCACTCTGTCGTTCTGATCCGC
>CAZGOQ010000225.1:0-1729 GCA_964527315.1 uncultured Oscillospiraceae bacterium | reverse complement strand
CACCAGCACATTGGTGTTGTGCTTGTGTTTATAGCCGTCGATGCCGATTTGAAAACGCTTTGTCAGCAGGATGTTGCCGTTCGCGGGGCTATCCCTGTACCGTCTGGCCATCTCCCGCGCATTGCCCCAGCGGGCCGAGCCATGTTCCTCACCATAACGGGTGTTCTTTCGGTCGCTGGCAATAACCACGGCGGTGAGTCCATACGCCAGAGTGAACAGCATCACAAAGCGCGGTGCCTGGCTACTCCAGCGTAGCGCCAGTGGTTCACCGAGCGCCGCCGTCATGGTTCCCAGCAGGCCGGCCAGGTTCATGCCGGGCATCCACTGCCCGGCCAGCAGCACCGCCACCCACCAGACGATGGGAAGCGGCAGCAGCCATGCCCACAAGGGGGTTGGTTTTCTGCTCATGGCCTTGCCGCCCCATGCCCGGCGAGATAGACCCGCAGACCATCAAAAAACGGCTTGCCTTTCAAGGGCAGGCCGTTTTGCTGGCAGGCTTCTTCGTATTGGAACCACAGTTCCAGCTGTTCGGCAGAGTAGTCTGGTCGGTCAATGTTCATGGTCGATTCCTTTCTTATGTTTCTGATTTTGACTTCCGTTTGGCGGCAGAAGAAAGATTTGTTTTCGCCCGGAGTAGACCAGATCCCGCCGCTTAAGGGGCAAATAATCGCTTCCCATAAAATCCAACGGAGCGTAAAGCAAAACGGTGCCAAAGTAGTTGACACGAACAAAAGGCTCTACGGTTTCGGGTTTTTGGGAGTTATCGCCATGGCGCAGGCAGTAGGCGTAGCACCCGTCCGGTACCGTGGTAAGGTCAATGCGCTCTTTGGTCAAAAGCGCTGGCTGACCAAACAGCAAAATCTGAAAATACTGCACATCCCATACAGTAGGCCGGACAAGTTTTCCGGCCTCATTATTTGAAAGATCAATTTGCTTTTTACTGATTGACAACACCTCCCATAAAAGTGAAAGCCCGGCACAGTGAAGAATCGCTGGGCCGGGCCGGTCATTATTTTATATCAATCGTTCAGCAGCGGAACAGAAGTCTGGGAGCCTTGGCCCTTGCCAGCTTGCACAGGGCATCGTTGGCGGCATCGGTGCAGCCGCCCGCAGCGATGCGTTCGCTGCGCAGCTGGTTGAGGGCGTTGCGGGCCATGCGGTACTCGGCGTCATCCAAGGCCAATTTACCCGGCTGTGTGTCGTTGACACGGAGAATCAGGTCGCCCACAGTGCGGTATTCCCGGCCTGCCAGTTTCCTTGCCCGGTAATCCGCGTGGAGCGCCCGGATGAGGATACTCTTGTTGTTCCGATCCATCTTCATAATACGCTGGTTCATACTGCGCCTCCTGTAGGTTTGGTTTATCCCAACCATACCACAGAAAGCTGGACATAGCTATCCCGCAAATGAAAACAAACGGAAAACAATCAGCGTCAGGCGCGTTCCGGGGCCTTGGCCGCCTTGCCCTTGGCCTTGGGCTCGGCAGGGGCAGGGATGGCAATGTCATACTCGCCGCTTGGAAGTTCTTTCTGGCTTTCCCGCAGATTCTGCTCCATCTGGCGGCTGACCGTGTAGGCCGCCGACTTCACATCGGAGAGGAACTGCCGCTTCTCCTGCGGCTCCAGACCGGCGCAAGCATCCACGACCCGGTCAAAGGAAAAGCCGCTGACATCCAACCCATACTTTTTTGCCAGCACATAGGTGGCACAGTAGCTCTGCGCCGCGAACGCG
>CAZGOQ010000224.1:0-1760 GCA_964527315.1 uncultured Oscillospiraceae bacterium | reverse complement strand
GGGGGAACATAGTTATCACATTAAAACCGGGCAGTTTTTAGAGGTGGCCTTAACTTGAAACTTATTATACGAGGAGGTATCCCTTATGCCAAGTATTCGTCCAATTTCTGAGCTGAGAAACAGTGCCAATGATATTTCAGACTTCTGCCGTCAAACCAGAGAACCGGTCTATATTACCCGCAACGGCACCGGTGACATGGTTGTCCTCAACATTGAGGAATTCGAACGCCGGGAGGCTCTCATTGACCTCTACGCAAAGCTGGCGGTCGCTGAGGAAGAAATTGCAAATGGAGCAGCAGGCGAAGATTTCCTGACAGTGGCCAAACAGCTTCGGGAGCAGGTCCATGGAACACTATAACGTCAGGATATTTCCCACAGCCAAGCAAGATCTGCTGGATATCATCGGATATCTCAATACCCTTTCGCCGGAGGCAGCCCAGAAGTACTATGACCTGCTTATAGCGGAGATCGCGAGCCTGTCCGAATTGCCGGAGCGGTGCCCGCATCCGAAAGACTTAGCGCTGAAAGCGAAGGGCTACCGGTATCTGCTGGTGAAAAACTATCTGGTGTTCTATGTGGTTTCTGGGAAAACAGTTCAAATCCGCAGAATCCTTTACGCCCGGCGGGATTACAGGTCGCTCCTGTAATTACTTTATCCTCCGGTGATCAGATTCAGGATTTCCTTCGTAAATGTAATGACAATGCCGCCTGCCACGGTGAGCATTCCGTTGGCCCGCTGGCTGGCATCGTGAGACTTGAGGGCCAGTCCGATCTGTAAAATGCCGAAGCCCAGCAGGATCAGGCCGATGGCGCGAATCAGCGAGAAAATAAATTCGCTCAAATTGCTGACCACAGTCAGCGGATCATCGGCGGCGAAAGCCGGGACAAGGAACACCGACACCACGAGGAAAATCCCGGCGGCGATGGCGTAAATGCGTTTGGCTTTGGCTTCAAAGTTGTTTTTCAAGTGCGTCAGTCCTTTCTTGAATGAATTGAAACAGCGGCGTTCCCTGGAGCGCCGCTGTCTTTGCATGGTGGATGTATGGCGGGCCGCCCGCCAGAGAGGTGTATTTCACTGCCGGGTGGCGCATCAAATCGTACTTCTGATCCATCACCGGATCAGCACCCCGGATGAACAAAATAGCATACCGGTTGTCCAGCTTCCGCACCTCATCGGGAGATAAAAGCTCCCGTCCGGACATCTGTTGATTGGTCGAATAGCTTCCGCTGCGGCCCTTGGTCTCGCCGTGGGTTTTCGTATCAATGGTGGCTTTCCCAAGCATCTTGGAGACATATTCGTGCGTACTGGATTCATTGCCGCCGAGGTACAGAATGCTGTCCGAGTTGCCGGGGATCGTTTCCCAGGAGTCCTTGTACAGCTCCTTGATCTGGGCCATATTCTGAATGATGGTAGATGCGGAGATGTTCCGGGAACGCATGGTGGCAAGTTCCCGGGTGAATCCAGGCAGAGGCATGGCCGAAAATTCATCAAGAACAAAATGTACATGACAGGGCAGCGCCCCGTGATGGATCTGGTCGGCACTGTAATAAAGGGCCTGAAATGCCTGAGAATACAGGAGACTCACTAAAAAGTTGAAGGTCGAGTCATTGTCTGGAATAACGGCATACAGCGCCACTTTTCTTTCGCCCAGGGTATAGAGGTCCATATAGTCATGGTCCGTGATGGCCTTGATCTGGGGCAGGTTGAAAGCGGCCAGCCGGACTGCCGTGGACACAAGGATACTTTTCGCGGTTTTGCC
>CAZGOQ010000223.1:0-1828 GCA_964527315.1 uncultured Oscillospiraceae bacterium | reverse complement strand
GAATCTCAAAAAGCTGGCAAACTGGATATCACGCCGGCCTGCCTCGCCCTTCCTTTCCCTGCTTTCGCTGTTATTCCATCCAAAATTATTTTTCGGCCTGTCTGATCTGACGCCAGACAGGCCGTTTTTCGACAGACTGAGGGGCGGCCTTTCCCTTCTGGAAAAGGCCGCCCCTGTTTTGTTTTTATGGGTTTACTTGCTTTGGATGCCCAGCTTTTCATAAATCGCGGGCAGATTTTCCTGCGCATAGTTTGCACAGTTTTCATAGACGCTGTTTCCATGCGCGTCCATCCCGACAAACAAGGGGCCAAAATCAGTCAGCTGAAGCTTGAGTTGGTTGTCCGCCCAACTGCGCTGCGGCCAGTACTCCCGTTCAATTTCCACATGGGGGGTATAAATGGCCGAGCAGCCGCCCACAGCCGCCAGATAAACGCATCCGCATTCTTTCATGGTCTCCAGCACGTTCTGGTTCATACCTCCCTTTCCGATGACAGCCCGAATCCCAGACAGGCGAATCAATTCCGGGGTATCGGCATTGAATTTGGAACTGGTGGTGGTCCCAATGGCTCTGAAATCATAGGTGCCGTCCTCATTCCGGCGGAAAATAGTTCCCGTGTTGTAGATGGCGTTCCCCCGAAGCTCCATGGGCAAAGGCTCCCCAGCCTTGATCATGTTAATCAGGCGGGAAAAATGATCCAGATACATCATGGTATAGGCGTCGCCGCTCAGGTAGACGATGTCGTCCAGCTCCAGGCTCCGGACGTCCTCCTCTGTCAGCGGCATCTTCAGATGTACAGTCTTCGGCATATCCTTTCCTCCTCACAGTTGCTCCACATGCCCGTCACGATAGATGCGGCAGGTGGCTTTCCGGCCCGGCCAGCAGTTAATGTTCACCGCCACGGGCAGCCAAGGCTTATGAGTCCCAGAGTATTCAATATTCACGGCCAGAGCCGTGGTATCGCCGCCCATCCCCATGGGGCCGATTTGGCTCATATTCAGCGCATCACACAGTTCTTGCTCCAAAGCGGCAATTTCCGGTTCCGGATGGTGCTGGTCAATCGGACGGGCCGAAGCCACGGTAGCCAGGCGGGCCACTTCCTCCAGCGGCCCGCCCAGGCCAACGCCCACGATCAGGGGCGGGCATGGATTGGAGCCTGCCCGGAGCACTGAATCCACCACGAACTTTTTAATCCCCGCCACACCCTCAGACGGCGCAAAAAAGTGCAGGGTCCCCCATATCCCCGTGCCCGCCCCTTTGGGCATGGCCTTGATCTCCATATAGTCTGTTCCATGCTCCAGTTCCACATGGAGCAGCGGAACGTTCGCAGCCGTGTTATCGCAGCGGTCCGCCCTGGTAACAGGATGAACCACCATGGGACGCATGGGGAACTCTCCCAAAGTCAGCTCCCGCAGCGCTTCGTCAAAAGCCTCCCGCAAATCACCGTCATACGGGAAGCCTAACGACGTTTTGATGAAAAAAGTCGGCACGCCGGTATCCTGGCAAATAACCGTGTGATTTTCCCCCGCCATTACAGCGTTTTTGATCAGGATGTCCAGATATTCGCGGCCGCGCGGATTGCTTTCCCGATCCCGGGCCGCCCTCAAGCCAGACAGAATATCCGGTGGGATCTCTGTCAGCGAGCGGATCCAAACCTCCTTCACCGCGGCCTTCAATAAATCGTTGCTGACGGCATTTGACATTTGGCCGTCTCCTCCTTCCACTTCTTATCTCATAAATAAGTACTGTCAATTATCGTACATCACGCCACCAGGACAATAATCCGTGCGGCCAGGACAACGCAGAGCAGGGCGATAGGATAGGTGGCGG
>CAZGOQ010000222.1:0-1828 GCA_964527315.1 uncultured Oscillospiraceae bacterium | reverse complement strand
TTCTCCGACGATTCCGCCTATTACCTCCTGTGCGCCCTGGAAGTCATGGACGACGATGGAAAATTCAAGCGGAAAGCGGATATGTTCTTCAAGCGCACCATCCAGCCCCACCATGCCGTCGCCTCTGTCGATACAGCCATTGAAGCCCTGACCCTATCCATTGCGGAAAAGGCCAAGGTGGATATGGCGTATATGTCCAGACTATCCGGGAAAACCGAGGAAGTCTTAGCAAAAGAGCTTCGGGGCGTTATCTTCCGCCTGCCGGAGCCGGTTGCCGCGGATGGGCGTCCAAAGTATGTGACGGCGGATGAATACCTGTCCGGCAACGTGCGTAAAAAGCTGGAAAAAGCCAGACTTGCGGCGAGAGACTTTCCGGAGCTTTTCTCTGCAAACGTGGAGGCCCTGGATGCGGCCCAGCCCAAAGACCTGGACGCTTCGGAGATCGAGGTGCGGCTGGGCGCCACCTGGATCGACAAATCCTACATCCAGCAGTTTATGAACGAAACCTTTGACACCCCGTACCGGCTGAAAAATACCATCCGGGTGCAGTATTCTCCATCCACCGCCGCTTGGTTCATCTCCAACAAAAGCAAAGTTTCCTATGACGATATTACAGCCTATCAGACCTACGGCACAGACCGGGCCAGCGCCTACGACATCCTGGAGGATTCTCTGAACCTCCGGGATGTTCGCATCTATGACACAGTGCGTGACCCGGATGGGAATGAAAAGCGGGTGCTGAACGCCGAAGCAACCACCCTGGCAGCGCAAAAGCAGCAGGCCATTCGGGAATCCTTTAAGGACTGGATCTGGGCAGACCCAGAGCGGAGGCAAACCCTGGTCAAGCAGTACAACGAGGAAATGAACTCCACCCGCCCCCGGGAGTACGATGGCAGTCACATTTCCTTCGTGGGCATGAACCCGGAGATCACCTTAAGAGAGCATCAGCGGAACGCCATCGCCCATGTTCTCTACGGCGGCAATACCCTCCTGGCTCACGAGGTGGGCGCGGGCAAAACCTTTGAAATGGTAGCCGCCGCCATGGAGAGCAAGCGGCTGGGGCTGTGTCAGAAATCTATCTTTGTGGTTCCCAACCACCTGACGGAACAGTGGGCATCGGAATTTCTCCGGCTGTACCCCTCCGCCAATATTCTTGTGACCCGCCAGCGCGACTTTGAAACAGCAAACCGCAAGAAATTCTGCGCCCGGATCGCCACCGGCGACTATGACGCCGTTATCATCGGTCACTCACAATTTGAGAAAATCCCCATCAGCAAGGAGCGGCAGGAACGGCTTCTCCAGGATCAAATCGATGAAATCACAATGGGAATTGAGGAAGTGGAGATGGCTGGTGGAGAGCGGTTCACCGTCAAGCAGTTGGAGCGGACAAAGCGTGGGCTGGAAGCCAGACTGGAAAAGCTGGCGGCTGACCACAGGAAGGATGATGTGGTCACATTCGAGCAGTTGGGCGTTGACCGGATGTTTGTGGACGAGGCACATTCGTTCAAAAATTTGTTCTTATATACAAAAATGCAGAACGTGGCCGGACTGTCTACCTCGGATGCTCAGAAATCCTCCGATATGTTCGCCAAGTGCCGCTATCTGGACGAGATCACCGGAAGCCGGGGCGTTGTCTTTGCCACTGGCACTCCGGTATCGAACTCAATGACCGAATTGTATACGATGCAGCGGTACTTACAATACGAACGCCTGGAAGAAATGGGTATGACCCACTTCGACTGCTGGGCCTCCCGGTTCGGAGAAACCGTCACCGCCCTGGAGCTGGCCCCGGAGGGCAAGGGCTACCGTCCCCGCACCCGGTTCAGCC
>CAZGOQ010000221.1:0-1946 GCA_964527315.1 uncultured Oscillospiraceae bacterium | reverse complement strand
GGCAGAACTGATGGATACCCGTTTTTTCTCCGCAAACCACCCACATATATTCCGATGGCAGCTCGGGCATGTAAAGCCTGGCCACCAATTCCGCAATATCATCCAGGCGGCTCAACTCCCCACTGCTCAGAACTCGCAAACTTTCCCGCCCATCTTCAGACAGCACTGGCTTTTGCGGCGGAGTATACCATGGCCACCCCTCTTTGCCGTATTTGATATCCAACTGCCCCACGATTGGCAAATAGCTCACATTCCCCCAATCAAACATTACCTCAAATTTTTTTGTACTGTTTTCCGGGGTATTTTCCTGCTCATGTAATTTCAAAAGCCCGCTGGCTAATTTCCTTTTTATGTAATTGTCCTTGCACTCGCTTCCGCCGCACCGCTTGATCTCTGCTGTGACAGCTTCATCTGTCAGCAATCTCTTCTCCCACCCTTTAGTTCCTTGACTGCAAACAAATCCCACTAATTTTCCGTCTATAACTTCTATCATATTTTTTTGACCGAACATCGGGAACTCCAATAACCCAGTCTCCCACTTAAACCTCAATAATGCTTTATAATAAGGGGTCAGTTTAATCGTTTTTAAATATTCAAAAATGATACGCAGGGCATCACACGATGTCAAATCGTGCCACCATTGAGGATAATACCGATTAATCATACCTTGAATTTCGGTGTCCCAGTTCATATACGAATCGCATTTCAACTTCAAGCCGCTGCCTAAGCATTTTAAATATGCACCATCTGCCCAAAAAAATTTCCATGGATACGCAAAGTAAGCAGGCATAATTATACCGTTATCCATCGCCCATTTCACGATGCCATTATAGCCCGCTCTTGAAGAATTTCTCAATCTCTCTAGCATATTTGTTTTCTCAACTGGCCTCGCTTCATCACACCATTGATAATCCATCATATAATCACTGATCAACGCTCTCGCCCCTTTCTTGCCTTCTATTATACACCATGACTCCTTCTCTGAAAACCCTGACCGGGATGTAGGAAAACTCCCCCTTGTAGGAAATTTTTTTCTTTCAGCATACTCCTCGTTTTTACAGACTTTTCCCGGCCTCTTATGCCAGCATCCGTTGGCCCTCCCGCACCCTTGTTCTTCTCAAAAACAGGGGGGGCGTCATCTATGAAGGACACGGGCTCAATTCCAACTGATGCCTTCTTCCCCTCGCAAAATTTATAAAAACAACGTGCCGAACACCCCAGTAGGCGTCAGTCATACTCGTGCCTGACGGTCACATATTATAGAGATAAGAAAGGGGAATCGGCATGAACATCAATCATCATTTCAACTCGAAAAAAACTACATCCGATTTACGCTCACAAACCGCGCTCCACCGCAAATGCCTCCTGCTCCTCATGGCCCAATCCACCTGCACTGCCGTACAGCCCGCCCGGCCCGCTCGGCAGGCCAGCTAGGAGGACCGCGCTGTGGAAGCCGTTTACGCCCGGCAGTCCATCGACAAGAA
Organism: uncultured Oscillospiraceae bacterium; assembly: GCA_964527315.1. GTDB lineage: Bacteria > Bacillota > Clostridia > Oscillospirales > Oscillospiraceae > HGM13006. The sequence goes on along the minus strand of CAZGOQ010000221.1, from coordinate 462 downwards.
GGACAGCGTCTCCATCGAGACGCAGATCGAATATTGCCGCCGGTATTCGGACGGCACCCCAGAGATCTTTCAGGACCGCGGCTTCTCCGGGAAAAACACAAAGCGCCCGGCCTTCCAGCGTCTCATGGACGCAGTTGAGGCCGGGCAGATTTCTAAAATCATCGTCTACCGCTTAGACCGCTTCTCCCGTTCCATTGCGGACTTCAGCCAAATCTGGGCCAAGCTGGAGCAGCACGGGGTCGAATTTCTGTCCGTGACGGAGAACTTCGATACCTCGTCCCCCATGGGCCGGGCCATGCTGAACATTGTGCTGGTGTTCGCCCAGCTGGAACGGGAAACCACCGCCGAGCGGGTGCGGGACAACTACCAGCACCGCTTTGCCCTGGGCGCCTGGCCCGGAGGCCCCGCCCCCTACGGCTACTCTCTCACGAAGATCCATGACGAGTCAGGGCGGCTGGTCCC
>CAZGOQ010000220.1:0-1989 GCA_964527315.1 uncultured Oscillospiraceae bacterium | reverse complement strand
TATCGTTGACCGCATAAGGCTCGGTGGTGTCGCTCGCCACCTCGATGGTGATTGCCCTGTGGTCGTTGGGGGCATTGGAGGAACATCAGGTGCGGTCTTTCTCCTCTATTTTAAGTCAAAAGGGATCCTTTGCACCTCTCTTCGATACATAGGGTACTTTGTCTACAGCCTGTGCGCAGCAAAGTTACATTTTGCCGCGCACCCAATTTCGCCGTAATTCTCTTGACAGCCCCGGGAAATCATGCTATATTATCCACAAGTTAAGGGAGTAGTCGGCGCCCCTCTGGCGTGATGAAGCCAACATCCTGAGCCTTTGCTCTGGTTTCATATAAAATGACGAGACTTATCTGCCAAACGCAAACATGGCGTATTCCTGTTTGCAGCGCGGGCAGATAAGTCTTTTTTATTTACAATGGAGGAATCAAAATGGGACTTGGCAAGCTCTTTTTATTGGCACTGGCCCTAAGCATGGACGCTTTTGCCGTTTCCTGCTGCAAAGGACTGTCTGTAAACGAATTGGAAACAAAGCATATGCTGCTATGTGGGCTTTATTTTGGCGGATTTCAGGCGCTGATGCCGTTGATTGGCTGGCTTCTGGGAATCCGCTTCCAAAGCCTGATCACCAACATTGATCATTGGATCGCCTTTCTCCTGCTGGCAGTCATTGGCGTGAATATGATTCGGGAATCCCGGGAACAGGAAAAAGAGGATTGCTCCAATGCTGACTTCGATGTCCAAACCATGCTGCTTCTGGCCATTGCCACCAGCATTGACGCGCTGGCCGTGGGCGTGACCTTTGCCTTTTTGGACGTACATATTCTGCCGGCCGTTTCTCTCATTGGAGTGACCACATTCGTCTGTTCCGCAGTGGGGGTCAAGATCGGCAACGTCTTTGGCCTGCGCTTTCAATCCAAAGCCGAACTTTTGGGCGGCATTGTATTGGTCGGCATCGGCGCAAAAATACTGATCGAGCATCTCTTTTTCGGCGGATAACCATTCCCTGTCTTCCGGAAGCGCCTTTAATCATGAAGGAGGAGTTTTCATGAAACCATACCTGTCTGAACGATCTGCAGTTTTACAGGAACAGCAGGTGACAGAACATGGCCTTTCCAGTCAGGAGGCGCAGCGTCGTTTGCAGGAAACCGGTCTCAACAAATTGGCCGAGGAAAAACAGCTTTCTCTGCTCCGGCGCTTTTTGAAGGAACTGGCCGACCCCATGACCATCATTCTTCTGGCGGCGGCGCTGGTCTCCGGCATTACTGCCGCCTATTCGGGTGAATCCTTTGCCGACGTGATCATTATTCTCATTGTTGTGGTCATCAACGCTGTTTTGGGCGTATTTCAGGAAAGCAAGGCGGAAAAGGCCATTGCCGCCCTGCAGGAAATCGCCGCGGCTACTTCCAAGGTTCTGCGGGATGGAAAACTTGTGACCCTTCGGAGCGAAGAATTGGCGCCAGGCGACATTGTGATTCTGGAAGCCGGCGATGCAGTCCCTGCCGATGGACGCGTTATTTTCTCCGCCAGCATGAAAGTCGAAGAGGCCGCGCTGACCGGAGAATCCGTCCCGGTCAGCAAGCAGGAGGCCGCGCTGGCGTTGGATGGGCAAAAGGATATTCCCTTGGGTGACCGGAAAAACATGGTCTACATGGGTTCCACCGTGGTCTATGGCCGGGGCCGAGCGGTTGTCACCGGCACGGGTATGTCCACGGAGATGGGAAAGATCGCCGATGCGCTGGCCTCCGCCAGGGAAGAGCAGACCCCGCTGCAAAAAAAACTCTCTCAGTTAAGCAGAATTCTCTCTCTGCTGGTGCTGAGCATTTGTGCGTTGATCTTTTTGCTGGACGTGGTTCGAAGCTATCCGAACATCACCGGAACCGGGATGCTGGACACCTTCATGGTGGCGGTCAGCCTGGCGGTGGCGGCGATTCCAGAAGGTCTGGCCGCAGTGGTCACCATCGTGCTGTCCATCGGCGTGACAAAAATGTCCGC
>CAZGOQ010000219.1:0-2044 GCA_964527315.1 uncultured Oscillospiraceae bacterium | reverse complement strand
CCCGGTATGAGCGCGCTTATGCTTCTCCCCGCGCTATGCTGGCGAAGTTCGACGCCGCACAGGCCGCGAAGAAGTAATCACCATTTCGCAGCGATACCTCCTCCCGCATCGGGGGGAGGTATTTTAAAGCATATAAATTATTGATAATTGATAGGAGTGTTTTACAATGGCTCATCTCAACCGCAAAATAGGAATCCCATCCTTTGACCTGACTGGAAAAACTGCCATCATTACCGGAGGCACTCAGGGCCTGGGCTTCGGCATGGCCTGCGCACTGGCGGCCTATGGCGCCAACGTGGTCATCACCGCCCGTACTGCCGCTAAGGTAGAGGACGCAGTAGCCGATCTCAACGAGAACTACTGCAAGGGCGGCCGTGCTTTCGGCATCCCCGCCGATTCCAGCAAGCAGGAGAACATTAAAATGGTCGTTGAAAAGACCGTGGCGGAATTTGGCGAACTGAATATCCTCATCAACAACGCCGGTATCTCCGGCCCCACCGCTTTGGTGGTGGAGACCCGGGAAGGCCGCCCGGAATACACTCCCGAGGACTTCTCCAAAGTTCTGGCCACTAACCTGACTGGCACATTTATGTTCTGCCAGGAGGCCGCCCGTCAGATGATCAAGCAGAACGCCACCAATGGGAAAAAGGGCGGCAAAATTATTATTACTGCTTCTGTGGGCGGCTTCATCGGCGGCAAGGGCGTTGCAGGTTACGGCGCTTCCAAGGCCGGCTGCCTGAGTTTGGCCCGTACCCTGGCCAACAACTTTGGCCGGGAAAACATCACCGTCAACTGCATTTGCCCGGGCTATGTGGTCACACCCCTCAACGAGGAGTTCTTCGTGGACAAAGACGGCAATCCCACTGACTACTACAAGCAGCAGTCCAAATCTACCTCCGTGCGCCGTCTGGGCACTATTGAGGAGATTGCCGGTCCCGTACTGGCCATGTGCTCCGATTCCTTCAGCTATATGACCGGCACTTATATTCTGGCCGATGGCGGACAGTCCATTCCTGCTGAATAATCAGGGTAGAAAGGAGTTTTTCCCATGGAATACGCAAATATTATTTATACCGTCTCCGACGGCATTGCTACCATCAAGCTGAACCGTCCCAAAGCGCTCAACGCGCTGAACTCCGAGATCAACGCCGATATTATGGCCGCCATCCATGAGGTCAGGGCAGACCCCTCTGTTCGGGTGCTGATTATGACCGGCTCCGAGCGGGCTTTTGCCGCCGGCGCTGATGTCAAGGAAATGGCGGAAGCCACGCCCCGGTACGCCCGGGAATTCTGCGGTCTTGCCATTGAGATTAATAACATCCTCGAATCTCTGCCTATTCCCACCATCGCCGCGGTGGGCGGCTTTGCCTTTGGCGGCGGCTGCGAGATGACGCTGGCCTGTGATTTTCGGGTCGGCGGTTCCCGCACCACCCTGAGTTTCCCGGAGGTGGGTCTCGGCATCATCCCCGGCGCGAACGGATGCGCACGAGCTACGGCCATTGTTGGTCCCGCAAAGGCCAAGCAGCTGGTTATGCTGACGGAAATGATCCCTGGCAAGCAGGCCTACGATCTGGGACTTCTCAACTGGTATGTGGAAGCGCCTGTGGAACTGAATGCTGCCGCTGCGGAAGCCAAGAAAGCCTATAAAGCTGCAAAGAAAGAGGGGTCTGAAAACCTCGACGCCCTCAAGACTGCCCACAAAGTTGCGGAGGCTGCCGCCGCCCAGGCGGAGTATGACGCGATCTATGCCAAAGCAGTAGAGATTGCTAAAACGCTGATGGCAAAGCCCAGCTGTGCGCTGGCCGCCGCCAAGGCTGCCATCAACAAGGCCGCCATCGAAACCATTGCCGCTGGCAAGGCTGCAGAGACCACGGAGTTTACCCTTCTGTTCAACACACATGATCAGAAGGAAGGCATGGCGGCGATGATTGAGAAACGCCCTGCGGTGTTTACCAACAACTAACCTTGTACATAATCGAAATGACCGCCCAAATGGGCGGTCGTTTTAGTGTGTCAAAAAAACTTTTTGCCACGCTGTGCATTT
>CAZGOQ010000218.1:0-2088 GCA_964527315.1 uncultured Oscillospiraceae bacterium | reverse complement strand
CCAAGTGGGCTGCCGGAGGATGGCATAGCGCAGCTCACACGAGCCTGAAAATGAACCGGCGGATATTTTGAATCAGCATATCAAAAGGGGGCTGATATACCAGACGGCGGAATATGCGAATGTGTGTTTTGTTGCTACCGATAAAAAATTTTACGAATTGCGCGGTACAAATTCTGATCCAAATAGGAAATTCCATATGTCAGTGGGCTTGTTGCCGAACCGGAGCTTTTTCTTTACCGGGGATGGGAGACAGCGCCCGGAACGGGTATGCATCTGTGAGTCTTCACTTGACGCGGACAGCCTCTATGCCATGCTCCGGGATCCTGGGGCTATGTATGTTGGAATTGGCGGGGCAGGTAAGCAGCAGAGCATTGACCTTATGAAGCTGGCTGCCAGTAAAACCGAAATCCCGGCCATCATTGCGGTAGATAACGATAAGGCCGGGGACGGCCGCCGCACACGGTTTTTGGGGCGGTTTCATGGCAGGGACAAAGGACATGGAAAACACATAAGGCATATTTCTGCTGAAGCCACATGGAAGCTGACACAAGCAGAAAGAACCGATGGCCGAAAGGAAACTTATTTCTGCAAGGCATCTTCCACATTTTCTATCATTGGTTGCGGTGGCTGGAATTTTGAAGGATGTCCTCGGACTGGATGATGGTATTGTGAACCATTTCATCAAGATGCTGGGCGAAGAATCTATTTACTTTCTCGGACAGGTCAGTATGTTCCGGCAAATCATTGTGATTTCAGATGTGCGGAAAGAGTTGGCTTTGGCATGATCGTTTATCTGACCATCATTTCGAACATCGACACGAACCTGTATGAGACTGCAAGCATGGACGGTGCAAACCATTGGCAGCAGGCACTCCATATCACGTTGCCGAGCATAGTTCCAACTGCTTCAGGTGTAGATCCTTACGGATAAACTGGAGCAGTTCGAAAACGGAGATCTGCACACAAGGATCGGCGAACATTCGGATAATGAATTTGAACAGTTTAACCGTATGATCGAGTATATCAACAAACTCATTGCTTCCACAATGAAAGAACAGGAGTCGCGCAGTCAGGCAGAGCTGTGGGAGCTGCAGCTTCAGATCCGCCCGCATTTCCTCTACAACAGCCTCTCCTATATTACGACCGTGGCGAACCGGCCAGAGGCAGTAACGGAAATGGCCGTCCATTTGGCGAAATTTATCAGTATTGAATATGAGAACATTGTGCCGGACGAACTTCAAAGAATAGAGATCATGCCTCTTATCCTGCAGCCGATCATCGAGAATTCCATCGAACAGGCGCTTGAGAAATAGGAAAATACCAGGCGTATCCGGGTGGGAGATGGCCAAGACGGGGGAAAATTCATTTTACCGTATCAGATGACGGCAATGGTCTGACGGAGGAAGATGTTCCCCGTCTGAGGGAGCGTCTCAAAAAGAAGGAAAGAGACCAGGAGACGGGTATAGGACTCTGGAATATCAACAGCGGCTGATTGATTATTATAAGCCATCCGCAGGACTGAAATTTTCGCAGGGTGTGCGGGGCGGTTTGCAGGCATCGTTTACTATACCGGCGTGGGTAAGAAAGAATGAAAATATTAATTGTGGATGATGAAATTTATATGGTAAAATAAAAATATAAAAAAAACCGGGAGGTGTTGGCTGTGTTCTCTGTTATTGTTGACCTGATTGGCATCGCCCTGATTGCGCGGTGGTTCCGGAAAGAGGACAGGAGGCGGAACCGGGAAATTAAAGAGGGGAAACGGAAACCGCGCAGGGAAGGGAAAGACGTGGATCCGCTGTATTTCAAGACACACCTTATGGACTGAAAACGATATGATATGGTTATGGGACAAAAAAACGTTGCTTAACGGCGCTGTTTTTTGTATATAGAAATTGGTATCGGATATGTCGGGTAAGACAATAGCAAAAGGCTGGGGCGGCGAAATCCGGGCTGGTCAATTACCTGACAGCAAACAACATGTCCACGTACGAGGCGATGCGCAGCGGGATCCCGGCGGCCACTATGGTTTTGTCCGTGTCAGACAGTTCCCATGAACCACCCGGGCTCCGGATCGCGTTTGACGGG
>CAZGOQ010000217.1:0-2090 GCA_964527315.1 uncultured Oscillospiraceae bacterium | reverse complement strand
CGCTGTTTGCACGGGATTTGGGGTTAGAGCACTCTGCGCTGCTCAGCGCGGAACAGCTGAAAAGCTTTACCCATAAATCCAATCCCACCACCTGTCAGGGCTGCACCAACCACTGTGCGCTGACCATCAACCTCTTTGATGGCGGGCGGCGGTTTATTTCCGGCAACCGCTGCTCCAAGCCGGAGGGTAAGAAAAAGATCGAAATGCCGGATATGTTCCATTATAAATACAAAAAGCTTCGCGCCATGGAGGGCAGGGGGACCGGCGATGGCAGCCGGGGCCGCATGGGGATCCCCTTCGGCCTGAATATGTACGAAAACCTGCCCTTCTGGTATGAGCTGTTTACAAAGCTGAATTTTGAGGTGGTACTTTCGCCGGAATCCTCCAGAAAAATCTACTTAAAAGGTCAGCATACTATTCCCTCGGACACCGTTTGTTATCCCGCCAAGCTGCTCCACGGTCATGTAGAAGCGCTGGCGGAGAGCGGCGTGGATGCGATCTGGTATCCATGTATGTCCTATAACAATGACGAGGGCATCGGCGACAACCATTACAACTGCCCGGTGGTGGCCTATTATCCGGAACTGCTGGCGGCAAACGTGCCGGCGCTGGCACAGACAAAATTTTTCAACCCCTATGTGGGGCTTTGGCGGCGGAAGGACTGCGCCAAACGGCTTTCAACCCTGTTTGAGCGGGAATTCGGTATTCCCGGGAAGGAAACCACCGCCGCAGTAAAGGCGGCCTACAGCGCTTATGACGCCTATGTGAAGGACGTGCATGAGACTGGGACAAAATTCATTCAGCAGGCCCGGGAAAAGGGCAGTCCCATTATGGTCATTGCTGGCCGCCCCTATCATATCGACCCTGAGATCAATCACGGCATCAACGATCTGATCACATCCTTCGGTTTTGTGCTCATCACGGAGGACTGTCTGTCCTATCTGGAGGGCTATGCGCCCCGGACAGTGCTGAACCAGTGGACTTTCCAGAGCCGGATGTACAACGCGGCCCGTTATGTCTGCACGCAAAAGGATATGCAGATGGTGCAGTTGGTGTCCTTTGGCTGCGGCACTGACGCGATCACCACTGATGAACTGCGCAGCATTCTGGAGCAGGGCGGAAAACTCTATACCCAGTTGAAAATCGACGATATTACAAACCTGGGGGCGGTGCGGATCCGGATTCGGAGTCTCATTGCCGCCATGACTGCAAGAGAGGAGGGGAAGTAATGGCGGAACTTGTTTATGATAAGACCGGCCGTTTGCTTTTTACCAAGGAAATGGCCAAAGAGTATACCATTTTGGCTCCGCAGATGCTCCCTGACCATTTCGCCATGCTGGAAAGCATTTTGCAGGAAGCGGGCTATAAGGTCAAAATGCTGGATACCAGTGGCCACACGATTTTGGAGGAAGGCCAGAAATACGTCCACAACGATGCCTGTGTGCCCGCGATCCTGGTCATTGGACAGCTGATCGACGCCATCCATCGGGGCGGCTATGATCCCCATAAGGTAGCCCTGTTTATCACTCAGACCGGCGGAGGTTGTCGTGCGTCCAACTATATCCATCTGCTGAGAAAAGCGCTGGCAAGAGCAGGACTTGAATATATCCCCGTGATTTCGCTCAACCTTTCCGGCATGGAGAAAAACCCGGGCTTCAAGTTGACGCTTTCCATCCTGCGAAAAGCAGTGTTTGCAGTGATCTACGGCGATCTGATGATGGATGTGGGCTGGCAGGTGCGGCCCTATGAGTTGAACAAAGGGGATACGGATCAGTGTCTCAGCATCTGCCGGGAATATCTTCTGTCCGAAATGCGGGCGGGCCGCGGCATGACATACAGGAGCATGGTGAAAAATTTTGACTATATTATTGAGCAATTCAAGGCCATACCAGTGACCGGGGAAGAAAAGGTTAAGGTAGGCGTGGTCGGCGAAATCTATGTCAAATATTCGCCCCTTGGGAACAACAATCTGGCGAATTTCCTGCTCAGCGAGGGCGTAGAGCCGGTGATCCCCGGCCTGATGGACTTTCCCATCTTCAAGGTCTATAACCGAGATCTGGACGTGGCTCTCTATGGCGGTCACTGGGTGA
>CAZGOQ010000216.1:0-2103 GCA_964527315.1 uncultured Oscillospiraceae bacterium | reverse complement strand
GAAAGAGCGAACGCAAAAACCGCGATCAGCAAAATTTCGGCAAGATACTGCGCCGTAATGTTCCACTTGGATAAACCCAGGGAAAGAAGCACGCCGCTTTCATGCACACGCTCTTTGATACGGGCGGACAGCACCAAATAGAGGATGACCGCGCCGACAACCAGCACAAGCACGATCAGGATGGAAATGAGGCGGTTCATATTCGTCAGCGGCTCCATGACCGTGTCCACGCTGCTGCTGTCCACGCTGACGACAAAATCGGAAGGGTCCAAATCGGGCAGGTTTTGTACCTCCTTTACGATTTTGCCGATCTCCCCGGGGTCAGCCACATAAAAAGAGATTTTTTCATAGCTTTCATCCCCCATGTCCGGGCGGGCGTTGCGCACAACATCCAGCGTGGTAAAAAGGGAATTGTCCATGGACCAGTTGGAGAGGGTCGTAGTGCTTTTGGCAGTTGACTGGAACAAGCCGACAATTTTAACCGCAATACAGGTATCATCGACATCATAGCCCATCATAGACGCCTTGAAGGAGGACATACGAACCGTAATCTGATCTCCAACGGCTAAACCATTCCGTTCTGCCAGTTCCTTACTGATGATCGCTACCTTTTGGTCTTCCGTTGTAAAATGGCGCCCTTCCACCAATTCCAGATACCCGCCGTAAAAATAGCTGTCATAGGCCGTATTGGTGCTGGCGTAAGTGGACACCGTGGAGTTGAAATCTCCATATCCCGCCAGCAGGCTGCCTATACCGCTTCCATCATCCTCGGATTCGATCAGCTCCAAAATCTCGCCGTCCGCGTTGACCGGGACCGTGTAACTGGTATAAGCTGCGTTGCAGCCGATAATCCCTCTGACGTTATTTTGGATGTATTCCGCCAATTCTTCGGTCAAAGGTGCGCCGCCATAATACGAGGTGGAACCATACTGACCAACATCATTCGATACCCACTTGCTGGGGTCGCTGGTGTTTTGCTGTAATGTGAAAATGCCGCCCAATGCCTGCCGGACATTGAGCTGCGCCGTCTCCGTCGCTCCCCTGATCGCAACGCCGGAGAGCGTCAGGGTCGCAATGACCAGTAGGATCAGAAGGAGCAGCAGGGATTTTGTTTTTTTGCGGATCACATACAGGACCGCGCGGTGCAGGTAAGACATAAATAAAACCGTCCTTTCTTTGGGTTGGTTCCATGGTACGAAAGGACGGTTTCGTTATGGTTTTCGTTTGGTTTGGTTTGGTTTCGTTTTGGTTTAGAAAAATGGTAAACCGGACCGCGTTCCCAACGTTTTCAATCCTACAAACGAAGCCATGCAGATCCAGGATCGCTTTCACAATAGAAAGCCCCAGGCCGCTTCCGCCGCTTTTTCGGCTGCGGGAGCGGTCCGCACGATAGAACGGCGTAAACAGCGACGGCAGATCCTCTTCCGCTATGGTGACACCTGTGTTTTCCACTGTTAATTCGGCCTCTGTCAAGGCAACGGTCACACGCTGCCCTTCGGGCGAATAGCGGACTGCGTTGGAGAGAATATTGGAAATTGCCTTTTGAAAAAGCTGCCTGCTGATATGGCCGCCGGCGGTTTCATTGATCTGCTGTGCGTCGATCATGATGCCCTTTTCCTCTGCCAACGGTTCAGTCTCGGCTATGCAGGTCCGCAGAATAGGCGCAAGTGCTTCCTCCGTAAAGGCTGATTCCGGGATGCCGGATTCCATCTTTGTAATGGCCAGAATCTCACAAATCAGCCGCTCCATGTGTTCCACCGCGGCAAGTGCCTGGGGAAGGTATTTTTCATGATTTTTATAATCGCCGATTCCCAGCGTCATGCTTTCAATCTGGCCCTTCAAAATGGCGACCGGCGTTTTCAATTCGTGAGAAGCGGCGGCAAAGAAATCCCGCCGCTGCTTTTCCAATGTACGGGAAATGGCGATGTCCTCCCGAAGCCGGGCGTTGGCGGCCTCCAACGCTCCCATGGCCTGCGTCAGCCGCCGGGCCAAGGTGTTCAGACTGTTTGCCAGCGTTCCCAATTCATCCGAGCGTTCTTTTTCACAATGCCATGTCATATCCATCTGCGCCATGCGCTTTGATACGCTGCTGATCTCCAGCAC
>CAZGOQ010000215.1:0-2105 GCA_964527315.1 uncultured Oscillospiraceae bacterium | reverse complement strand
AACGGTGCAGCTCGTTATGAACTGCACCGTTTCCTTACATATGAAATACTTTAAATAATTTCTTATTTGATCCGTCCAAAAGAAACGGCACCTGTTTTTATAGCGTCTGTAACATTAAATACAGTTTCGCGGTGGCCTCCGCGTCACACCAGGCCCGGTGGGCGTCGTTGAGAGGGATACTAAAATGATCTGTCAGAAAACTCAGCTTATAGCTGGGCAGGCCCTTGACCTTCAGCCGGGCCAGCTTCAGCGTGTCGTCCATGGGATTGTCAATGGTTCTGCCAATGTGCAGAAGATCTCGTTCCAGAAATTTTCCATCGAATGCAGCATTGTGGGCCACCAGCGGAAGGTTGCCCAGAAAATTTAGAAAAATCGGTAAGATCTCTCCGATTTTCGGATAATCCTCCACCATGTCGTTTGTGATACCGGTCAAAACCGTCACCGAATAGGGAATCGGTCTACCCGGATCCACCAGAGTGGAGAATTTCTGCACTACTTCCCCGTCCTGCACCTTCACCGCGCCGATCTCCGTTACAAAATCCTTTTGGGTGGAAAAGCCCGTGGTTTCAAAGTCCAGGCATACAAAGGAGCGGTAGCTGCCGTTGCATACATAGTTCATAAAAAACGTCCTTTTTCAGATAATACGCCAGGGGTTCTCCTGACCGCTGAGTTCCCGGACACAGCTTTCCACACTCCGGTAGGAGGTCTCCCCTACGCCCTCCCGGGTATAAAAAGCTGTGTGAGCTGAGAGAATTACATTGGGCATATCCTTCAAAATGCTCATCTGCCGGAGTCCGATCTGTTCATTTTTCAGGTCGTAGTGGTAGAAGCCCCGTTCACCCTCGATCACATCCAGCGCCGCGCCGCCCAGCTTCCCCTGTTCCAGCGCGTCAATGAGAGCGTCGGTGTCTACAAGCCCTCCGCGGGCCGTGTTGACCAAAATGGCGCCATCTTTCATTTTTGCAAAAGCAGCGCGGTCCAGCAGATGAAAATTATCCTCTCCCAACGGCATATGCAGCGTCAAAATGTCGGAATGGGTCAGAACCGTATCCAGAGATACATTTTTTGCACCGGGAATTTTTCTAAGATGGCGGTTGTAGGCCAGAATCTCACAGCCAAAGCCGTGCAACAATTCGATGACCCGCGTCCCGATCTGACCTGTCCCCAGCACACCTACTGTGCAGGAACTGAGATGCCGCCCAATGAGACCATTTAGGGAGAAATCATGAAGTTCCGCCCGCTGCATGGTTCGTTTCATCTGCCGCAGCGCCATGAGCATGGCCATGATCGTAAACTCCGCTACGCACTCAGGACTGTAGGGCGTGTTGGAGACTCGCATTCCAACCGCTTTCGCAGCGTCAAGGTCGATATGATCGTAGCCGATGGAACGGGTGGAAATCATCCGAACCCCTTCCCAGGAAAATTTCCGGATCAGTTCTCCCGGCAGAGGGGTCGAGATCACGGAAATCGCGTCAAACCCCCGGGCCAGTTCACAGTTCTCCATGGAAGCGGTATTTGCCGTCCATTGGATGTCCATACCGGTGTCCGCCCGGATCTTTTCAAAGTCCGCCTGTTCGTCATAGGGACGGCAGCCGTAGACGAACAGCCGGATATCATACTTCCCAGCCATTGAGATACTCCACCTGCGCCTGCGTCAGGGTGTCCACATGAAGTCCCATGGCGTCCAGCTTGATTTTGGATACCAGATCGTCAATTTCGTCGGGGACGTCATAGACTTCGCTTTGCATCTCGCTCCGATGCTCCATGAGGTATTTCAGACTCATGGACTGGATAGCAAAACTCATATCCATGATCTCTGCCGGATGGCCGTTGCCGGAGGCGAGATTGACCAGACGGCCTTCCGCCAGCAGATTCAGCGTTCTGCCGTCCGGCAGTTCGTAGCCCATGATCTCATCCCGGCGCTGGAATATGTGCTTTGCCATGGTCCGAAGATCTACCTCATTGACCTCTACGTTAAAGTGCCCTGCGTTGCTCAAAAAGGCGTTGTCTTTCATTTTTTCAAAATGCTGTTTGGTAATCACGTCCCGGCAGCCGGTGGCGGTGATGAAGAAATCCCCCAGAGGGGCCGCCTCATCCATGGTCAT
>CAZGOQ010000214.1:0-2182 GCA_964527315.1 uncultured Oscillospiraceae bacterium | reverse complement strand
GGATCACTGGGCCAGGCAACTGCTGCCGGAGAATATACCGGCAGACTATTGATTCAAAGAATGAATCCCCCCGAGAGCTGGTGAAAAATTCAGCCAGTCCTCGGGGGATTTTTTAGTGCCCTCAGGTTTTACGCTTACAGCGAATCGGCGGAGAACAGACGGATCAATGGGCCGGCACGAGCTGTACCCGGTATTATCGGTGAAAATAACCAGGGCATTTTCACTGCGGCGCTCATATGTGCCATCGATCATCGGAATTACTGCGCCTGGACGGTCAAATTCATTGAGCCCTACAAGGACGCCAGCGTCTTTGATGCGGCTTGCCTCCTGTACCTCTACCAGATATCCACGAATCAAGCCTTTCACGTAATTGGACTCAACACGCTTATATCTGGTGCCTCCAGAGGTCGCTGCAGCCGCCGTGACAAGTTTTTGGCAGTAGAGTTCAAATACTTCTTCCGGAGAGATTTCATCGTTCTCAACGCCAGTCAGGCTTTTGTAGGCCGATGCAGGGTCATACGCGATAGCCTCCCATGTAAGCTTTGGTACATCCGCACAGCTTGCAAGGTCCGCGTCTGACGTCGGGACGAAGGTGCTTAAAAAATCCTGCGTTTCCATTTTAGTATTACAAGTCATTCGGACCAGCGGCATACCAAGCATTGCTGCAATTGCCTCCACGCCGGTGGACTTTCCATAGGATGTGACGCCTCTCCACATGAACTGCTTCATAGGCCGTTTGTTATCCCACGAGGAAACGAACCACTTAGCCATTTTCATTGCTTCTGGTTGAACAATGAAATCATCGGGCAGAGAGGGAATCAACATTTTCTCTTCTTCTGTCCACGAAAATCGGGAAGCAAAAGAGGAAAAGACTTGCTTAGATGCAGACAATGTCATCGTGCCGTTTGTTGCCCCGGATGTCTTGAAGAAAATTGGCGATGTCGCGTCACCGGAAATTACCTGACAATTCAACGCGCTGATCGTTTGTTTGGTCAGCATTGTAACATCTCCATTGTTGGGGATTGTCATACGTATATTTCCGTTTTCAACACCAAACTGAATGGTTACAGAAAGCTGGATCAGTTTATCTGCGAAAGCTGCCTCAGCCTTCGCCTGAGCATCGATGTCTGTACCATTCATAATATCCTCAAAATCTTTTGACCCTGGCATCTTGCTCAGGCAGGTGTCTTTGTCCAACCCAACCTGCGCGTAAATGCTCTGTGGATCTTCTGCCATCTCCCAGATATATGTGATCGCAGCCAACATATATGCTGTACAATCGTATGGTTGATTGGACACGATGGTATGCGCTGCAGTCGGCCTATTGGTGACGGGATTGCATTCGCAGGCATAAACCTGTCCATTTCCAAAACTGACTGTAAGAAGCAGGGTATCTCCTGTGCCGGAATCTATGGCCGTCTCTACGGCATAATGCGCTGTACCGACTTTCAAGACGCAAAATTTTTCTTGCGTTTCGCCAGTCAGCAGTGCCATCGCCCGGATCAGATCAGGGTGTGCTACAGCACGTCTTTTGTTGGAAGGAAAAAAAGGACCATATTCTGTTGTGTTATTTCTCGCTTGTTTCGCGTTTCTCCATTTATCAAGACGCACCGTGCTGTTATCCAACCACACATCTTTCGATATATTCGCCGTGGAAAACAGCAAATTTGTTGTCGCATTTGCCATATTTATAACCATTCCTTAAATAATGCACTGTGAATATTTTACCATCTGTAATGATATTTGTCAACAATACAATCAAAAGAAGCCGGTATGTACCGACTAATTTGATTGCTTGTCATATTCTGAAATCACCGATTCGCCGGCTTCAAGACTTTTTTTGACGTCAATTATTCTTTGATTTTTAGAACCCTTGAAGGTCAAATCAAGGCTTTTTTCTGCCAAAACAAACCGTCCGTCTACAATCAGGTCGAGCTTGTTAATAAATTCAAGCCAGCCGTTTTCTTCGTTTGCGCCTTTGAGCAGATCTTCAAACGTGTAGCCTGTATATGCCATGGTATTAAGCCCGGACTTTTTCACTTCATCCGCAATGTAGCAAAGAGGCTTTGCCTGTAAAAACGGCTCACCGCCTGAAAAAGTTACACCGTCAAGCAGCGGATTATTTTTTATTTTTTCGATGATTTTATTGCAGTCCTCATAATATCCGCCGTCAGGGTCATGC
>CAZGOQ010000213.1:0-2272 GCA_964527315.1 uncultured Oscillospiraceae bacterium | reverse complement strand
TTTGCCCTGCCTGCAGGATCCCCCTGGAACGCGGCTTCCAAGCTTACTGCGACCGCTGCGGACAACGCCTGGACCGGAAACGCATCGACGATGTTCAACGCATCTATCCCAACCACCAGGTACATTCCTGATTGCTGAGGTGGGAATCGTCAGGACTTTTTGACAATTCCCACCTCAGTTTTTTACGCTTACAAATATCTCTTATTCCAAAACGATTCTTCTAAACAAAATGTCGATATGTTAAACTGTATTTGCGAAGCTATATTATGTAACTTCCACTGTATTATCATTTTTAATGGAGGAATTCAAATGAAAATGCTTGAACGAGCCGCTACATCGAAAACGAAAAGAACTGTCTCGATACTCTTGGCCATCGGCCTTATAATCCTGTCATTGGCAGGCTGCGGGCAATCTGGTGCATCGACCGCATCTGCCGGAGATCAAATTTCAGATGCAGCCGCAAGCGAAATATCTTCTCAAGCATCAACTGCCGATGATTCCGAACTAGCAGCGGCGAACGCAGTGCAAGATGTTGAGACAGATTCGCTGCCTGTTGAGGAAAATGAAGGTGAAGTTGAAAATACGGCTACTATTGACTATCCGCTAACCGGCGATAACCTGGAGCTTTCATATTGGATACCTTTTGAGTCCATGTTTTTCTCCGCTTTCTTTGACACATATCGAGACGCTCCTATCACGCCGGTCCTTGAAGAAAAAACAGGCGTCCACCTGAATTTCCTGGAGGTCAGCAGCGAGAGCGTCAACGAAACATTCAATCTCATGGTCGCGTCAGGTGATCTCCCGGATTTGTTTTCGCTTATGGGAGATTCAGAGTCTCGATATGTTGGCGGCCCGGTTCGTGCCGCGGAAGATGACATTATTATTGATTTAACCGATATGATAGAGGAAAATGCACCGGATTATTACCGTGTGATGAACTCGAAGGATGATTACACGAAAAAGTTTCTGGTTACGGAGGATGATCGGATCCTTCAGATCTATCAGTTGAATGACCATACCGTTTATGAATCCGGATTACTGGCACGAACAGACTGGATTGTGGAACTGGGTTATGACGGAATTGACACAATTGATAAACTGACATCTTTCCTCAAAGATGCCAAGAAAAAATATAACCCAAAGTACACACTGGAACTTGGGTCAACCGCACTGGCTACAAATATTGTGGGTGCCTTCCATACTGTCGGATATGAAATGGACGGTAATGACATCGCATGGCAGCGTGATGGTGACGTTTTGGAAGCGGGCTGTGCAAGTGAGGAATACAGAGACTATTTGGAGTGGTTGATTGACTTGTATAACGAGGGCGTTATAAATAAGGATTTTTATAATTCCACCACATCCGAATCGCGGCAAACTTATCAGGTCTTTGCAGATGGCGATATTGCTGTGGCTCCAGACGTAATGGCTGACTTAATTGACAGCGTATATTCTGAATTCTCTGATGACAGCCAGAAGGTCGATGGATATTCGCCAATTGTGCAAACTGAAGGCGAGACATATTCCTACAAGACACCAAAGGCGTTGCTGGGAAGAACATCGCTGGTTATTTCCACTGCTTGCCAGATCCCGGAAATCGCGTTGCAATATCTGAACTACGGATTTACTGAAGAAGGATCGATTATTTGCAACTATGGTACAGAAGGTGTTTCGTTTGAATACGATGAAAACGGTGAGCCGCAATATACAGAATATATCACGAACAACCCTAATTACGGTACAATGATGATTCGTAATGTTTCCAATGCCCTGTATACGCCTATGCTATATTTCACAGAAGCGCTGTTCTTTACCTATTCAGATTCTGCGCTGAACGCAATGAGTGAAAACGTGTGGGGAAACTATACGTCAGATAACGCTGTCCCGGAGGCGAAAAATCTCAGCTACACAGCGGACGAATCAACAGAGTACAGCCACCTCATATTTGATATTACCACTTATGTAAGTGAACAGGTAGGTAGATGGATCATTGGTGAGGCTGAGCTGAACGATGAGACGTGGAATCAGTATCTGGAAAATCTCGACAGTATGAATTTGGAACAGGCCACAGAAATTGCCCAGTCTGCTTATAATTCTTTCTGGGGAATTAAGTGAAAAATGTTCGCTGCGCATGGAACGCAAGGTTGTATTATGATTGTGCTAAGGCCCGCTGCTTGGTACATAAACAGGTGATATGGAAGAACGCCAGGGCGAGTAGGCCGCTGCCGCCTTGAAAATATGATGCACTGCTTGGCACCCTGTGCGGAGTTTA
>CAZGOQ010000212.1:0-2346 GCA_964527315.1 uncultured Oscillospiraceae bacterium | reverse complement strand
GCCATGAACGCAGCCTATCGGCTGCGGCGCTGGCTTTTACTCATTTTTAAAATTCTGGGCCTCGAAGTCGTTTTTCAGTAGGCCCATTTAGATTCCGGCACGCCTACGCCCCCTGAAGGTTCCTGCACTGCGCTGTCAGTTCCTGTAGTTGCCTGCCCATATCGTTACCTTCCTTCCCAATAAGCGGATTGACTGGAACCTCTAAGAGCTCACTTTCATAGGAAACGGCAAGATTCCATTTTCCGTATCAGGGTTCCTAGAGGTTCCATAATCATCAAAATGTCACGTCGGTTGTCGGACGGTATTTCCGTCTATCCGGCCTTCCAGATGGATGGTGCCAGAGAGATCAAAACCCTTCCTTCCACAAAATGCTTCCTTTTATGGAAAAGGCATCACGCAAAGCGTGTTACCGGTTTTGCTCCGAACGGCCAAAACTTGTTTCATACAACCTTCATCGCGCCTTCGACGGTATAAAACGCGATTTCTGCGTTTTATAGAAGACCAGTATAAGCCGGAATCATCTCGTTCCCGCTAAATATTCATCGTAGGCGTTTTGGTACACTGCTACAATATCATCAATTCCCATCGCATCAAGTTCAGACAGATAAGCCTCCCATGCAGCATCGTCCAGTGTTTCCTGTCCGATCATCCACTTCAAAACCTGCGTGGATGTATAAGTACACAGGTCTGCCACCGCACTGGTGATTTTATCCGTTTCTTCGGTGTTCAAAGAGGCCGCATCTGGATAGTAATGGTCGCTGGACGCGCTCTCCATGGTCCAAATCTCAATTGCCTTGCTGCCAGTTTCCGCATAGATGTTGAAAAGGCGGTCAGAGTCCACAAATCCGTTGACAATATTATACATATTGTTGAGCTTACAGGCTTGCCCAACATTAAAGCCATCGGGGTTATTATAAATCAGCTCCGTCCACTGAGGGTCTCCGTTTTCATCTACCGTATAGGAAATGCCCTCCTCGCCATAGCAGTACAGCATCGAACCTGCCTCAGTAAACCAGTAGTTCATGTACTGCACCACCAGCTCTGGGTTATCGCAGTTGCTGCTGATCGACAGCGCGCTCGCATCGGTGGATACTCTACTGGACGCCTCCAGCCAATCGCATTCCGCCTCAGTCGTCTTGACAACGTTTGGCACGGCGACCACCTCAAACGCGCTGCCCTCCTCGGCTCTGGCCTCCAGCTCTGTGCAGTTGTCCGCGTTTGCACCCCAGATGATGGTCTCATCCGCCAGGATATATGCGTCCTTTGCCATTTGGTCGATGGAATCCGTGTAAAAATCAAGGGGGAAAATACCCTTCTGGTAAAGGTCGGTGAACCACTCAATGTAACTCCGATAGCCGTCGCAGGACCATGCGCTTTCCACCGTTCCGTCATCGACATAGACGTACATATCTGTGGCATCTCCGCTAACATCTGGAATCGTAACCATATCAAAGCAATAGAGATTGCTGAGAGACGCAGAGGCCGTGGGGACAATGGCATACGACATATCATAGGCATCCTTCATCGTGGATACATAGGCAGTAAACTCCTCCAAGGTCCACTCGGCCCCAAAACTGTAACCCTGTTCTGCGGCCAGATCCGCCCTTGTCATCATGCCGTTTTGTGTATAGATCTCATCTTCAATGCTATAGAAGGCCAGGAGCATTCCGGACGTCAGCATATTGGCCCAGGTCTCATCATCCACACCACAGTAAACGCTCCACATATCCGGGGCATTGGCAGCAATCAGATCGGTCAGGTCAATGATAACCTCATCGGAATACGCTTTAGCCAGCCCGCCGGTATAATTAGAGTCCACTGGGATCAGATCGCACCAGTCGCCGGCAACGATCATGAGATTGAATGCTTCGTCACCTGTGGAAGACTCGTAATATTTCAGTGTGATACCGGTATCCTCCTCCGCATAGGCCAGGGCATACTGCTCATTGTAGCTGGAAAACAGCGTTGCCGTGGGTCCATCGGGTACCGTACTCCAAATGGTAATTACAGGATCTTCAGCGGTAAGCGGATAGCTGATAGTTCCGGGTTCAGCGACTGTTTCCACATCAGGGATTAGGCTGGACTGCGTCAAATTTCCAGTCTGGTCCTCAATATTGGAGGCCGCTTCTTTCTCCGATTCCGCTTCAGGTGCCTCCACCTCTGTACGGGCAGCAGTCTCTTCAGACACCGATTCTGCCGCCGGCTCCGGTTCAGCCGCGCTTTCGGACGCCGAGAGGGATGTTTCTCCGCATCCAGCGAACGAAGCTGCCAGGAGAGCCAATACCATAAACATGGACAACAATTTTTTCATTTGAACAACCTCCCAATGCTTCAAATAATAATTCA
>CAZGOQ010000211.1:0-2370 GCA_964527315.1 uncultured Oscillospiraceae bacterium | reverse complement strand
CAAGGGCATAAAAATACCCTGCCGGGGTATGCCAATGTCCGGGAGGCAGCCGCGCTGCTGTCCGCACCTACATCGTGGCGTGGCATCGCAATGTGACGAACCCGGCCGCGCAAATCTTTTTGGACACCGTGTGCGGGAACTGTTCTAGTAAAGTGCACACGATGACTCTCCCGGTGCAGCCGACAGGGGCTGTGCCGGGAGAGTCGTCTGCTTTAGGTTTGGGCGGTCAGGCGTTGATTTTCTGCGTCCCCGGCTTCTCATAGGAATCTGAAACGCTTTCTCGACAACCTCCGCGCTATAGGCTGGGCGAAAGTGCTCATCAAGTTCACCTGTTTCTCCTCGGTGCAACTCCCGGTAGTTTGTTGGAACCATCACACCGACAGCCGCCGCTATCCCGCTTGGCGTCTTGCTTTCTGCGCGGAGCTGTTCAATCTTACGTCTCTGTCCGAAGGTAAGATACACTCCCGCCATCTTCAACCGCCTCCTTCGTGAAAATTTCGGTAAAAAATAATGCGTCCGAGCTATTTAGCTCTTTCGCATTACATGATATACTCCGCAACCGGCAGCGAGCGCTAAACCGGCAGCGCTGACAGCGAGCCAAAAAAATTCTTGACATTGCCCGGTCGGTTGATTATAATAATAAGGCTTAATTGCATATTGTATATGTCAATTCGACAGCCGTGGAGAAGTCGCGTAGCCAGGTCGAGCGCGCACGATTGGAAATCGTGTATACCCCAAAAGGGTATCGAGGGTTCGAATCCCTCCTTCTCCGCCAAAATCGGGAATCCTTGATTTTCAAGGGATTCCCGATTTTTCTTTGTATATCAGTGCTTCCGCAGCTTTTCCATTGTGCGTTATCGTGCTTTAACATATTGTTCTGTGTGCAATTTTTTAGGAAATTGCACGCAGATTTGGCACGCGAATCATTTGATATTGTATTTCGATCCGCAATCGGGCTATACCCCTTCATCCCCACAGCGCGGCGAAAGTCTTTTGCCCGGCCTCACCGTCGGCGGTCAGCCCTTTGGCGTCTGGAACGCCTTGACCGCCGCTTTCGTGCCGCTGCCGAATATGCCGTCGAAGCCGCCGGGGTTTGCCCCTTGCAGTACAGCATCTATGCTCATATTTATTTTTTTCAGTGTTGCGGGTGTAGTAGCAATTACCGCTTAAATCCGCTCCGAGGTCAAAATAAAAAGGTTACAGACTTCCATTTTAACTTTTCCAGCACATAATTTCTGCCATCGGATTTGAGCAACAGGCAAAGATCACTGTAAATTCATACAAATTCATATAAATTCCAGTATATTCACTTGAAATCTCCGTTCAAAAATGTTATAACGACAGAGCTTGAAAACTGTTCAATTCCTTGGAGAGATGAGGTAATGAATCATGGAAGATAAATGGATAAGCACAGAAGAAGCCGCAGAATATCTTGGCGTTAATAAGGACTCTGTATGAAACTGGATAAAAAAAGGAAACAGCGAAATTCCTGCTCACAAGATTGGTAAGCAATGGAAGTTCAAGGAAAATGAATTAGATGAGTGGGTTTTGAGCGGAAAGGGTGCGATAGACTGATGAAAAGGAATTATGTTGAAATAGACAGAGATTCGCTTGAGTTCCTCTATGCAGTATATTTCGGAAGCTATGAGGATGAAATTCAGGCTTCGGGAAATCGTGCCTATAGAGATATGAACAGGACTCTGAGATTTAATGGGCTTCAACAAGAAGAACGAGACAATCTTAGAAAACAAGCTCTGGATGTTATTCAGTTGCAGGTTAATGATTTATGGAGTAAAGAAAGCACTGATCAGAGATCTTACGATCTGTGGCATAAAAAGCTGTCTGAGAGAATAGTTGACTTATACAGAGATCATGGTGTTATATTCACTTTCGGACAAGCTCAGAAATGGATTAACATGACCATGAAGTACTTATACGTTTTTGGAAAACCGGAGATGAAGAAGCTGAGCAGCGTATGCCATGTGCCAATTGACAACTATATTTTTGAAATCGCAGAATCTTCACTACATATAGGAAAGCCAAAAATCCCGTGGAGCAGATGGGACGATTATTCAAACCAGTATATGCAATACCAGAATCTCCTTAGAGAAAAACTGGTCGATGAAGTTCCTTTTAAGTGGGAGCTTAGAGCATGGCTAAATTCAGCGCACAGGAGAGGTTAGATACAACGGTCACGTTCCACACGGAGTCCGCGTCCAGGGACAGATACACGCCACGAACAGCGTTATATTCCGTGACACCCACGGCCCGCTCATAGATCTTGTCCGCTCCACGGTCTTGGGGAACTTGGCCTGGCTGGCGCCAGTGGCTCCCTCGGTGGAGAAGACGCTGTTGGCAGCATACAGCATC
>CAZGOQ010000210.1:0-2491 GCA_964527315.1 uncultured Oscillospiraceae bacterium | reverse complement strand
TGGACGATATTTGCTGGTTGATCGACACGCTGAATCATCCGCTGGTCAAAGCTTGTTTTGATACCGGTCATGCCAATATCAGTGGCCTGGATGTACCGGAATCAATCCGGCAATTAGGAACCAGGCTTGGAACGCTCCATTTGAATGACAATTTTGGCCGTATAGCCCCCATTAGACCAGATGTGCATCTGTTGCCAGGGCATGGATTGATAGATTGGGTGGCAGTTATGGCTGCGCTGAAGGAAGTTGATTTCAATGGAGTATTAAACATGGAGCCAGTGGATTCGCTGCCTCGTCTGCCTCGGGAACTGATGATCCATCAGCTGTCATCTGCGGCAGGGTTTCTGCAAAAGGCAGCCCAGCACTGCGAATTCCTGTAACCCATAGAATGCTAGCGCTGGAAAACCAAATATTGGCAGCGCCTTGCCAGGAAAATGACCAGCACTGAAAACTTGGCGAGATTTATGAAACTGCTGGAAAATCATCGTTGAAGGAGACCATATAATGAAGCGTTCTGAGATAAACAGAGCATTGAAAGAGTTGGAAGCCATGTGCGAAGCGTACCGTTGCTATCTGCCGCCTTTCTGCCATATGACGCCGGAAGCATGGAAAAACGCAGGTCACGAATATGATGAGATCCGCGACTGTATGTTGGGCTGGGATATTACCGACTTTGGTCTGGGAAACTTTGACAAGATTGGCTTCTCCCTGATTACCATTCGCAATGGCTGTAGAACCAACGCTAAAAAGTACCCCAAGGTCTATGCGGAAAAACTGCTGTATTTGAAAGAAGGACAAATGGCTGCCAACCATTTCCACTGGTTCAAGACTGAAGATATTATCAACCGCGGCGGCGGCAACGTGTTGATTCGGGTCTACAATGCACTGGAGAATGAGGAGATTGACTACGAATCCGATGTTACGGTTCACATGGACGGCCGGTCGAGGGTGGTTCCGGCCGGCACACAAATCCGTCTGACCCCCGGCGAAAGCCTTTGGGTCACCCAGAGGCTGTACCATGACTTTGCAGTGGAGGAAGGGACGGGTCCTGTTCTGCTGGGAGAAGTCAGTCAGTGCAATGATGACAATACAGACAACCGCTTTAACCCGCCTGTTGGTCGTTTCCCCACCATTGAGGAAGATGAACCGCCCTACCGGCTGCTTTGCAATGAGTATCCAAAGGCAACCTGAATAAGGATCCTATCTTCACAACGTTTAAGCAAAGTGCGGATGTGAGAAGGTTGAAACTGCTTTCTTGTGTCAATCCCACGCTCCGCAATGGCTGTAACAATTTTCAGGGTTTTGGAATCAATGGTTGCAATAGCACGGATTCTCTTTGCGTCCAGCCTTACTACAAAGAGCTATGGTTAAAGCATTTTGTGAATCGTCTTCGCGGTATAAAAACTAGTTCGCAGTGTCATTACAGTGTGGTGCAAGCCCAGAAAATGGCTTTAATCACTATTACACCTTGATAGCGGGAGAACTTTTTTATGACATTTCAGGAGATCAAAATGCTTGTATCTCAACTCACCCTAGCAGAAAAGGCCGGCCTCACTTCCGGCCAGGACAATTGGTCCACGAAAGCCATTGAGCGACTGGGTATCCCCTCCGTCCGCACCAGTGACGGCCCCCACGGTCTGCGCACCGAGTCGAGTGAAACCAACGCTCTGTTTGAGGACTCCGCTATCCCTGCAGTGTGCTTTCCTGCCGCTTGTGCTACCGCCGCCAGCTTCGACCGGGGGTTACTGCGCCGTATGGGTGAGGAGTTGGGTCGGGAGTGCCAGGCATTCGGCGTGGATGTGCTTCTTGGTCCCGGCATCAATATCAAGCGCAGTCCTTTGTGTGGGCGTAATTTTGAATATTTCTCTGAGGATCCCCTGCTGGCAGGAGAACTGGGCGCTGCCTTTGTACAAGGCATTCAGAGTCAGGGCCGGGGCGCCAGTCTGAAGCACTTCTTTGCTAACAACCAGGAGCATCGCCGGACAGACGCATCCTCTGAGATGGACGAGCGCACCATGCGGGAGATCTACCTGTCAGCTTTTGAGACTGTGGTGAAGCAAGCTCAGCCCTGGACGGTAATGGCTTCCTATAATAAAATCGATGGGATATACTCCACCGCCAACGAAAAGTATCTGGATGGCGTTTTGCGCAAGGAGTGGGGGTTCAATGGCCTGGTCACGAGCGACTGGGGCGCCACCCATGACCGCCTTGCCGCTGTAGCCGCCGGGTGCGACCTGACCATGCCCGCAGAGGACACGGATCAGGACATCATCAAAGCTGTCCAAGATGGCAATTTGTCCGAAGAATCGCTAGACAAGTGCTGTGAGCGTTTGCTGACGCTGGCGTTTCGGGCAACGGAAACCAGAAAAGACGACGTGGAGTTCGACTATGATGGCGGCCACGCCCTAGCCCGTGAGATTGCCGGAGAGTCCATGGTGCTGCTGAAAAACGAAGGCGATATCCTACCCCTGGATAAGGATGTGAATGTGGC
>CAZGOQ010000209.1:857-2510 GCA_964527315.1 uncultured Oscillospiraceae bacterium | reverse complement strand
GCACCTTCAATGTCTATGAGGACATCCGGGACAAGCTGCTGGCGGCAGGTGTTCCAAAAGAGGAAATTGCCTTTATCCACGACGCAGACACGGAGGCGAAAAAGAAAGACCTGTTTGCCAAAGTCCGCACCGGCCAGGTGCGGGTGCTGCTCGGCTCCACCCAGAAAATGGGCGCAGGCACCAATGTGCAGGACCGGCTTGTTGCGGTTCACCACCTGGATGTGGGCTGGCGGCCTGCGGATATGACCCAGCGAAACGGCCATATAAGAGAGTAAGACGGCGCGGCTCCCGTGCGCCGAAGGGCGAAAGCATTGAGAACCGCCCAGAGGAAATTAACAGCAGACAGACCTTTGGCCATTGGGAAATGGACTGTGTTGAGGGGAAAAAGCACACGAAGGAATGTCTGCTTGTCCTATCCGAGCGGCTGACACGGCGGGAAATCGTCATCAAGATGCCGGATAAGACCACCGCCAGCGTCATAAAGGCATTGGACAGGCTGGAATGGAAATACGGGCGGCGCTTCCCCAGAATCTTCAAAAGCATCACAGTGGATAACGGCTCAGAGTTCCAGGACTGCGCCGGGATGGAGCGGTCAATTTTTGGAAAAGGGAGGAAGCAACGCACAGCAGTCTATTATTGCCACCCGTACAGCGCATACGAGCGCGGAACCAACGAGAATATCAATAAGATGATCCGCCGTTTCCTTCCAAAGGGGACGGACTTCCGGAAAGTGACCGCCGCATATATTCAGCGCGTTGAAGATTGGATCAATCATTATCCACGCGAAATCTTGGGATTTGAAACGTCCGGCGATCTGTTCGATCGGCAGCTTGCCGCCGCTTGAACAGGTTTCAAAAATTTTTTCAAAATTTCCTGCATTTACTATTGATTTTTGCCCACATACAAAAACTTCCAAAAACTGCTTGACAGATTGGAAGTATAGTAGTATAATCAATTGTTAATATGCCATGCTGTGCGCTTTCCGCAGCATCCGCCCCTTTGACTTCCCTACAGCTTAAGTATAGCACAATTGGACGGATTTTGCAAGCCAGCAGCGCGGAATGTATCAACATAGCCGGGCGTACCACACTGCCGCCCCACCGGAAGCTGAAAACGGAGCGTGAACAAAGTCTATGGTTAAAGAAGTCTATTATGGCAATACCAAGCGTATGAGCTTTGCACGGCATGAAGAGATCATTGAAATGCCGGATCTGCTGGAGGTGCAGAAGAACTCCTACCGCTGGTTCCTGGAAACCGGCCTGCAGGAGGTCTTCCGGGACGTGGGTCCCATCACTGACTACGGCGGGAATCTGGAACTGACCTTCATCGACTACACCATGAACGATCCCCCCAAGTACAGCGTGGAGGAGTGCAAGGCCCGGGATGTAAACTACGCTGTTCCCATCAAAGTGCGGGTGCGGCTGCGCAACCGGGAAACCGAGGAGATCAAGGAGCAGGAGATCTTCATGGGGGATTTTCCCCTGATGACCCGCGGCGGAACCTTCATTATCAATGGCGCCGAGCGCGTAGTTGTCTCCCAGATTGTACGCTCTCCGGGTATGTACTACTCCAAAACAGCGGACAAGGCGGATAACCTGACCTATGGCACCACGGTGATCCCCTATCGGGGCGCCTGGCTGGAATATGAAACCG
>CAZGOQ010000209.1:0-847 GCA_964527315.1 uncultured Oscillospiraceae bacterium | reverse complement strand
GACCTGTCCGACATTTTCTATGTCCGCATCGACAAGAATCGGAAGCTCCCCATCACCTGCCTGCTGCGGGCAATTGGCCTACACACCGATGCGGAGATCCTGGAGAAGTACGGCGAGGACCCCCGCATTGTGGCTACGCTGGAAAAAGATACCAGCAAAACCTATGAAGAGGCACTGCTGGAGATTTACCGCCGTCTGCGCCCCGGTGAGCCGCCCACGGTGGATTCCGCCGTCACCCTGCTGGAAAATCTGTTCTTCGACCCCCGGCGGTATGACCTCTCCCTGGTGGGGCGGTATAAGTTTAATAAGAAGCTGGATCTGGGCCGCCGGCTGGAGGGTCAGACCTTGGTTCAGCCCCTAGCCGATCCCATGACGGGTGAACTGCTGGCCGAGGCGGGGGAGAAGCTGACCCGTGCCAGAGCGGAGGAGATCGCTGCCTGCGGTGTGAACGAGGCTGTAGTGGATGTGGACGGGACCCAGGTCAAGGTGTTTTCCAACGGCATGGTGCCTCTGGATCACTTTGTGGACTGCGACCCGGAGACGGACTGCGGCATCACGGAAAAAGTCCGCTTTGAAGTGCTGCGGCAGATTCTGGCAGAGACGCCGAAGAACCGGCTGCTGGATGTCATCCGGGAGCGGCGGGATGAGTTGATGCCCCGGCACATTATCGTGGACGATATACTGGCCTCTGTCAACTATCTGAACTGTCTGGCCTTTGACATCGGCTCCGCCGATGACATCGATCATCTGAGCAACCGCCGTCTGCGCTGTGTGGGCGAGCTGCTGCAGAATCAGTTCCGCATCGGCTTCACCCGCATGGAGCGGGTCATCCGGGAGCGGATGACCA
>CAZGOQ010000208.1:347-2521 GCA_964527315.1 uncultured Oscillospiraceae bacterium | reverse complement strand
CAGCGGCCAGCGTCTTTCCGATGACCACTTTTTGCTGATTTCCACCTGACAGTGCCAGAACCTTCTGATCCAGGGATGGCACCTTGATGCTCAGCGCATCCCGGTAGTACTCCGCTGTCTCGCGGAGTTTTTTTCGGTCGATCACGGGTCCGTTGGAAAGGCGCTCAATGCAGTTGAAGCCCAGATTCGTCTCTACATCACACATCAGCAGGCAGCCTTCGCGTTTCCGATCCTCTGGCACCAAGCCAATTCCAATCGTCTGCGCCTGCCTTGGGTTCTTAATATCCACATGTTTTCCCTTCACATAGATATCGCCCCACTGCTTTTCCTCCGCGCCGATGATTACCTTCATAATCTCGCTTCGGCCAGAACCCACCAACCCGGCCACGCCCAGAATGGTTCCCTGACGAATGCCAAATGTGATATTTTTTACACCGTTGCCGGTGAGATTTTCCACCTCCAGCGCCACATCGCCCGGCGGGGTCAGCCTGCTGGGATAGGTTTCTGTCAACTCGCGGCCAACCATCAACGCGATCAACTCCCTGCGGGTCGTTTCAGAAACCTGTTTTGTGTCCACATAGTTTCCATCCCGAAATACAGTGACCTGATCTGCGATTTGGAATATCTCGTCCAGCCGGTGGGAAATATAGAGAATCGTGACACCTTCTGATTTCAGTTGACGGATCATGTCCATCAGCACCGTGATCTCCGCATTGCTCAACGGTGCGGTCGGCTCGTCCATAATTAAAAGCCGGGCGCCCTTGGATATGGCTTTTGCAATCTCCACAATTTGCCGCTTCCCACTGGATAGATCCCGTACCAGCGCTTTAGGGGATATATCAATCTGAAACCGATCAAAGACTGCTTGCGCCGCCTCATTCATGGCTTTTTGATTGATAAACCTGCCGTATTTTTTCCCCAGACAGATATTCTCAGCCGCAGTTAACG
This sequence comes from uncultured Oscillospiraceae bacterium, assembly GCA_964527315.1. Taxonomy (GTDB): domain Bacteria; phylum Bacillota; class Clostridia; order Oscillospirales; family Oscillospiraceae; genus HGM13006. Next base: position 1,573 of record CAZGOQ010000208.1, on the reverse strand, counting down.
CATCCACCAGATTGAATTCCTGATAGATTGCCTCAATTCCGCAGGCTCTGGCTTCGGCCGAAGTGATCCCATGGGGAAATTCCTTTCCATCCACAATGATTGTGCCTTCCTCCGGCGTAATGCTTCCTGTCATTGTTTTGATCAGCGTGGACTTTCCTGCTCCATTTTCTCCCACCAGAGCGTGAATTTCACCGCGGATAAAATCCACAGACACATCGTTTAGTGCAACCACGCCAGGATAAACCTTTGTAATATGCCGCATGGAGAGTATGATATCTTTTTCCGTCCCATTCACGACTCATCACCACCTTATTGACCGGCAGAGCGGCTTTCGTCGCTCTGCCGGAAATGATTGGATTTTGATACTTATTCTGCAGTGTACTCCCAGCCGAAGCTGTTGTTGGTAAAGATTTCATCGTGGACCCAGTAGGGAGAGGCCTGTGCCCCGGACAGAAGCGCTACCACAATCTGCGATGCCACCAGGCCGGTATCATCGCTGCCATAGGGGATCAGTCCTCGAAGAACAGACTCGCCAGTCTTGGACTGCTCTACGCGCTGGGCTGCAGTTTCATCCGTATTGATCGCGAATACGGCATACTCATCGCGGTCGATGTCGCTCTGGGCCATCAGATAGTTGTCAATGCCCTTTGCAGAGTCCGGTTCATTGCATACGAAAATCCGAATATTGGGATCCGCAGTAAGCGCCTCCTGCGCAAAGCTGTATCCAGCATCCACGGAACCACCCACTTCTTCGCCGCTGACATAGGCTACATAGCCTGCGTCGTTATCATCAATGGTAGAGATCATGGCTTCTTTGCAGAGTTTGTATTCCTCCGGCGTTTCAGAAGCAACTACTGCATATCCGACGCTGTCTGCGGCAGGCGCATCATAGGTCTGATCCATCCACGCCAGCGCCATATTGGCAACCGCATAGCCGGTGGCTTCATAATCGCAGACCAGACCTCCATCCACCTCATAGGAGGGATAAGTTGAGAGGATGACCACCTGTGTGCCGGCCTCCCGTGCTTGTGTAACAACATCCTCAATACCAGTAGCATCCAGCGGGATAATCACCAGAATGTCGTAAGCGTCCGCTACGTAGTTCTGGATCAGTTCAATATATCGCGGAATGCTCACATCCGCAGAGGCGGCGTCGGCCTCAACGCCATACTCCTTCAGATAGGTGATGAAATTATCGCAGATCGTCTGAAGGGCCTCCACCGTGA
>CAZGOQ010000208.1:0-337 GCA_964527315.1 uncultured Oscillospiraceae bacterium | reverse complement strand
ACGATAATCGCCGCTTTTTTGCCGCTCAGGTCTACCTCCTCCACGGCTGGCGCCGCTACCTCTTCCTGCATATAAGGAGTTTCCTCAGCGGGAACGCTCTCCTCAACAGGAAAACTCTCCTCGACGGGGACGCTCTCCTCGACGGTAGTCGACGCCTCCGATATGGAGGACGATCCTGCTGAGACGGATTCACTGTCTCCGCAGGCGACAAACATACATAACATCATGGTAATCGCCAACAGCATCGAAACAAACTTTTTCATAATTCATTTTCCTTTCTTTTTTATAATTTTATAAATTCATCGCGCAGCCGAACGCAGCACGCGTGCATTTCTGG
>CAZGOQ010000207.1:0-2576 GCA_964527315.1 uncultured Oscillospiraceae bacterium | reverse complement strand
CAGAAAGGGGACGCATAATATGACACTTTATGATTTGCAGAAAGTTTTAGGTGAGCGGATTGCTATCACCAATGACCTGGCAATGGACAGCGAGGAGCGGCAGAAGGAGAACGAGAAGTCTGACATGATCGCCAGGCTTGCCAAACAGATGATCAACAACGCTGACGTGATCCTGCGCACAGATAAGCTGATCGCCGAGGGCAAGCTCCGTGAGAGCACGATTGAAAAGGTGGTGGGAGGACATGGAGTATAAGGATGACCATGTTGCCTTTATCAGGGAAGTTGCTGGCGAGTGCGGCTCATACGAGGAATTGGCGTGGCGGTTCAACGAGCGTTTCGGGACAAGACAGACTGCGAATGCCATGAATCTGTATACCGTAAACCGTCTTGGTTTGAAGATCGCAAGTAAGAAAAACGCGATGCACTTTACTGAGGATGAGATCGATTGGCTGCGACAGAATTATGAGGGTGCAGAGGAATTTACAGACCTGACGGAACGGCTCAACGCCGTATTCGGCAGGGGCAGGAAGGCAAGCGCAGTCAGGGAACTTTGCAGCAAGAGGCTGGGGCTTAAGGGCATGAAGAATCTGACACAGTTTGGAAACGTGACATACAAGGAGCAGCTTCCGGTTGGGACAATCCGCGCGACATCAAATAAAGTCACTTATATCAAGGTCAGGCTGATGGACGGGCCTCAGTATTGCAGCGGCTATGAGGAACCGTACTGGATGCCAATTCAGAAGAAGGTCTGGCAGGATCATTACGGTGAAGTGCCGGAGGGCAAGATGGTTATTTTCCTTGATGGAAACCATGAAAATCTGGAGATTGAAAATCTCTACTGCATTGACCGCAGGATTTCCGCACTGTTGGCAACGAACCGCTGGTACACAAACAGCAGGGAGCACACATTGACAGCAATCAAATGGTGCGAGTTCTATTTTGCAAGGAAGGACCGGCGTGAACTGGCAAGTGCAAATTAATTATATTTACAGCCGCAGGGTAGCGGCGGAAAGGAGTTTTTATGAATTACAGATATGATGATATCCCAGTTGAACTGATCGTCAGTGGAGAGTATCAGAGGCCTGTTGAGGAACTAAGGGCGTCAAGGATCGCCTTGGATTTCAAGCCGGAGAAGATGGGAGCAGTACTCTTAAGCGACCGTGGGAATGGAATCTTCGCTGTGCTGGATGGGCAGCATCGGGTAGCGGCGGCGAGAAAGCTGGGCATTGAGAAGGTTCATGCGGAGGTGCTTTCCGGACTGACGCCTGAGCAGGAGGCGGACTATTTCCGGTTCCAGAATGAGAACGTGGCGGCGCTCCGGCCAATTGATCGGTTCCACGCAGGAGTCTGTGCAAAGGATCCTCATTACCTGACGATCAAGGCCATCCTTGATAAGCATGGATATACCGTGGCGAGGGAGACGGCGCCGCACAGGATTGCTGCGGTGAACACACTGAGCCGCATTGTGCAGATCCATGGCTTCACCGTTTTGGACAGGACGTTTGCGTACATCTCTGAAACGTGGCCCAGCGACACGGTAGTAATCCAGAAGGAGATGCTTGTGGGCATTGCGGAGTTCGCATCCCGTTTCTGGGCGGAAGTCGCGCCGGAGCAGTTTGCGGCGCGACTCTACATGAAACTGCCGTCAGCGATCCGCTATGAATACGAACGCAGGACGGAAGGGCGCGGCGGACGCAACGCAATCTTCCGCGCGAGCATGCGTTTCACGCTCTGTGCTGTGATCGTCGAAGCATATAACAAGGGGCTTGGCTCAAAATCCAGAAAACGTCTTAAGCTGGAATGGAAGGACGCAGAGTAAGCAGTCAGCTGCAGGGTGGCGCATAAACGGCGCATAAATATGCGCCGCCCGAAATAATCGGGTAGATGTGATTTTATATATCACAGAAATGGAGGACAAATATGGAAACGAGAACAGATGAAATAAGGATTGATGAGATAAAGGTAGCCGGACGAATCCGTAAGGATGAGGGGGATTTGGACAGCCTGGCAGAAAGCATCCGGGATCACGGGCTGATCAATCCTGTCACAGTCATGGAGATGTCAGGGGGAGGTTACCTCCTGCTGGCCGGTGAGAGAAGGATCAGCGCCGGGCGGATGCTCGGGTGGGAAACGATCCGGGCCACAGTGGTGGCAGCCGTGGATGCGGAAGAGCAGCTCAGAATTGAGGTGGCGGAGAACGAGGAACGGAAAGAGTTTACGATGGAAGAACGCCTGGGCCATATGGCCAAGCTGAAAGAAATCATTGCTGAAAAGGCAAAACAGAGAATGTCGCTCTATGGGAAGGCGGGGCGGAACCTCCAGCTGGGCGAAGCGCCTGACCCCGATGAAATTGGGGGTGTGGCCAATTGGCCACACCCCCAGAAAGGAAGGACAAGGGATATTCTGGCCAGGGAAGCCGGTTTCACAAGCGCTACCCAGATGCGTAGGGTAGAAGATATCGCAGATAAGCGGCCGGATCTTCTGGAAAAGATTGACAGCGGTGAAATGAGCGTCTATGCAGCGCATAAACTGGCTAACGGATTGATTGAGGATAATCTGCCAGAGCCGCTGCCGGA
>CAZGOQ010000206.1:0-2579 GCA_964527315.1 uncultured Oscillospiraceae bacterium | reverse complement strand
CTTCCAGATTGAAGTCAGTTACGGCAATGACGCCGCCAGCATATTTTTTATAAATATGCTTCATTGATACGCTGGACATAGTATACCCCCATTTATCTTTTCTGAAATAAGATGTGATTATTTTATCACACGAAAATCCATCTGTATAGTATCTGATTTACCAAAGGTTTTCGAAATCCTTTGTGAAATCTGACTATTGTTCGAAAAAAAAGACGGATTTCTGTGAAAAATCACAACAGCAATTTTTTCTCTTCTGCCGAAAGCACCCGGCACTGCCCGATGGGAAGATCCCCCAGAATCAGCGCACCCTCCCGCACCCGTTTGAGGTATGTGACATATTTCCCCCGGGCGGCCAGCATCCGGCGAACCTGATGATACTTCCCCTCCCGCAGTGTCACCATACACCCCTTCCCGCTGACGGTCATTTCCGCCGGAAGGCATTGGGTCCCGTCCCGGAGTTCCACGCCCTCCGCGAAGGCCAAAATATCCGCTTTCTCCACAGGCGTCTCTGTTTCCACATAGTATTCCTTTTCCACCTGACGGTTCGGCGCCGTCAGCCGGTGGGCAAGTGTGCCGTCATCTGTAAACAGCAGCAACCCCTCTGTGTCCTTATCCAGCCGCCCGATTGGGAACAGCCGTCTGAATTCCTCCGGCAACAGTTCCATCACCGTTCGGTCTCTCGGATCCGCAGTAGACGTCACATAGCCCGCCGGTTTATGGAGCATTACAACGATCCCCCGCTGCAGCGTTACGACCACACCATCCAGCTGGATCTTCGCTGTTTCAGATATCTTCATGTCCGGCGAAGCCACCGTCCGCCCGTCTACGGTCACACGTCCACTTTTAATGATACGTTTCAGTTCCCGCCGGCTGGCCGCTCCAGCTTCCGACAGGAATTTATCCAGCCGCATAAAAATCACCTTCTCTGTTCTACCTTGTCCCCCGGATGAATAGACTGTCCCAGAAGCGGAAAATCCGCAATCCGTATAGGAGGAATCCACATGGTTATTTTTACAACGAAATTATCCAAAACCAAACTTATTGCCATCATCGCGGCAGCGGCAGCGATCACACTGCTTCTGGTTTTTCTGGCAAATCGAAACACCGGCACCTCCATCACGACTGCCGCCGGTACGAAACTCACGACGCCGGAGGCCCGGGTGGAATTTCTGGCATCCTGCGGCTACACCGTTTCGGAACCGCCGGTGCGGACACAGGAGGTGTTGATTCCGAAGGAGTGGAACGAAGTCTATGAGCGGTATGCCCAGCTGCAATCCTCTCAGGGCTTTGAACTGAAAAAGTACAAGGACAAAAAGGTCATGCAATATGTATATCTGGTGGAAAACTGGCCAGAGGAATCTGCCGACCCGGTCTATGCCACACTCCTTGTCTACAAGGACAAGCTGATTGGCGGGGAACTGACCCGAGGCGGAGAAAACGGCTTCCTGCGTCCTCTTCTTTCCACCTGACACTTTCTCCGGACACGGCTTGCCGCCGTGTCCTTTTATACTATCTCATAATTTCAACAAAAAGTACAGCAAAATTTGTAGTTGACAATTTCGTATTGCGTTGCTATACTGTCAGCAACAGAATATCTGATAAACCATGTTTTCAGGGCAGGGTGAGCGACAAACGCCGCAATTCCCGATCGGCGGTAAAGTCCGCGAGCGTGAAAGCGCAGGATTTGGCGTTGTCCAAATCAGGATTTGGTGAAATTCCAAAACCGACAGTATAGTCTGGATAGAAGAAAATGTGTGTTGCACCCTCCTTTGGATTTTGTGTGACCACCTGACTGCACGGCTGCGTTCAGGTGTTCTGACTTTATCAAGGAGGTTTTTTCTATGACCAACTCTGTATCAAACGCCCATTCCCAGACCACCCGCCAAATTGTGGTCACCGCCATGCTCTGCGCTGTCAGTTACATCGCCATGCTGATTGGCCAGCTGGTGCCGCCGGTAGCCGGATTCCTCAGCTATGACCCGAAGGATGCCGTTGTAGTCATCGCCGGTTTCCTCTACGGTCCTATGACCTCAGTGATCATCTCCGTCATCGTTTCGCTGATCGAAATGCTGACCCTGTCCTCCACCGGCATCTATGGGCTGATTATGAACATCATCTCCACGTGCGCCTTCGCCGTACCTGCGGCCCTTTTGTATAAAAAGGTCCGCAGTATGAAGGGCGCTGTTCTGGGTCTGGTCCTCGGCATGATCTGCATGACCGTCATGATGCTGCTCTGGAACTACATTATCACCCCTTTTTACATGAACGTGGAACGCGAAGTGGTTGCGGGCATGATGACGACGGTGTTCCTGCCCTTTAACCTGATCAAAAGCGGCATCAACGCAGGCCTTTCCCTGGTGCTCTATAAGCCGCTGGTCACTGCCCTGCGCCGGGCCAATCTGGTGCCCGCTCATGAAAGAGAAGGTGGCAGCTTCCATGTGAGTTTTACCATTGTCTCTCTTCTGGTGCTGGTGGCCTTTGTCCTGCTGTTCCTGGCGTTTACGGACGTACTGTGATTTCATAAAAGGGGCTGTCTCACAAAGAGAGGCAGCCCCAAAATAACAGCAGCCGGCTCTATA
>CAZGOQ010000205.1:0-2583 GCA_964527315.1 uncultured Oscillospiraceae bacterium | reverse complement strand
TAATATGGAAACTCAGGTAAAAATCGCTGGCATCCAGTTTTGTGGAACATTGGGGGACGTAGAAGCCAATACCGCTCACGCAGTAGAGTTGGTATCCGAGGCAGCACGGGCAGGCGCAAAAATAATCTGTCTGCCGGAACTTTTCTCAACCGGCTACAATCTCCGCGTTCTGGGAGACCGGTTCAGCACTCTGGCCCAAACCCTGCAGGGGCCAACCATCACCGCCCTTCGCAACGCGGCGAAGGAACACGGGGTCTATGTGGTAGCGCCCATCGCCCTGGAAAAGACCATCCCCGGCGTAATCTACAACAGCGCGGTATGCATCGACGACGGGGGCGAACTTGCGGGCGTCTACGACAAAAACCACCTTTGCGGCGGCGAAAAACTCTATTTTGCAAAGGGCCATGCCTATCCGGTATTCGATACACCCTATGGCCGACTCGGAATCATGATCTGCTATGACGCGGGCTTCCCGGAGGTGGCCCGGATTCTGGCCCTTCAGGGCGTAGAACTTCTGCTGTGTCCTTCCGCATGGTGTTATCCGGATCTGGACCTATGGCAGGTCAATATGCCCTGCCGCGCTTTGGAAAACAGCCTGTACCTGATGGCGGTGAACCGGGTAGGACAGGAAGAGCACGATCTGCGTTTGGGAGGCCGCTCCATGGTCTGCGATCCCAGAGGCCGCATCATTGCGCAGCTGGACGAGGAGCATGAGGGCATTGTGTATGCTCAGGTAGACCGGGCAAGGGTTGTGGCTCAGCGCAGCGAGTTGCCCTATCTGCGGGATCGCTGTCCGGGCGAATACGGCATACTGACTGGGCCGCAGGAATCACAAAGTCGCTTTCCTGCCCTCTCAAAGATGGGAGACAAGCAGGTATTTCAACAATAAGGAGGAAAAATTATGAGCAAGAAAGAAAAGGCAAAAAACAAAGAAGTCCTTGAAGATTACGAGGGCCGTCCGGTACCAGAGGAAAAATGCTTTGGCTGGCTGGAGCAGGGCGCTGTGTGGCTGGGCTGCGGCTTCTGCCTGGCAGCATTTTCCCTGGGCGGCCAGTTAGCTGAGGGCATGGGCTTCTGGAAGGCAGTCCTGTCCATTGTCCTGGGCTCCGGGATTCTGACCATTGTCGGCTGTCTCATCGGAGCTGTCGGCGCCAAGACCCACCTGGCCACGGCCATGACCTCCCGTTTCACATTTGGCATAGGAGGTGCAAAGGTCTTTGGCGTTATCATTGCCATATCGCTGTTTGGATGGTTCGGGTATCAGTGTTCCTTCTTTGGACAGAGCGCTGTGGCAATTGTTCAGATGGCCACAGGTCTGACCCCAAATGAAACGGTTCTGACCGTTGTTGGCGGTCTTGCCATGATGATTACCGCTATTGTGGGCTACCGCGGCATCAAGATGCTTTCCAATGTCGGTGTGCCTCTGCTGTTTGTACTGGTAATCGTGGCTCTGATTATGACCTTTGTAAAGGTTCCGGCCTCCTCTATCATCTCTTCCGGCGCCATCGGCCAGGAAATCTCCATTGGCGCAGGTATTACGTTAGTGGTCGGCTCCTTTATTGTGGGCGCAACCTGCATTCCGGATTTCTCCCGCTACAGCCGCAAATCCAGCGACTCCACCAAGGGCTGTGTCCTTGGCTACTTTATCGGTTATATCGCCATTGTGCTGATGGGCGCGATTTTCGCCTATGCCTTTCAGGAGAACAACTTCACAGACGTTCTGATCTCCAAGCTGGGCTTTGGCTATATTGCGGCCATTGTGTTGATCATTGCCACCTGGACCACCAACGACAACAACTTGTATCAGTCCGTTCTGGGTATCACAAACGCCACCAATGGCATTTGGAAGATCGATCGCTGGAAGCTGACCGCAATCGTCGGTTTGATCTCCACAGCCTTCGGTGCACTGGGCGTTGTCAACATCTTTGTACCGTTCCTGAGTTTTTTGGGCGTGGTCATTCCACCGCTGTCCGCCGTCATTATCTGTGACTATTACATTCTGCACAAAAAGAACTATGATTTCTCCAGAATTACCAAAATGCCCACCTGGAATGTCAACAATTGCATTGCTGGTGTGCTGGGCGCCTTAGTAGGCATGACCATGAACGTCCGTCCCTATGGCTTTGAGGTACCGTTTATGATAAAATTGAGTTCCAACTTCCCCTCCAGCATTATCGCCATGATTTCCGGCGCTGTCTTTTGCCTGATTATCAATGCCATTCATCCCGTTAAGTGCGTGGAGGATTGAATGCAGGATGCATTTTTGATTATGTGACCGGCGATCCCTGTGAGAATGGAGAGACCACAACAGAATACGAAGATCCATTTTCATCATATCGTCGGAACTTCTGCGGATGGGTAAAACCACCCAATGTTAACACCGTCTCTGAGATCAGTCTCGGAGACGGTGTTGCTGTTGTGAAGCAGGAAGAACCTTCTTGCCGTGAGGTAGGAAGCCCCATCTAAATTCGCGCCAGCGAATTAGGCAGGGAGGTTCGCCCTGACAATCCTCATTTTAGCTGACAGGCCCTGCCTGGGCGCATATGCGGATATTTTGAGAGGAATTCCACTCCATGCCGCCGG
>CAZGOQ010000204.1:0-2595 GCA_964527315.1 uncultured Oscillospiraceae bacterium | reverse complement strand
GATGCGCTGTTTTGCGCCCTGTGTGGAGTTTACACAAAATTTGGGATACACCCTCTCTTTGACCAGTCGGTCGATGGAAACGCCGAAAATCTCGCTCAATCGGATCAGGTTGCTAATATCGAGAAACGACTGACCCGTTTCCCATTTCGTAATAGACTGTCTGGATAGATTCAGTTCGCTTGCCAGCGCTTCCTGTGACATCCGTGCCTTTGTTCTCAACAGTTGCAATTTTTCTCGAAATTTCATTTGCATGTTCCTCCTTCCAATAAGAATTATACTGCATGCCTTACATTGGCAACAACCAACTGCCGCATTCCAATTTGGCAGCCGACGCGTGCGTCAATCAAAAAAACGAATGACCGCAGTCATCCGCTTTTTGTAAAAATGTGCTATGATTTCTCGAATGCCGTACGCTGTCGTTAATAGCCCAGCGCTTCCTCCACAAACACCACGATCATATGACGTCCACGCGGTACGCGATCTACTGCGAGCGTCAGCCGACACATACTGTTGTCGCATTCGTCTCCGCCGCAAACCCCGGTGAGGGCGCAGGGCGTATGAATGCCCAGTCTGCGCGCGTTCTGCGGACAGGCCGTCTTTTTAATCCGAGCCACAGCGGTATTGATACCTCCATCCACAACCTTGGAATGGCTGACGACAAAATAGACGTCACGCGGACCGTCACAGACGGCGCCCACACGATTGCCAATTCCGTCCACAAGCACCAACTTGCCCGTTCGGGTCACCGCATTGGCCGAGCACAAGTAAACGTCCGCATTTCGGCTGTTCGTGCGAATCGCCGCCACATCCTCGGGCTTCGCTCCCCAGCTGGTGTATACCCTGCATCCCTCCTCCTCAAGCGCGGGAAGGATGCCGATATCTCGAACGCTTACCGATCCGCCGACGCCGATCGAGCATCCTGCCGAAATACGCGCCAGCAAGATCTCGCGGGCCTCGCCCGCCGTACGCGCCTCTATCACCTCAAAGCCGTTTTTCCTCATTCTCTCTACGGCCTGCTGTACTACTGCGTCCATTTGGGGTTCCTCCTGTTTTTCCATTTATAAGGACAGTATAGCACGGCCCGCAGGTTGATGCAAACATTTTGAAACGATGCCGACACTTTTCAACGGACTGCCTCCCACGCTCCAATGGCCTCTACGCGCTCATTTCCAGCCTTTCCGCGATCATGGCGATAAATTCCCCATTGGTAGGCTTATCTCCGACTGAGCACACGCGGCAGCCGAAGATATTATTGAGATTCTCAATCCTGCCTCGGCTCCATGCCACCTCAATGGCATGGCGGATCGCGCGTTCAACCTTGCTGGCGGAGGTACCATATTGCGCGGCAATGCTCGGATACAAGCCCTTAGTAATCCGATTTATCAGATCGGGGTTTTCCACAACCAGCTTTATCCCTGTGCGCAAATATTGATATCCCTTGATATGCGCGGGAATACCCACAGTCAGGAACAACGAGCTGAGCCTTTCATCCAGCGCCCGTGGTTTGGAAACAAATCCGCCGTTCAAAATCAGAGAAGATTTTTTCTCTTCACCCGTCATTTTCCGAATATGCCCAATCAGGTTTTCCGGATCAAATGGCTTGATGATATAAAAAGCAGCGCCCAGTTCAACGGCCCGCATCACAAAATCCTCCCGTGCCAGCGCCGTGGCCACGATCACCTTGGGCAGCTTCTTAAGCGCAAGGCGCCGCATCTCCTCCATAAGAATATAGCCATCCATCACCGGCATAACAATATCCGTAATCATAACGTCATAGCTATGCTCTGAAAGCAGCTGAAGCGCCTCTGCCCCATTGGCCGCCTCGTCAACCGTTTTGATTTTATCCTCTCCGCTCAGCGCCTCCCTCATCGCTTTTCTCAGCGAGCTTTGATCATCTACGATTAGTATTCTTAGTTCCTCCATAGTGTCCCAAGCCTCCTTGCCCTGGCATTATAGCATGACCGGCGATTTTTGGCATTCGATTCGCGTGAATTCGTCAATTTGTTATGTGTGCTTCGAAATTTTGCAACGTCTGATTCCCGCTTCCGGAAGGATCCATCCCTGAAGCCGGATTTTATCAAGCTTTCAAAAATGACGGTTTTCAAAATGAATGAAAATGAAAAATTTTTCCGTTCTCCGTTCTACAAATAAAAATTCTTTTCAAATCGCCTACTTTTTGCTTATATTGCTGAACTTGACCCATTGGCGGACGGCTGAATTCGTTACAATTTCGTTTCATTCCTGATTTCCCCAAGGGTCTTTCAAACATTCACCAGAAAAATTTAGGGCGTGAATTCCCAAAGTAAATGCAACAGTAGAGGAAGTCTGCGAATAAAAAATCAAGTTCCAAAAGGCGAAAAATCTACAGCAGAAAAGGTGACAGGGATGAGTACGACAAATAGACCACCTGGAGAGGCGGCCAGCAAGAGGGAGAAGTAGCACAGTCATCCCGCCGCGTCAAGGACAAGCGGTTGCGCCGTGCCTACGACATCCTTGACCCGTCGTGCTGCCTGAGCTAATGGGCAGTCAAGGGGTTGTATCCAACCCCTGTCAAACAGGGCTGACCTCATCTGATTCTGGGTCGGGCCACAAGCG
>CAZGOQ010000203.1:0-2617 GCA_964527315.1 uncultured Oscillospiraceae bacterium | reverse complement strand
GTCTGGCCGCAGTGGTCACCATCGTGCTGTCCATCGGCGTGACAAAAATGTCCGCAAACAACGCCATCATTCGAAAACTTACCGCTGTGGAAACCCTGGGCTGTACGCAGATCATCTGTTCTGATAAAACCGGCACCCTGACCCAAAATAAAATGACTGTGGTCGATCACGTTTCCGAGGATATCCCCCGTTTGGCTCTTGCCATGGAGTTGTGCAGCGACGCTCAGCTGAACGAAAACGGTCAGGCTGTAGGCGAACCAACGGAGTGCGCACTGGTCAACGACGGCGCGGCATTGGGCCTGCTTAAGCCGGACTTGATGAAACAATATCCCCGCATTGGAGAAGCGCCCTTTGATTCGGGACGAAAAATGATGTCCACCCTCCATGAAACGCCGGAGGGCAAAATCCTCCAATTTACCAAAGGTGCGCCCGATGAAGTTCTGCGCCGCTGCGATTCTTACTGGAACGGCACGGAGTCCGTGCCCATGACCCCGGAACTTCGTCAGCAGATTCTAGATGCGAATAAGGCCATGGCCGACAAGGCCCTGCGGGTACTCTGCGGCGCACAGCGAATCTGGGCGCAAGCGCCCCGGGATCAGGAGCCGGCCTATCTGGAGCAATCGCTCTGTTATCTGGGGCTTTCCGGCATGATCGACCCCATCCGCCCGGAGGTCAAGGCCGCCATTGAGGAGTGCCGTCAGGCGGGCATCCGGCCCATTATGATCACCGGAGACCACCGGGACACCGCTGTGGCCATCGCCACGGAGCTGGGCATTTTGGAGCCAGGCCAAAGCGCCATTACCGGCGCGGAATTAAACGACCTGAGCGACGAGGAATTCGCCCAGCGAATCGACGAATTTTCCGTCTACGCCCGAGTTCAGCCGGAGCACAAGGTACGCATCGTAAATGGCTGGAAACAAAAGGGCAAAATCACTGCCATGACTGGCGACGGCGTCAATGACGCGCCCTCTATTCAGTCTGCGGACATCGGCGTTGGCATGGGAATCACCGGTACAGATGTGACGAAAAATGTGGCCGACATGGTGCTCTCGGATGACAACTTCGCCACCATTGTCTCCGCCGTGGCGGAAGGACGCCGCATCTATGACAACATCCGGAAGGCCATCGGCTTTTTGCTGGCTTCCAATCTCTCGGAAGTGCTGTCAATTTTCATTGCCACCCTTTTGGGTTTTACGATTCTGGAGCCGGTGCATCTGCTCTGGATCAATCTGATCACCGACTGTTTCCCGGCCATTGCGCTGGGTCTGGAGCCGGGCGAGCCGGACATCATGCGCCGCGCTCCAAGAGATGCATCTGACGGTATTTTCTCCGGCGGCCTGGGGCTGGATATTCTGATCCAAGGCGTGCTGGTCACAGCGCTGACGCTCCTATCCTATTTCCTGGGCCACTTTATGGAAAGCGGCGTCTGGGAGATCGCCGCCAGCGCCGACGGCGTGACCATGGCCTTTTTGACCCTGTCCATGGTGGAGATTTTCCACTCCTTCAATATGCGCGCCCGGCGGCATTCCGTCTTTTCTCTGAAAAGCCACAACAAATGGCTCTGGGGCGCCATGGCGCTGAGCCTGATTCTGACCACGGCTGTGATCTATGTGCCGTTCCTGCGGAGCGCGTTCGGGTTCGAGCATATCAATCCGGCGGAATATTTCACGGCGCTGGGGCTGGCGATCAGTATTATTCCCATTATGGAAGGAATCAAGCTTCTCCAGCGGAAACTGAACTGGTAGCAAAAGAAGTCTGCGTAAAAAATTGGAAATAGCGGGAGAAATCACAAAACCTGTGGTTTCTCCCGCTTCCATATCAGATCAAATTTCTGAAAAATCTATTTTGCAGCAGGTCCTTTTTCATTCGTGAAAAAAGATCTGCGGCTCTTTCCAACTGCGGGAACTACCGCAGCGCGACCTGCAATTACAGGGACAGCCGATTTGGGTCAGAACAAAAACCCGTATTTCTCCTTATAATCCTCCTCCGGCTTGGGCAGCACCCCCAACTCCTCCCGGAGCTTGTCCAGATCGATATTCTGAATGTCTCCCTCCATGCAGGTCTGGGATGCCAATAGGCCGCCCCCGGCCATGTCCTGTTCCATGCCGTAGGCGCTGGACGCCATGGTGGAACTGTAGGTCATTTCCGCCAGGACGTGGGCGACGATCTCCGCCGGCTTGTAGTTCTTTTCAGTCTCCGGGTCAATGTCCAGACCAACCATTTCTTCCGGGGATTTCAGGCCGATGGCATAGCCCTCCTCATCCCCGGGTATAAAGCCGTAGACCTGCAAAACCGGACCTTCTTCCGGCTCTTCCGACTCTTCTTCCTCTGTGCCGAAATAAAATTCCCATTGCGGCTCCTCCATCACAAAGCGAATGGTCATATTTACCGCATTTTTTGCCGGCTCCGCCGTCTGCATTTCTGAGAAAATGGACTGATACGCTTCTTCATACTGCGCCATTTCCGATTTGTTTTTCCCCAGCAGCGCCCAAACCTCCGAAAAGGTCACCCGGTCAATCATATCTTTCAAAATCGCCACGCTTGCAGCCTCCAAATGTTTTTATTTATCATAGCATATCTGAGAAAATGCCGCAAGAGGGTTTCCCGTCCGCTGCCC
>CAZGOQ010000202.1:0-2618 GCA_964527315.1 uncultured Oscillospiraceae bacterium | reverse complement strand
TCCAGTCCCCCGGCGCCGCCGACTCCATCCCCGATGTAAAGCGGGTGGCGGCGGCCATGGCCTCCGGCGAGCTGGGCGAGATCCCCATGACGGACAACAGGAGAGGATAAGACGATTCAACCGGGGGCGCGGCCATCCCTGCATGGGATGGCCGCGCCCCCGGCAGAAATACAGACAGGGGGAAACGATATGGCGAAAAACACAGCGCTGAATCAGGCAGCCAAAGCAAAGCAGGATGAATTCTACACCCAATTATCCGACATTGAAAAGGAACTTCGGCATTACCGGGATTTTTTCCGCGGCAAGGTGGTTTTCTGCAACTGTGATGACCCCTTTGAGAGCAATTTCTTTAAATACTTTGCGATGAATTTCAATGCACTGAGGCTGAAAAAGCTGATTGCCACCTGCTACGCCACATCGCCGATCGTTTATACCCAGCTGGATCTGTTCGGCGGAGAAGAGGTATTTGGCCGGGCGGAAAACGGCAAGAAGCCATACAAGGTGGAGATCACGGAAGTTACGGATGAAAACGGCGACGGGCGCATTGACCTTGCCGATGTGGAACACCTGCTGCGCAACCAAAAAAATGCTCTGACCCTGCTGGATGGGGACGGGGACTTCCGCAGCCAGGAATGTGTGGAGCTGCTGAAACAGGCGGATGTAGTCGTAACCAATCCCCCTTTTTCCCTGTTCCGGGAATATGTGGCGCAGTTAATGGAGTATGATAAAAAATTTATTATTATTGGGACTCAAAATAGCGTGACTTACAAAGGAATTTTTTCCCTATTACAGCAAAACAAAGTCTGGTTGGGCTATCATTGCGGAGACATGGAATTTACAGTCCCGGCTTATTTCCAGCCGCGGGCAACACGATACAGAGAAGAAAATGGAACCAAATACCGCAGTATGGGAAATATCTGTTGGTATACAAATATTGATATTGAAAAGCGACATGAAGAATTGATTCTATATAAACCGTATAGTGAAGAAGAATATCCTAAATATGCAAATTATGATGCCATTGAGGTTTCTAAGGTTGCAGATATTCCTTGTGATTATTATGAAAAAATGGGAGTACCAATCACATTTTTGTTTAAATATAACCCAGACCAATTTGAAATTATAGGCTCCAGCCGATGGCTGGGACGGCCCATGTCCGAAATTGCACCTAAAGGAAGCTATGTTTCGGGTGGGATTCGGTTTTATTTGCCTGTTGACATAGAAAATGGATCGGCTAAACTCAGACAGACAGACAGACAGACAGACAGACAGACAGACAGACAGACAGACAGCAATTATTATACCGTTGCCTCTACGACAGGATCGTTATCAAGCGGCGTAAAGTATCATCGTCTCTATGACCGGATTGTGATTAAAAGGAGGGATACAAATGGAAATCAAGTTGTTTGAAATTCCGGTCAGAGAGGTTGCTGACGGTTACAGGGACAGTGCCGAAAACGGTGTTGTGGGTTATGGCGGACGGTTGAATATCCGGCCCGCCTTCCAACGGGAATTTATTTATAAAGACCGGCAGCGGGATGAGGTCATCCGCACCATTCAGAAAAATTTTCCGCTCAATGTGATGTATTGGGTGAAGGGTGACGATGGGACGTTCGAGGTGCTTGACGGGCAGCAGAGAACCATCAGTATCTGCCAATATGTCAACGGCGACTTTTCCATCGACCATCTGGGATTTGCCAATCTGACCCAGGCGGAACGGGAACAGATCTTAAACTATCCTTTGATGATTTATATTTGCGAGGGGACAGACCGGGAAAAGCTGGACTGGTTTAAAATCATCAATATCGCCGGGGAGCAGCTCACCGCGCAGGAGCTGCGCAACGCAGTCTACACAGGCGAATGGCTGACCGAAGCTAAGCGGTACTTCAGTAAGACTGGCTGCCCGGCCTATCAGATCGCGGATCAATATTTGAACGGCTCCGCAATTCGCCAAAGCTATCTGGAAACGGCAATCCGCTGGATTGCCGAACGCGACGGTATGGAAATCGAAGATTACATGGCGAAGCATCAGCATGACACAAATTGCAACGAGCTGTGGCTCTACTTCCAATGCGTAATCAATTGGGTTCGGGCCACATTTCCAGTGTACCGCCGGGAGATGAAGGGCCTTGATTGGGGCGTTTTTTACAACAGATTCGGCGGCGGCAGCTATGATCCCAAGCAGCTGGAACGCCGTATTGCCGAGCTGATGGAAGACGACGATGTGACAAAAAATTCAGGCGTATATGAATATCTGCTCGACGGCAATGAGAAGCATTTAAACATTCGCGCATTCACCCCCAAAATGAAGCGGGCGGCTTATGAACGGCAGAAGGGCATTTGCCCGAGATGCGGTAAATTCTTTGAGATCAGCGAAATGCAGGCCGACCACATCACCCCCTGGAGCAAGGGCGGCAGAACGAACGCGGAAAATTGCCAAATGCTCTGCGCCAGGTGCAACAGAGAGAAGAGTGACCGGTGAGACACGAAACAGAACCGATGGCCCAAGCGGCATATGTCGCTTGGGCCATCGGTCTTTTAACTGTTTTCAGGCTCTGTCCACTGATAGGCGATGCGGGGGGAGCCGTCGGCGGTATAGATGGTGCCGCAGCGGCGGA
>CAZGOQ010000201.1:0-2664 GCA_964527315.1 uncultured Oscillospiraceae bacterium | reverse complement strand
CCGTTTCCTCCGTGATGGTGCCACAGGGGTCACTGGAGTGTTTTATGGGGGAGAGCGCTTCATAGGCCTCGCCGATGCCCAACAACTCCAGCAGCTCCCGGCTGAAACAGCCATTTTTCACGTCCATCAGGCCGGAACCGGAGATGTCGGTGGCCTCACAGTAGGCTTCGCCGGTGAGACGGAACCGCACATAATCCTTCACGGAGAACACATAGCGCATATTGGCGTAGACCGCCGGCTCGTTATCCTTCATCCATCGCAGCAATGCAGCCTGTTGGCAGGCCAGAAGCTGCTGGCAGAGTTGGGGATAGGCCCGCTCAAAAGTGCCGTCCTGATACCACCGCTCCACCACATACCAGGCCCGGTTATCCGTGGAGCCGATGCCCGGATGGGCCGGGCGGTCGTCCTTTCCCCAGAGATAGAGACCCTTGCCGTGGCCGCAGACAGCTAGGCCGATGACCTCTTCCGGGGATATTTCGCCGATCACCTTGCGGATACAGGCACAATTTGCCTGCCAGACGGTTTCCATGTCTCGCTCGCAGTAGCCGGGCCGGGGGGAGAATATGTCCGTTTTCAGGGAGGCCACCCGGAGTTCATGACCTTCTGCGTCGAACAAGGCGGCTTTGGTCATGGTGCCACCGTTGTCCAGGCCAATCACATACTGCTTCATTTTCGCGGATTGGTGGCGTAGTCGGGATTCAGCAGGTCGCCCTGGTCCAGAGGTTTGCCAGCGAAAAAGTCCGCTACAATGTCCACGCCTTTTTTGTAGGTGGCCCAGATGGACTCATAGGTCTGGCTGGAGACGTGGGGCGTGAGGATGATGTTGTCCAGCTCGATCAGCTTGGAATCCGCCGGAAGGGGCTCCAGGGCGTACACGTCCAGACCTGCGCCGCCGATTTTATGGTTTTTCAGGGCGTCATAGAGGGCGTCCTCATCCACGATGTTGCCACGGGCGGTGCAGACCACAATGGTGTTGGGCTTCATCCTGGCAAGCACCTCGGCGTTGATCAGATGGTCGGTCTCTGCCGTGTAGGGCAGATGGACGCTGATCACGTCGCAGGTGGTGAATATCTCCTCTAGATCGGTGAACCGGACGCCCAGCTTATCTGCCGAGGCCTTGTTGGGATAGGTGTCGTAGGCCACAACCTCGCAGTCGAAGCCAGTCAGCAGCTTGGCCAGAGTGACGCCGATATTACCGAAGCCCAGAATGCCAACCTTCTTGCCCAGAAGCTCATGTCCGATGTTCTTTTCCCAGACGCCGGAGGCCACGGTTTTTCGGTTCAGCATCATCTGGCGGCCAGCGGCAAGCATCATGGTCAAGGCCATTTCCGCCACACCAGTCTTGTTGGCGCCGGTGGTGCGGGCGATGGCCAGGCCGTGGGCCGTGGCGTCGAGCAGATTGACCTTGTCGAAGCCCACGCCAAAGCGGACTAGCAGCTTACAGCGGTCGTTCAGCTGTCCAAAAACTTTTTCGTCGTAGGGCTCCACGTCGATCATGCCCGCGTCCGCGTCGTTGAGCTGGGCAATGACATCCTCAACTTGATAGGGGGTCTGGGGTACCCAGACGTACTCTATGCCCTTGCTCAGGGCATAGGTCTGGGCCTTTTCGTTGAGTTCGTCAAAAAGCTGGGAATGCTCTCCGAAGAATGAAACAAATTTATACATTAGGAGACTTCTCCTTTCCATCATTCAAAGCTGCAATCGATTGCAGCTTTGTCACACTAATTATAACAGGGTGCCGGACACTTTGCAATATTGCTCATTCGCTAAATTTGCACGAAATATTTATCTAATTTACACAATATTTTCAAAGGGAATCCCCACGCCAGGTCCGCTGCGCCTGCGGATGGACCGGTGGGCACGGTGAAACAAGCTTGCAATCATCCCTGAAATCGCTTATAATAATATAAAAACTGAACTTGGAATGATATGAGGTGCAAGAAAGGTTGAAAGGCAGATTATGACCATATATGATATCGCTGCAGAAGCGGGCGTATCGGCGAGTACGGTTTCGCGGGTGTTGAACGACAAAAAAGGCGTCAATCCAGAGAAGCGAAAGCAGATTGAGGCCTTGCTGGCCAAGTACCATTTTGAGCCGAACGCCTCAGCACAAGGGCTAGTGAACCAGTCCTCCAAAATCGTTGGCATCATGATGTCCGATATTCGCACCCAGCATCATGCGGACGGCGCCTATTACATCGAACAGCATTTGCGAAACGAAGGCTATTCCTGTATCATCGTCAACTCCGGCTATACAGCGGAGTCCCGGGATGAGGGGTTTCGACTGCTGGTGTCCCGCCGGGCGGAGGCACTGGCGCTGATCGGCTCCACCTTCCAGACCGAGAATGTGAAAAAATGCATTCAACGGTATTTCAACGACCGGCCTGTGGTGGTGGAAAACGGGCAGATTGATCTGCCGAATGTGTACAGCGTCCTGGCGGACGAACAGACCGGAATCTCTAATTGCCTCCGCCTCCTATACCGGCAAGGAAGGAAGCGTCCGTACTACATCAACCTTTATGGAACGCCCAGTAACCAGCTGAAAATTCAGGGCTTTTTGAGCGTCTGGCATGAGTACAACCTTTTCCCTTCTGTTCAGCCGCCGGTGGTGAACATCGAGCCGGACCCTGATGGTAACGACTGGATGGCCTGCTACAGGGCGGT
>CAZGOQ010000200.1:0-2689 GCA_964527315.1 uncultured Oscillospiraceae bacterium | reverse complement strand
CTTTGAACCGGAGAGCAGCTGCAAGAGAGCGCAGATCGTAACGCTGCTCTATCGGTATATTGCCGAGTAGACGGCAAAAAATTTTTGACGTGAGCAGGAAGCCTCCAACCGTGAAAAGTTGGGGGCTTCCCTTTTGTATAAAGAAAACCACGCGATAGCCGCATGGTTTCAAAAAGCTTAAGCGGTGAATAAGAAATCCCGGTGGGCTAAACTTTGTGGCCTGCCAGCTACAAAGAAAAACACACCGGGAGAATATTATTATGACAGAACATAACAACACCGGAAATCGTTTAGCATACACACCAAGTAGTATCTGCGCCGAAGCACCGGAGGAAAGTGTTTTATATCGAGTGTCCATAACTCAGATCCGTTATGAACACTCGATATGGTGCCGGTGGCCGGACTCGAACCGGCACGCTGTCGCCAGCGGTGGATTTTGAGTCCACTACGTCTACCAATTCCATCACACCGGCATTCGGTTTTAATATTATAATACGGCACTTTTTAAAATGCAAGTCCCAATTAGGGATTTATCTATTTTTTCTGATTTTCTCCGCATGGGGCGAAAAAGTTTCGTGGAAATTTTGTCAAAGTCCCCGAAATTAGTAGTGGAATTTTATAAAATTTATGGTATAATGAAATGGTATGGAACAATACCATACTTTACTGTACAATATTCCTTCGGGAATAAATATGATTTAGGAGGAAACTTCCCATGCCTACACCTGTTGTTGTTGCTTATGGCAGAACCCCTTGCTGCCGCGCCCGGAAGGGCGGCCTGGCCGACATGCATCCCATTGATTACGCCGCTCAGGCCCTGAAGGGTGTAATTGCAAAGGTCCC
Organism: uncultured Oscillospiraceae bacterium; assembly: GCA_964527315.1. GTDB lineage: Bacteria > Bacillota > Clostridia > Oscillospirales > Oscillospiraceae > HGM13006. The sequence continues at coordinate 1,846 of CAZGOQ010000200.1, read as the reverse complement.
TTACATTCAGGAGCATCCTGAAGAGATTGGTGACGTCATCACCGGCTGCGCCATGGCCATCAATGAACTGAACCTGAACGCTGGACGTTTGATCGTCAACCGCGCTGAACTGCCCGATGAAGTCCCTGCTCAGACCATTAACCGTTTCTGCTCCTCCGGTCTCCAGGCTATCTCTACCGTTGCCAACGCGATCACCGCTGGTCAGTATAAAATCGGCATTGGCGGCGGCGTCGAGTGCATGACCAAGTGCTTTGGTCCCTTTGATTATCAGCAGTATGGCAACCCCTGGATCCTTGAGAACTATCCCGGCGGCTATATGACTATGGGTCAGACTGCTGAGAATGTTGCCAATGACTACGGCTACACCCGCGAGATGATGGACGAAATGGCTTTGACCTCCCACACCCGTGCCGCCAAGGCCCGGAAGGACGGCAAGCTGGCCCCCTCCATTATTCCCGTTGTAAAGCCAGACGGCTCCACCGTGACCTATGATGACGGCATTCTTGCCGAGATGGACGGTACGCTGAAAACCTCCATGGAGAAGATGGCCGGCCTGAAGACCTGCTTTGTTCCTGAGGATCAGGGCGGTAAGGTCACTGCTGCTTCCTCTTCTCAGACCACCGACGCCGCTTCTTATGTGATTCTGATGGACGAGGATTACGCTAAGGAGTTGGGGATTCAGCCCGTCGCCAAGCTGATTGAGTTCCAGGTCGCCGGCTGCGACGCCACCCGTATGGGCATGGGTCCTGTCTATGCGGTACCCAAGGCGCTGAAGCACTGCGGTATGCAACTCAAGGACATGGACGTCATTGAGTTGAACGAGGCTTTTGCTTCTCAGGCGCTGGCCTGTGTGAAAAACGCTACCAAGGATCCCTACCTGAACGATTTCCAGAAGATGTGGGACGACGCTAAGGTCAACCCCTATGGCGGCGCTATGGCCCTGGGCCATCCCATGGGCGCGACGGGCGCGTTCCTGACCTGCAAGGTGCTGGACTATCTCCAGGATCCCGAGACTGCCGGAAAATATGGCATGGTCACCATGTGTATCGGCGGCGGCATGGGCGCTTGCGGCATTTACGAACTTTGCAAGTAATTTCCCTAATTTAAAAATGGACGCGCTGCAGAATGAAAAATTCTGTAGCGCGTTTTTTGTACAAAGGGTTCTGACAGACGTTGTCCTCAAAATCAAATTACAGCATTCCGCCTACAGGCCTTTAAAACATCTTCCTCCGGTTCCAGTTTTCTGTTATATCTGTATAGTAAGATAATTCTCCTGACAGATAATATGACATATAAGTGTGTGATTGTCGCATAATAATTAATCCTATTTATAGTCCAACCGCTCTCAATGCCTGGTCAAGATCGGCGATAATATCCTCCGGCTCCTCCAGACCTACGCTGAAGCGGATAAACCCCTTTCTGAATTTTTCAGGATAGAGGTGAATGCGTTCATCATAGCTTGGCTGCGGAAAAATCAGGCTTTCATCATGCCCAAGCGATACCGCGAAGGTCACAACCTTTAACGCGGCGCAGAATCGCTCCACCGTTTTATCGTCCGTATCCACGCCGAAGGAAATCACGCCGCCATAGCCGTTTTTCATCTGACGCTTGGCAAGTTCATGACCCGGATTGCTGGGAAGTCCCGGATAGGAGACAAAGGTAACATTTTTCCGGCTCTCCAGCCACTGTGCAATCCTTTGACTTGACTCATTGATCCGCTGCATTCTGAGCGGAAATGTGACTGAGCCGCGAAAAATCTGCCATGCGTTGAAGGGACTGATGACAGAACCCACATTGACCTGCGCCTCGTAACGGATACGATCCATCGTCTCCAAATCATTGGAAA
>CAZGOQ010000199.1:0-2719 GCA_964527315.1 uncultured Oscillospiraceae bacterium | reverse complement strand
TTTATTATATCATGTTTTTCATAGTATTGCACCTTTTGATATATCATTTTACATATGTCGAAGACGATATGGATATTTTACAACATTCAGTCGACGGAATAAAATGAATGTAGACCAAATCTATACCGTGTAGGAGGAATTCAAATGAAAAAAAGAACAACATGTCTTACTGTGCTCCTGCTTTTATCCGTACTGCTTTCAATGATTGCAGGCTGCGGTGGTACAGCGGCCAGTTCTGAGGTGCTCAATGCATCATCCGTTGAAACGGCACAGGCGGCTGCATCCGCGCCAGAGCTTGAAGCACAAGAGACTCAAGAGGAAACTTCACAGGCAGAGTCTGCGGAGGAGCCTATCCAAATCACGCTACCCTTGACCGAGGAACCAGTCACGCTTACTTGGTTCACCTCGCTTCTAAGCGCGAACGACCGTATGTATCTTCCAAGCATGGCAGACAATGTCGCGCTACAGCATATAGAAGAACTTACCGGCGTTACCATCGAACCGGTCGAGTGTGATTCTGAAACCTATTCCGAAAAGCTTAACATTATGATCGCCAGCGGTGACTGCTCAGATCTGCTCTACAATGCGGTCAATTTTGTCTCAAATCCAGATCAAATGATTCGTGATGAGGTATTTCTGGATTTGACGGACCTCATCGAAAGTGACATGCCCAATTATCAGGCGATCCTGCGTGAAAATAACGCTTTTGCCCAGGAAACACTGACGGCCAACGGTAACATTGCCGCGATCTATGAATTTGTCGCAGAACCCGTGGGCGAAAATCTGGGCCTCTTTATTCGGGAGGATTGGCTTGATGAGCTGGAACTGGAGGTTCCGGTGACCTACGATGACTGGGCAGAAGTTCTGGCAGCCTTTACAAACCAGAAGGGTGCTACCATGGCCCTTGGTGTGCAGCAGTCCGGGATCCCGATCAACGAGACTTTCTCTGCGGGCTACGGCGTTGCCCTGTCTCCCGGCTATGTTACCTTCCAGGAAGACGGCTATCCGTTCTATCAGGTAGATGGGAAAGTTAAGTGCGGCTATCTGGAGGATGGATTTACAGAATTCATCACAATGATGAACAGCTGGTATAAGGCCGGATACATCGGAACCGACTTTGTTTCCAAAGAAATGCCGGACGCCTATGCAGATGAGCTGATGGCAGGGAAAACCGGTGCGCTGTATTATTTCCGGGATGCCTGTGATGTTCTTAGCGAAATGGCCGGCGGCTCTGTGATCCCCGTCAGCAGTCCAGTCAAGGAGGCTGGCGACACGCTTCATATCGGTGGGTATATCTCCAAGGTAGGAGAATATTCCAATTCGATCTCCAATAGCTGCGAGTATCCGGAGCTTGCCGCCCAATTTATTGACTACCTCTACACAGATGAAGGTGCAGTCCTCACCAACTATGGCGTGGAGGGCGTATCTCAGGAGCAAGTAGACGGAAAACCCCAATTTACAGAGGTCGTTACGAATTCTGCTGAGGTCCGCGGCGACGACAACTTCTCCAGCAATGTCGCGTTGGATGTATATACCTTCCGGCGGCTTGGCGGGCGCTTCGACACGGCGCGCGGCAATGTTCTGTACTCCGAGGTTTATGGTCAGCTGACGGATATTTGGTACGGCAATAAGGATGACGCATGGGATATTCCTGACTATATCAAGCTTTCTGAAGAAGATGATACCGAGTTTAATTCTATGTGGCCTGATATTCAGACATTGATTTTGGAAAATGTCGGCAAATTCATCAACGGAGACCGCCCGCTCAGCGATATCCCTGATTTTCAGGAGCAGCTGCGACAAATGGGAATCGAAGATTGTATTGGCTTTTACCAGACGGCTTACGACGCAGGTATGACTGCGTGACCGGCATTACAGGGGTAGCGCCATTCGGTGCTGCCCCTAATCAGGGAAATGGAGGGATAGTGTGAAAGAACCTACAAGAGCTGTACCAACTGCAAAAGGGCGCACAAAACCTCCCCCGCCGAAACGGGACATTTCCGGGGCAAAGTCGATTTAAACCAAGATTGCTCAAGATTGCTGACTAACCTTTAGGCCCTGCGCCTCCAGGAAACGGGTAGCCTGTTTTACAGCCTTGGCAAGCTGTTTTTCCTTGAGATGTTCGGGCATGTCTACTTTATAAAGGTCAACAGGATTCCAGACCTCGCCGGTAGAAAGCATCTCGTAAATTGCGGTGAGGATCATTCTGGCAATGGCGATAATTGCGCGTTTCTTTCCTCTACGCTTTGCGATCTGCTCATACTTCAGTGCGTAATAGGGGTTGGCCTTGTCCTGCACGGCAGCATGGGCAACTTCCACCAGCGCTGGCTTGAGATACACTCCGGCACGGGAGATGCGGACAGACTTTTTCTTACCGGCAGACTCGTTATTTCCGGGAGTCAGTCCGGCCCAACAGCAAAGACGCTTAGAGGAACCGAACTGCGACATATCAGTTCCGATTTCAGAGATGAGCGTGACTGCCGTATCGCGTCTAACACCGGGGATCGTACAAAGAAGATTGATTTCGCCTTCATATTCCGCAGTCATAAGATCAATACAGCTATCTACTTTCGCAATCAGAGCAACAATGTGATCCAGATGCTCACGAATGATGCTGGTACGAAACTTCTGCTCATCAGTAATCGAATATCCCTCAATGGATTCTAGCACGGCATCGGCCTTCTTTTTCAGTGAACGCTGTAAAAGAGAAACACAATGC
>CAZGOQ010000198.1:0-2781 GCA_964527315.1 uncultured Oscillospiraceae bacterium | reverse complement strand
TAATTTTCTTCAATAATGATAAAAAGTTATTGTCATGGAAAACTTTCTTCTAATTTGCAAAAATTACTTCCAATTCACAATATATGTGCTATACTCATGATAGAGACGCTGCTTTCAACAGAAGAATTGTGCAATATGACCAAATTGCATAGGGCCAAGAAAGCAGTGTCACAGAACAAAAGGAGGAATCTACATGAAAAAGGCGTTGTCCCTTGTCCTTGCACTGGCGCTTTTGCTGTGCTGCTTTGCGGGCTGCGGAAAGCCGCCCTCTGAAGCAGAGTCCCCATCGGAGCAAGCGTCCCAGCAGGAAGCTGCGTTGAACCAGGCGGAACCTGCGGAATCCCTTACTTCCGAACCGGCTTCAGCGCTGGAGGATACAAATGACGGTCAGGAGGAATATCCTGTTTCTGCCATCTCCTATCCCATCGGCGATCCGGATGACCCAATCGAGTTCAGCCTGTTCTCTGTGTTCGGCATGGGCTTTGACGAGTACATCTCCAGCTGGAATGAGCTTGCCCGTCTGGATGATATTCAGGCGGCCACCGGCGTCCGTATGACCTTCTATGAGGTCAGCCCGACCGGTGCCAGCGAGCAGTTTAACCTGATGGTGGTCAGCAATGACCTTACGGATATTATTCAGCCAACGGATTACTATGTGGGCGGTTTGGGAGCTGCCTTGGACGATGATGTTATCATTGACATTACGGATATCATTGAGGAAAACGCGCCAATCTACTATGATATGCTCATGAATCATACCAACCAGACCACCATTGATACGGTTTTGGTCAACGGCCGGCACCTGTCCATGAACACCATCAAGGATGAGGCGGTCAGTGACATGGGTTTGATTGCCCGTGGCGATTGGCTGGACGAATTGGGCATAGATACCCCTGAAACGATTGGCGAGTTTACTGACATGCTCTATGCCATGAAGGAAAAATATAATCCGAAGCAGACCCTGTATGTGAATTCTGATGCTGAGATTCAGGGCCTCAACGGTGTGTTTGGCACGAACATTTTTAAAATTGCCAACAATACTGGTGTAGCGGCCTATGTGGATGAGGACGGGTCCATCAAGTCTGGTTTGACGGATCCTAACTTCCGGGAGTATCTGGAGTGGTTCCATCAGCTTTATGCGGATGGCATTATCTATTCGGACTTTTACACCAACGCATCTACAGAGGCTGAAGCCTGGGGTCTTATTACGACCAATGATACCGGTGTATGGCGTCTGGGTGCGGATACCATCGCAAAGGTCTCTAATTATGAGACTGAGATTCCCGGTGCTTACGGCAAGGCCATCCCCAAGCTTGTCAAGGAGCATGGCGACAAATGTCTGATGGCGACGGGCGTATCTCTGTCCGATAACAAGGGCTATTCGCTGACCTCCAGTTGTGAAGAACCCGAGTTAGCGCTGCAGTTCTTCGACTGGTTCTATACCGAAGAAGGGATTTTGCTTGCGAATTTCGGTATTGAGAACGAGACCTTCACCTATGACGCAGATGGAGATCCCCAGTTCAGCGACTTTATCACCAATAACCCGGATCCCAATCTCAGCATGATGTTCGCTGTCATTCTAAACACCTTTAACCAGACGCCCATGTACAATATCGTATCGAAAATGTGGGTGGGCTACACGCCTGAGGAAGTGGACGCCATTCATCTCTGGAGTGATACCAGTAACGATGATACCACCGGTACCATTCCCTCGGCGGCAGCCATGACTTCCGAAGAAACCAATCTCATTTCCAGTGAGATGGCCGCAGTTATCAGTGTGGCAGAGGAAGGCATTTTGAAGTTTATGACCGGCGCTGTTGAACTCAATGATGCGAATTGGGATTCGTATACCGCAGATGTAGAGGCCAGCGGACTCCAGGCGTGCTTGGATGTTCAGCAGGATGCCTATGATGCCTACCTTCGCGGCGAGCGGACGATTGAGGTAAGCTCTCCCGGTGCGCCTCCGGATGGAGGACCTCCCCCCGATGGAGACGGCGCGCCCCCGGATGGACCTCCGCCCGATTAATATTCCCGTTCGAATGCGGTACGTTCCAAAAGTTAAGGAATATCTCCTTTCTCCTAACTGTGTCTTAACGATGCCGCACATAGAGAAACCGGCTGCCAGCCATAGGATGGCAGCCGGTAATTTTATTGTTTCTTATCCGGTTTTCGTGTAGCCCTCTGCTCCGCTTTCTGGTGCCGGGTAACGGCGGTCAGGTGTCGGTATACGGTAGATTCCGAAATTTGCAGTTGACTTGCGATCTCGGCAACAGCCCCCCGCGCCTGAAATACGCCATGCTGATTCAGCAGGCGAATCAACGCAACGACCTCCGATTCCGTGAGCCGATGAGGTTCCACATGGCTCAGTCCCAGTTCCACCAATGCGCTGCTAATAGCACCGCATTTCTCATCTGTGTTCACAAGAATCTGTGGAGGTTGATCGGGTGCCTGGCCAACCAGCTTGCTGAGACTGTTGATCACAGCCAGATATTCGGACGTATCCACAGTGACAGTTAGGATTGCCAGAAGTGCACCCTGTGCGTCCCGCAAAAAATATTGATAGCGGCGCATGGGCTGGCCGGTGCCGGGATGGTGAACGACGCTGATATGCATAAGTTTTTCTGAAAAACGATCATGCGCCAGAACGGTCTCCGTTTGGGGTGTCAGTGGATCGCCCAGCTTGTGACCCAACAGATGGCCATTGCAGACGGCGACCACGCCCGTGGCTGGCTCTTCCAGCAGGATTTCTGCGGTGTTCCCCAGCAATTCACCCAAAAACTC
>CAZGOQ010000197.1:0-2834 GCA_964527315.1 uncultured Oscillospiraceae bacterium | reverse complement strand
CTCCCGGCAGATAAGGGATGCCACAGTGAAATGACAGTCCTGCTGTTTCAGCGCACCCAGCGCCATCAAAATCTCGCTGGTGCTGCCCGAGCGGGAAATGGCCAATACCAGCGCGTTCTCGCAGCACTTGACATAACGCGGCGCGTGCAACAGTACGTCGCCGGCGGCCAGAGCGGTACTCGGGAAGCCGGTCTGCATATTCACCATGCGCGCAAAGGATTTGGCCAGACTGTACGAGGAGCCACAACCCAACACAATGAGTGAGGAACAGCCCTTTAGGTCAGGACGATTGGAGAGCGCTGGCATCTGTTTTTCCAAATAGGCCTTTGTTTCCGCCATGGAACGATACTGCTCTCTGATTTCTTTGTTTGTGAGACTCATACTTTTTCCTCCATAGATTCATATTGATGGTAAGTGTCCAGCACAGTGCAGATTTTATCCAGTAAAAGCGCTTTGGCGCATTTGCTCAGCTTACCGGCGCGAACCTTGCGATACTGGTCAGGGAAGAACTGATGCAGAAGGCCCAGAGGGATATCCTTTTGGGACAAATTGTTGAGTAGCTTCCGCTCCGCCTCCTTTACCGCAGGCACACCGAGATAATACCGGCATCTGTCAGATAGTCCGAAAATGCGGTTGAGGGCCAGCTCGGCCTCGGTGCCGTCAAAATAAGGCTTCCAGTGTTTGGGATCCGCCAGCATGGCCTGCTCTAATGCCTCACAATAATACGACTGCTCTGCGGGCCTGTCAGCCAGCAGGATCTTTTCCATAGACTGCAGGGCGTACAAGCCCTCCCGCAGGGCAAAGGTGAGCGCCGGTCCTACCTTCAGTATGGCGATTCCGTCCCGAATCATGGCACGAAGCGCATCCGGGCGCTGATAATCGGTGGAGTGTCCCTCAAAAACGAGACCCGGGTAGCCGTCAAGCGCACGGGACAGCGCAGCTGCTGCTGGAGGATCATAGTCCGTGACCGCATCGTTCCCGAACTCAACGCCGGGCTGTACTACGACAGCCACCACCCTCTCCCATGCTGCTTGGAGTCCCCGGGCGGCAAAGGCGTTTTGAAAAAGGGCAACCGTCTCGCGGAAATTTTCCGGCGTGGTAACTGAGAGGGCATCTCCTCCGGCGTGAGCGCCGCCCGCGATGGGTACCTCGCTACCGATGACGTAGACCGGAGGAACCGTGTTGGTTCCAGCCGTATCGAGAGACGCATAAGCATCCTCGCACACACTGGCCATTCGGGCGGCACGGGCGGCCACAACGGCCGAATCCATGCCATGAGACAGATCGTCTCCCGCCAAGGGCATACTGGCGTCAAGATGAATCTTGGTAAAACCCGCCAAAACGTAATCTCTCACCAGCGTGTCCGCCTTGCCCATGGCGATATCTTCTGCCTCGTCTCTCCAGACCATGGGTCCCAAATGGTCGCCGCCCAAAATCAGAGAGGCGAGAGGGAAATTATTTTTGACTGCCCGCTCTCTGACAAACTTGAAATAGTCCTGGGGGGTCATGCCGGTATAGCCGCCGAACTGATTGACCTGATTGGCCGTGGCCTCCAGCAACAAGGGAACATGGTTTTGCTTTGCCCACAGCATACCCGCATCAACAATCCACTCGTTGGCGCTGCAAAGGGAGGGGATTCCAACAGTCGTATCGTAGGTTCTTCTGCTCAGAAATTCCCGTAGTGGATGATCCATTGAGCTCACCTCTCCATGTTTATTTCAACTCCACCGTGTAGGTAAAGAAGTCCCCTCGGACAATAGAACTGCAATACTCTATGGTGTTGGATCCAGAATAGGTGACTCGCTCCACCTGCATGGCGGGCATCCCGGTCTTAAGGTTCATTAACTCTGCCTCCACCTTTCGGATAATCGTGGCACGGAACTTTTCAATCACTCTGTCCGGGTACACCCCATTGGCCCGCATGGAGTCATACAAGCCATTTTCCGCAATCGAAGCCTGTGTAAGGGCAGGACATACCTTGACGGGGATATAAGAGGACTCTAAGGTGTACGGCGTAAGGTCTACCATTCTGAGGCGTGTCAGCTTGAAGACCGAAGTAAACGGTTCCAGCCCCAAGTGCCAGGCAATATCTCCGGAGGCAGCAACCTGATCGAAATAAATCACTTTTATGTGTTCGTCCATTCCCCGCTGCTTGAGCTCCTCGCTGAACGAGTAAAATTTGGACAGGCTCTGTTCCAGGGACAAATCGGTCACAAAGGTTCCCTTGCCCTGCCTCCGTACCAAATGGCCGGAACTCACCAGCATGTCCAGAGCTTTGCGGACAGTGATGCGGCTGACGCCATACATTTCGCAAAGTGCTTTTTCAGAAGGGATCTTTGCCCCCGGAAGCCATTTCCTGGAAGAAATCTTTTTGAATAGTTCTTCCTTGAGCTGGTAGTAAAGGGAGACGGGAATCTCGCGGTTGATTTCGTTCTCTGTGGCACTCATGTGTGTTTACCCCTTATCATTATGACGTTATTTTAATGGAATAATATCATACACAAGGGAAAAACACAAGTTCCTTTTTGATGACTGATTGGCTATAATGTCATAACGATATGATGTTTAATTAAATAATACCACATATACAGAGCAAATGCAAGAGTCAATTTAGAATTTATCCCAAAATCAGGAGGAGAGGCGATATAATGTTCAAGGGTGACGAAAATGGGGACAACAAAGAAAAGTATAAACCCGTGGACAATATCAGATGAACTACGGGAAAAGCTCGAGAGATATATCCCCCAAGCGTAGGCGCGATCTGCAGATGAGGATGGTCTGCCGCTGGCCGTTATCCTTTCTGGCACAAGTATACATGATGTGGAACTGCCGGG
>CAZGOQ010000196.1:0-2952 GCA_964527315.1 uncultured Oscillospiraceae bacterium | reverse complement strand
CCTGACAGGGAGCGAGATTGGAGGGTTCCGCAGCCGGAGCCAGCGTCAGGGCCAGGGAGAGCAGGGCGTGGGCCATGAGCGGCCTAATCATCTCTGCCCCCGTCATCCATCCACATCATCGGCAGGGTGTCCGTCCACCGATTCCAGGCCCGCCGCAGCGGTGGAATCCGCATCAACAGCCAGCCGACGCCGGACAGTACTGCCAGGGCGGCGCACAGGCCGCCGAGGATACCGCAGGTCAATACCAGTCCCCACATGCTGTTTCCCTCCGTTCCGGATGCAAAAAAATCCCCGCGCGTGTGGCGGCTCTCCGCGTCTGTATGCCGTGCATCCCGGACCGGGCGGGCAGGGCCGCCGATGGCCGGTGATGACGATGTACTGGCAGTAGACCGGCACCGTGCCGCTTGGGACAAAGCGATAGCCGCAGGTGCGGCAGGGCCTATCCTTCCGGCGGGTCATGTGCCGCCTCCACTGAGTGCGTGGACGCCACAGGCATCCAGCTCCCATTTGCGTCTCCGGGCAACGGTAGGGTTCCAGCCGCACTTGCCGCACCCGCTCTGATCCTCACACAGGACATTGCACTGATAGCGGCATTCCCCGTCTTTCGGGGGGCGCATAGCGATGTTCGTTTCATTCATGGCCGTCACCCCAATCTATATCTGGCATAGGATGTAAGCACCCCAAACCGGTTTTTCCGCGTCTCCGTTTCTGTCACGATATGATATCCATCATGCCGCAGATCCCATATTCTGGCACCCAGCCGCATGATGCCGTAGTTAGCTTCCGCTTCCAGCGGAGTAATACTCCCGTGATGCTGGAGATGATTCAATACCATTTCTTTCTGGCTCATGGCTTAAAACGGCAGCTCGCCGTCATCATCGTCCATAGCGCCGCCGGATTGCCGGTTATAACCGCCGTAGCTGGACGTTTCGCCGGGCTGGGGATAATTTGACCCGTCTGCATTATCCCGCCTGCTGTCACCAAAATAGGCGTTCTCGACCACGATTTCAGTTACATACCGTTTTTCGCCGTTCTGGTTTTCATAGTCCCGCTTTTGCAGGCGCCCGGCTGCAACCATCTTGCGGCCTTTGGAGAAATAGTTGCAAATGAACTTGGCCGTATTCCTCCAGGCTACGCAGTCGAGGAAGTCCGTACCACGCTCGCCGTTCTGCCCCTTGAAGTCCCGGTCAACCGCCAGCGTAAAGCTGGTGACTTCCGTCCCGTTTCCAGTGTGGCCGAGTTCCGGGTCTTTGCAAAGCCGTCCCATGACAGCAACATTATTCAGCATTTATGATCGCTCCTTTTTAATATTTTCAGATTGCAATCCAGTGTTCTTTGTAGGTGTCCAACAGACCCATATCCGTGATAGAGCGGATAAACTCGGACACGATCTCTCCCGCGCTCCTGGTCTGCCCTCTGCGGTATGTTTCGATATACAGATCATCACCATCAGAGAGAAGATATTTGAACTCCTGAGCTTCTGGAATAAGATAGAAGTAGAACGAATGCTGTGGGCTGCTCAGATATTTCCCGTAAGCGTCATAACTTCCGAGGGACTTTGTTGAGAATTTCACATCGTAAATCGTGCCAGCTCGCAGCGCGTCCAGAATACCGTAGACCAGAAACTCGGTGCCTTCCACTTTTAGCGGGCGAGATGCCCGCACCTGCACTTCGGCGCCTCGGAGGATATCAGCCACAGCTTTAATGCCACGCTCCCACTTGCTAATCGGTTCACGCGGCAGGCCTGCCGCCTCCGCATATACGGCGTTCTCAAAGGCGATGCCTTTTTGTATGGCGTCGCTGCTCTCCTTCGGCTCATGCCGGAGTGTCTGTAGGAACTCCTGTCTGGCGTTCTCCTCGCATCCCTCGTGGCAGTCAAACATATACGCCCAAGAGGAGATGAGGGACTGCGTGATCAGATAGCGAGGCATTTACTTCCGCTCCTCCTTAGTCTCCACAGGTGTGTACTTCTTCGACGCCTTATCCCAGCGCAGGCCGCATTCCTTGACTTTTGCGTTAAAGGCAACGCCGATTTCCTTCTCCGATGTCAGCGCGTGCTTGATGCCTTTGATTTTTGGCATCGCGGCGTTGGCAGTATCAGCGTCAACTATAGCTTCGATGATAGCCTTGCCGGTCATCATAGCCACCTCGTAAGCCGCTTTCTGGGGAGCATAGACCGCCGCCTCGTCAGCGATATTAGCCTTGGCCATTTCAAACAGCCGGGTCATGAAGTCGTTGGCGGTGGTCGGCAGCAGCTCCGGGATCTCCATCCTGCCAGCGATGCCGTGGCAGCCTTTGGCAAAATACTCCTGCTCCGGGGAGAAGCAGATGTATCGCTTGCCATTGATGATCTGGATGTAGCCGCCAAAGTCGCAGGGATTCCATACAGTGTTTCTGACAGAGCCTTCGCACAGTAGGCGCTGGGTCGGATTGCCGTCCTTGTCGGACTGCTCCTGAGAGTGGAATACATAGATGATATTCTTGTTCAGCGTGGTCTTAATTTCCTCGGTGAAGCGGTTGAACTCAGACTTGACGAAGCCGAAGCCTTTCAGAGAATTGAAATCGCCGCTCTTCGTCTGGCATCCCGGCTGAGTGCGATATGCCCAATCTTTCAGGAAGGTGACGAAGCTGCCGCCGGTGTCGATGACGATCGTCTCATAGTCTTCCATTTCCTTAGAGCGGACATCGTGCAGCACTTCCTCATAATTGTCGCAGACAATGGTAGCTTTCCGGTGCTGCGCCCGGACGCGGGACACGCCCCGGTCAAAGTCGATCAGGATCGGCTTGGGAGCGGACAGAGCCAAGGTGGTTTTTCCCACGCCCGGCGAGCCGTAGATGATGGCGGAAAACCGCTGACTGGAAAAGTCCATTTCTTCTGGTTGTACGATCATGTAAATGCTCCTTTCGATGCCAGCGCATTGATAGCGTCAAAGACAGGCGCAAGTGCGCTGA
>CAZGOQ010000195.1:0-2958 GCA_964527315.1 uncultured Oscillospiraceae bacterium | reverse complement strand
TGGTCTCTACGAGGAAGCGGGTCTTGAATCCGGGGGCGTCGTCAATGAACGCGCCATTGGTAATAACCTCGATGGTGAAGTCATCTGTGTTGTAGATTTTGTTCATTGCCGTACCTCCCGCGTTGCAATCAGTCCCCGTACCCTGGCCTCCGTGGCGATCTCATACAGAAAGCCGTAAACGTCCGGGTAATCCAGCTCCAGGCACCTGTGTTCTGTGTGCAGATTCTGTGCCTTCGCGCCTAGGATCGCAAGGACGCAGCGCAGTGCGATCATGTCTGCGTGGTCATCGCTGGCGTTCAGTGCCACTTGCAGCGTGTCCGCCATGTCCTCCGCTTTTCGATATTCCCGTTGATACCGCTGGATTCCGCTCTCCTGGTAGTTCTGATAGTTGCCGTCCGCTCTCTGCCGATACTTCTCAATCGTGGCGGCTAGTTCTTCCTTGCTCATGTTCATGGTGGTTCTCCTTTCTGTTATCGTGGGTTAGTTTTCTAAACTTATAGGGTAAAAAATTTTGGGCATCTCCCTCTGCTGGTTTAGTTTTCTACATCATACCATTTGTGATTTGAATTGTCAAGCTCTGCTTCAATAATTTTTGTTGTTTTCGTTGATTTTTCTAACCTCCTCGGTTATACTTAATATATCCTTGAGTGAAGTGGAGGGCTTGATGTGGACTCTGATTTCGTCTCGCGTCTCAAACAGGCGATGGCTGATAGAGGCATGAGACCTGTTGACTTGTCAAAGGCATCTGGCATTGACAAGGCTGTTATTAGCTGCTATATATCTGGGAGATACCGACCAAACGGGAAAAATGCGGTATTACTTTCAAAGGCTCTTGGTGTTTCCGAGGCGTGGTTGATGGGCTTTGATATGCCGCCTGAACGGGAGATTCAAGCGGCAACGGCCGCTATTGAGAGGGGCGTTTTTTCTGTGCCGCCGATCAGCAGGGATGATGTCCCAAAGGAGGCATATGAGGTTTCGGCTGAGCCTCCAGATGAGAATGATTTTCTTGATATGCTCCCTGATGACGCGCTTGAACTGTTGGAAATCTATCAGGGACTTACTCTAAAGGGGAAAACTAAGCTGCTCGCGTTTGCGTATGAAATGGAAGAAAAGGAGGGGCTTAAGAATGAATGATTTTGGACGGTGCAGGATTCAGAGGCTCCCGTGCAAGCACATCTATAGGCTTCAGACGGAACTGGAGGCTCACAATGGGAGATCGTAGATCTGCGGCTCTGACCAGCGTTGTGAAGGGCGTCATCTATGCTAGATACTCCAGCTCCGGTCAGCGCGACGAAAGCATTGAGGGACAGTTGCGGGACTGCCACGCATTTGCCGAAAGGTACAACATCGTTATTGTCGGCGAATACTGTGACCGCGCTCTGACCGGCACCTCAGATAAGCGCCCGGAGTTCCAGCGCATGATCCGCGACAGCTCCAAGGGCCAGTTCTCGGTGGTGATATGCTGGAAAAATGACCGCTTCGCCCGGTCGCGGTATGACAGCGCTGTGTACAAGGCGAAGCTGAAGAACAACGGCGTCCGGCTCCTGTATGCAAAAGAGACCATCCCTGAAGGGCCGGAGGGCATCATCCTGGAGTCGGTCATGGAGGGCTTTGCGGAATACTACTCGGCGAACTTATCCCAAAATGTGAAACGTGGAAATTACGACAGCGCCCTCAAACGTCAAACGCTGGGTCAGACTGTCTACGGCCTGCGGAAAGGCCCCGACAAGCGTTTTGAGCTAGATCCCGCTACGGCTCCGGTTGTCAAGCGGATATTCGAGGAATACGTCAGTGGCATTCCGGCAAAGGAGATATGCGAGAAGCTGAATGAGGAAGGCTACCGCACCAGCCGGGGGAACCTTTTCAATAAGAACTCCCTGCGGCGCATCCTGCAGAACGAAAAGTATGTGGGCGTCTATGAGTATGCAGATATTCGAGACGAGAACGGCATACCGTCGATAGTTGACAGGAATCTATTTGAGAGGGCGCAGAAAATGGTAGAACAACATCACAGATCACCGGCAGCGAACAAGAACAACGGCGGCTTCCTGCTGACCTCCAAACTGTTCTGCGGCGAGTGCGGCGAACCCATGACAGGCGACGGCGGCACCAGCAAAACAGGCCGAGTGTATTCGTATTACATCTGCAACGGCAAGAGGCGGCACAAGTGCAATAAGAGCCGTGTCGGCAAGGACTGGATAGAGGACACCATCGTGTCCGAGCTGGCAAAGATCGTGAATGACGATGAAATGGTCGATGCCTTCGCCGACAAGTTCATGGAGTGGCAGGCGAAGCACAAGACGGATGATGCACTGGTCGGTCTGATGCAGCAGCTCAAACAGGTGGAAATGGCCATTCAGAACAACATGTCTCTGGTAGACAGCGGTATAATCACCGACAGCATAAAAAGCCATCTGATAGACCTGGAAAGCCAGCGTGTCTCTCTGGAGACAGGCATTGCAAAAGAGAAGATTAAGGGCGAGGCTCCAAAGCTGGAGCGTGAGTCCGTGGTGTGGTTCTTGAAGCGCTTCCGAACCGATGACCAGTCAGATGTCGGGTGGAGGATTTATATAATAGACACGTTCCTAAAAGCGGCATATCTGTATGATGACGGGAGGCTGCTTCTGCACTTGAACTTTACCGGTGGCAAGAGCGCCGTATCCTTGCAAATCGCGGAGCAAGCAGTTTCCGAGGGTGAAGAATTGTGTTCAAGTTTTGCGCCGTCCGGCGCACCAAATGGCGTGAATTTGAACCGCTGCATCGTGTACTTCTATGAAGGGGCGCTGATTGCGGCGGTGACGTTCGGGCAAAAGAAAAAGACCGGGGGCTGATGCCTCCGGTCTTTTTCTTACTCTTATTCCGCTTGCGCCAGCTTCTTCAGCAGGTCCTCTCCCCAGGTCCAGCCCTCCAGATAATCCATTGTGCTGTCTCCCAGACCGAACCGCTGCTGCACGGTTT
>CAZGOQ010000194.1:0-2988 GCA_964527315.1 uncultured Oscillospiraceae bacterium | reverse complement strand
CTAAGGAGGCAGAAGAAAGGTGTTAAGAATGGCTCAACAGAAGTATATCAAAGATTTGTATGAAAATGAAGGGTTAAGTTTGCGGGAAATCTCCAGGAGGACGGGCTGTTGCTTTGAGACGGTGCGGAAGTATGCGTACAAGGAGGACTGGAGCGAGGAGAGAAAGCCGAACCTGAATCCGGAGAACTACCCAACGCTGGAGGCGTACATTCCTACGATCAACACATGGCTGGAGGCGGACCGGAAGGTGCCACGCAAGCAGCGGCACACGGCGAAACGGATTTATGACCGGTTGCGGGAGGAGCACGGATTCAGCGGGAGCTATTCCTGCGTGAAACGGTATGTGCGCAAGAAGAAGCAGGCGCTGCGGATAAGTTCGGAGGGGTATCTTCCGCTGGCCCAGCCGGAGGGCTGGGGGCAGGTGGATTTTGGAGAGGTTCAATACAATAACGGGCAGGGACAGCCGTGTACGGGCTATGAGTTGGTGGTATCCTTTCCCCATTCCAACTACGCGCTGTTCCAGCTTCTCCCCGCGCAGAATCAGGAATGCCTGTTTACGGGGCTGCAAAGGATTTTTGAACATATTGGAGGTGTACCGTCCCGCCTGCGGTTCGATAATATGTCCACGGCGGTGGCGCAGGTGCTGAAGGATGGGGAACGTGTGCTGACCGAGGGCTTCACTCGCTTCATGCTGCATTACCGGTTTCAAGCGGATTTTTGCAATCCGGCATCGGGCAATGAGAAGGGCAATGTGGAAAACAAAGTGGGCTATACCCGGCGCAACGCTTTCGTCCCGGTTCCCACGGTTGTTTCCCTTGATGCGTTCAATGAAAAACTTCTGGAATGGTGTGAAAAGGACGCTGAGAGGCCGCACTACAAGCATAATAGGCCGATCCGGGAGCTTTGGGATGAGGATAAGGCGGCGCTGCTGGCATTGCCGGAATACCCGTACTCTGTGTTCCGTTACGAAGCGATGGTCGCGAATAAATACGGCTATGCTGTCGTTGACACCAACAAGTACGGTCTGGCCCCGTCCCTGGCGGGGTGTACCGTGCAAGCCAAAATCTTTTTTGACCATATTGAGTTTTTCTATGACCATCAGATGGTGGGCAGCTACCACAGGAGCTATGGACACCATGAGGAGATCTTGGACTGGACGCAGTATGTGCGGACGCTGTGCAGAAAACCCGGCGCGGCGGAGCATACCCGATTCTTTACCCAAATGCCGGTACAGTGGCAGGCTCTTCTTGCCCAGACAAAGGGCCAAGAGCGGCGCAGCGCTTTGCAACTTTTGGCGGAGATCATCCAGGATGGGAACGCGGCGCTGTGCGGGGACGCCCTGTCCTTAGCGGCGGAGAACGGCAGGACCGACGCGGACAGCATCCGCCAGTGTTACTACATGATTGCCAGGAAGGAGTTCCGCCCGGAACCGCTGAAACTGGAAATCGTCGCGCCGCGGTTGGACTACAACCCCAACCTTGCCGCCTATGACGGACTGATGGGAGGCGAGTGCAATGGCTGAACCGATCGAGCAGGATATGCGGACATTGAAGCTGGGGGGCATGGCAAAGGCGTGGAGGTCCGTCCAGTTTGAAAACACAGAGCAGTATGTGGGCGATCTGCTGCGCTTAGAGCTGCGGGAGCGGGAGGCCAACCGCATCAACCGTATGGTGAAAACCGCCGGTTTCCGTGTGCTCAAGACCCTGGATGACTTCATCTGGAACTCAAACATCGCGCTGCCGGTGGGGTTGAAGCGGGAATACATAGAGTCCCTGCAATTTCTGGATTTCAAGGAAAATCTGGTCTTTATGGGCGCCGTGGGGACAGGCAAAACCCATTTGGCCACAGCCATCGCTCTGAAAGCCTGCCAGGAGGGCAGATGCGCACGGTTTTTCACGGCTGCGTCCCTGGCCAACCGTCTGTTAGAGAAGAACGGCAAGGGTGCCCTGAACAGCTTCTTAGCGGGGTTGAAAAAGGTGGAACTCATCGTGATCGATGAAATTGGTTTTGTCCCCCTCCACAAGGACGCCGCGGAGCTGCTGTTCCAGGTGATTTCGGACTGCTATGAGCGGAAAAGCCTCATCATCACTTCAAATCTGGAATTCAGCCAATGGAATACCGTCTTTGGGGATGACCGCCTCACCGCCGCCCTCATCGACCGCCTCATCCACCACTCCCACATTTTGATCTTCTCTGGGGAGAGCTACCGTCTCACCCAGTCCATGCTGCGGCAGCAGGGCGGTGGCCGATGACGGTGCGGTATGGAGCAGACCGACGACCAAGGTGGACAGGAATTGTGTGTTGCGGGGCGGTTGTACCAGCCGTCTCCGGGCCAGGGCCTCCAGCAGTGGGCGGTTTTCCTGCCAGGCGACACAACTCACGGTGCGGATGTTCCGTTCCACCGCCGCGCCAGTTGTCCCGTATGCCTTCGCCACGTCCGGGTATAGCCATTTCGTGACCATTTTCAGACGTTCGGGCCGTTGGATGCACAGCAGCACCGCATGGGCGGTTAAATCGAAACCGGTGTAGTTAGGAGTGACCCCAAGACAATATAGCAAATCACACACAACTGACAGCGTACTGTTTCTTTTCATACGGCCACCGCCTGCTCGATCAAGAGCAAATGACTCTGAAACGCATGAACCAACGCCAGTGTCTGGCTATCCTCCAACGAAATTAAGAGAAACATCAGGGATGCTGCGGAGAGGCCGTATTCTCCCGCCTCTATTGATGAATAGGATCTAGGGTCCATGCGAAGCAATACTGACATGGATGCCTTAGTAAGACCGCGTCCCTGCCTGAGCTCCACCACATACTTGACAAGAAATTCTTTTACGTATTCCTGATACTTGTGCATTGGCACATTCCGCCTCTTTTCGACATGACCTGTGCCAATCATAGCAAATTCGTTCTTTTTCCGCCATGAGGTACACCTCCGCTTTCCGCCTGGCTGCAGAAAAATTTACAAGAGGCCCCCAAAACCAAGGC
>CAZGOQ010000193.1:0-3035 GCA_964527315.1 uncultured Oscillospiraceae bacterium | reverse complement strand
ATAACCATGCGCTTCTGTAAACAGAGCCATCATCACGACCACTGTCCGTGTGTTATGCTCCATTCAATATTGCACATCTATTACACATTAGTATTTTCATACACCTGAGTGATTTCGGACACCTGATCCGATACGATCAGCGAGACGGTCAACCCGTCCCGGCGCACGACCCCGGCCTGAACCACCGGCTGATATTCGGTGAAGTACCGCTCCACAGACTTGGCTTTATAGGCGAGCCGGTTTTCCAGCAGATGTTGAATGGTTTTCGCGCTGCTCGCGTCTTTGGCGTGAATGATAATGATTTCATCGGGGGCCGTTCCCTCCGCCAGCAGGTAGCACACGGCGCCGTCGTAGCTGTCGGGGCTGATCCCTGTGAGCAGCTCCAGATAGTTCCCGCCGGCATCTATCATTTCCGGCAGCGTGACTGCCTCTTGGATCATGACCACCAACTGATCCGGTTCAGGCATGTCGCGCTCTTTGGCGCCGCAGCCCGGCAGCAGCAGGATCAGCACGGCAAGGATCATTGAGCATTTTTGTCTCACGATGGATCGCCTCCAGCAAATGATTCCAAGGCCTCCACCACGACGGCGGCCCCCTGGTGGTTCAGGTGGATGAAACCGTCCCGGCAGAAGTCGTCCGGCAGCGCGCCGTTTTCGTCCTTCAACGCGGCGTAGGCGTCTACATAGGGGATGTTCCGCTCCCGGCACATGTTCACCAGGGCCTCAACAAACTCCCCGATGAGCTGGTTGTTAAAGCCCCGGTTAGCGGTATAGCTGGGGAGCCACGCGGACGCGGCCTTGGGAGGGTTGGTAATGATGATGAATTCGGTATCAGGGCAGGAGGCTTGCAGCCGGTCCACCAACCGGGCATAGCGGTCAACGCAGTCCGCCGCGGCTGCGTCGGGGTCGGAGGCCAGGTCGTTTAAGCCGATCAGAAGGAACACCCGGCGGGGGGCGATATCGGCGATGATTTCATCCAACGGACGTTCTGCCCCCTGGTAGGTAAATTGAATATTGGGCGGCTGTTCGCCCAGCAGCCCGGCCAGAGACACGCCCATCGTGGACGTCAGAAAGCTGGCCGAATCCAGCATTTCGCCCTCCTGCCGCTGCGCCATCACATATTGGCGGATGCCCTCCATGATTGAATCCCCCACAAACAGGGCGTCGTCGAAGAATGCCCTCTCGTCAAGCTCAACGGGCGGCGTTGGGGTGACTTCCTCCGTAGGAGGGGACGGCGACGCCATCTGGGTGGGGACAACCTGCTCGGACGGCTGGGCCATGGACGGGGGGACGGGCGCGCTGTCCTGGGAGGCGGCTTGATGGCATCCCGCCAGCAGCGCCGCAAGGCTCAATATCAGCAGCGCCGCTTTGAGCGGCGCCATTTTATAGTTGTATTTCATCAAATTTCTCTGTTCATGACAAGCGCGTTTTCTGGAATGTGCCGTTATCAGTGGCAGTGGACATGATCCAAAGGCTATTGTCACAGTGTAATATCAACACAGCTTGCTCACCTTGAGCAACGCAGGCCACGTTATCATCCACCTTCCGCGGAGCTTCGGTATCAGCGTTGTACATCCATAAAGCACCGTCCTGAGTTATTCCAAAGCCTGAACTACACTGTATTGCATTCGTAAGTAATGTTTTCGGATTGGAGAACGAATTGGTTTCATAGTTATATTCCAAGTAGAGCAATCTTCCGGTTTCAGTTAGAAACAAATTCGAAGAAGATACCTGAATTGCGCCATCCAATACCTTCTTAGGCTGTTCTTGATCATTTGCAAGACCCCAAGCCCATAGTTCATGGTTAGAGGTAATGGCGTATCCTCCATAAGCTGTTATGTCGGCCCAGATTACATTGTCCATTACTTTTATAAAATAAGAATCTTCCTGTTCAAGCCAAGGAGCGCCAAAACATCCAAAACCTTGAACCCACAATGTGCCATCCTGCTTCAAAATAAGAGAATGGAACTGGCCCACTGCGGCCATAGAAACATTGTCCATCACTTTTACCGGTTTCATCGGATCGCTCTCTATGTCAAATTCAGCGTCTGCGACCATCCCCTCAAAACGAGTTGTGTTAATTGTCCAAAGGCTGCCATCTTCATCAATGACAAATACAGCGCTGCGCGGTGAAGCGTAAACCGCCACTGCGTGGTCTTTTAGTTCGATCGCATTTTCAAAAGGAATCGGTTCAGAAATCGGTCCTAAATCTTGGCTGCCCCACATTATAAGGGTGCTGTCTTTACGAATGGCATAAAAATCCTCCGCTCCAACGGCTATTAAGTTTTCTCTGATAGGGAGCCATAAGGAGTCAGTGTTTATAATGGGGGACTCGCTTTCTAATAGTAATGCCCCGGATGATTTTGCTGGCTTTGGAGTTTCTTCTTTCTCAGGATCGAACGTCGGCGTACATCCTGCCATTAAACATAAAACTAAGGCAAAAAGAAGGAGCGCACATAGTGTATGTTGAGATAAAAAAGGGGGGGACATCTGGCTAAACCATTTTTTCATAAAATGATCTCCTTGTTTACATGTTATAAGAATTACGTTCCTTAACCATATAGTAAGTCAAATGGAAAGGAGCACTTACATATGAACGAAAGTATTCTGATCTTGGTTGAGAGTTTGAGTCAAATCTCGCTCCAACTGCAAAAGCCTTTGGGGGCTTTAATATTATTGGTATGTATTGACTATATCACAGGAATTTGTGTGGCTGTGCGGGAAAAAAAGCTCTCCAGCAAAGTTGGAGCAAAAGGTGTTGCGACGAAAATTATGATTTTTGCTCTGGTGGGCGTAAGTGTTGTCGTGGACTGCCTATTGATTGGCACTGGGTTAGCTCTCAGTAGTGCCACAATCCTGTTTTACTGCTCCAATGAACTCATTAGTATTTGTGAAAATGCTGCAAAGATCGGTTTGCCACTCCCCCAAAAACTGACAGCTTCCCTTGAAAGCCTGCAAAAAGGCCTTCAGCAAAATGATGATACCTTCTCGAAACGGATGCGCTCTCCATATCGGCGGAAATATTTGGGCCAACCC
>CAZGOQ010000192.1:0-3088 GCA_964527315.1 uncultured Oscillospiraceae bacterium | reverse complement strand
GGGAGGTTTTCCTTGCCCATGACGGTGATGTGGTGATAAGCGCCATAGATGGCGGGACGCATCAGATTGGCAGCACAGGCGTCCACGCCGATGTATTCTTTATAGATATGTTTTTCATGGATGGCGGTGGTCACAAGACCGCCGTAGGGGGCCAGCATAAAACGGCCCATTTCCGTGCAGAGACGGACATCGTCCATACCGGCAGGTACCAGAAATTTTTCAAACTGCTCCCGGACGCCTGCGCCGATGGCCACGATGTCGTTTTTCCTCTGATCTGGGCGATAGGGAACGCCTACGCCGCCGGAGAGATTGATAAAGGTAACGTGGCAGCCGGTTTCCTGCTGAAGCGCCACCGCTAGCTGGAACAGCGTTCCGGCCAGATGGGGATAGTATTCATCAGAAATGGTATTAGAGGCCAGAAAGGCATGGATGCCAAATTCCTCCGCGCCCATTTCCTTCAGCTTTTTAAAGCCGTCAAAGATCTGCTCCAGCGTAAAACCGTACTTAGCTTCGCCAGGATTGTCCATGACCTGAAAGCCCTCATTGCTGTTGCAGAGCCGGAACAGTCCGCCCGGATTAAATCGGCAGGAGATCTTTTTAGGGATATATCCGATGGTGTCCTTCAAAAAATCGATGTTGGTAAAATCATCCAGATTGATAATCGCACCCAGCTGTTCCGCCAGAACGTATTCCTCGGCCGGAGTGTCATTAGCGGAGAACATGATCTCTTCGCCGCTGAACCCGCAGCGGTCGGCCATCATCAGTTCCGTCAGGGAGGAGCAGTCGGCGCCGCAGTCCTCTTCATGGAGGATCTTCAAAATGCCGGGCGTAGGCGTTGCCTTTACGGCAAAGTACTCCTTAAAACCGGGGCTCCAGGAGAAAGCCTTGTTGACCAGACGGGCGTTTTCCCGGATGCTCTTTTCATCATAGATGTGAAAGGGGGTGGGGTATTGCGCAGCAATCTCTTCCAGCTGTGCCTTTGTGACAAAGGGTGTTTTCATAAGTGACAATCCTTATCTATACAGAATTTATGAAAAATGTGTCTCTATTGTAGGGAACGAGTCCTGAAAAGTCAAGAAAAAATCATCGGAAGGCAGATGCAAAATTGCATAAAATACATCCCGCAAAATGATAAATTTTGCGGGATGTAATCATCAGAAGTCCGCGCTGCCGACGGTGCGGGGATGGGGGAGCACGTCACGGATGTTGCCCATACCGGTGAGATACATTACCAGACGCTCAAAGCCAAGGCCGTAGCCGGAATGGCGGGTGGTGCCGTATCGCCGAAGGTCCAGATACCACCAATAATCCTCGGGTTTCAGACCGAGTTCTTCCATCCGTTTTTCCAGAACATCCAGTCGCTCTTCTCTTTGACTGCCGCCAATGATCTCGCCGACACCGGGCACAAGGCAGTCAGCCGCCGCGACGGTCTTTCCATCGTCGTTGAGGCGCATATAAAAGGCCTTGATGTCCTTAGGATAGTCGGTGACGAACACAGGCTTTTGGAACAGCTGTTCGGTTAGATACCGCTCATGCTCCGTCTGGAGATCACAGCCCCAGAAGACCGGGTAGTCAAATTTCGCACCTGATTTTTGCAGAAGTTCCACGGCTTCAGTGTAGGAGATCCGGACAAATTCGCTCTCCGCCACATGGGTCAGCCGGGGAATCAGATCTTTGTCGATAAACTTTCCAAAGAACTCCATTTCCTGAGGGCATTTTTCGAAGACTGACCGGATGACAAATTTCATCATGGCTTCCGCATTGTCCATATAACCGCCCAAATCTGTAAAGGCCATTTCCGGTTCGATCATCCAGAACTCCGCCGCATGGCGGGTGGTGTTGGAATTTTCCGCCCGAAAGGTGGGGCCAAAGGTGTAGACATTGCCAAAGGCCTGGGCGAAGGATTCCGCGTTTAGCTGTCCGGAAACCGTTAGATTGGCGCTTTTTCCAAAGAAGTCCCGGCTGTAGTCTACAGAGCCGTCCGGGGTTTTTGGTATGTTTTCCATATCCAGGGTCGTGACACGGAACATCTCACCGGCACCCTCTGCGTCCGACGCGGTGATCAGAGGCGTATGAACATAGACAAACCCCCTCTCCTGAAAAAACTGGTGAATGGCATAGGCGGCCACAGATCGCACCCGGAATACGGCGGAAAAGGTATTGGTTCTGGGCCGCAGATGGGCAACCGTACGGAGATATTCCATGGAATGCCGTTTTTTCTGCAAGGGGTATTCCGGGGTAGAGGGGCCTTCTACTGTAATCACAGCGGCCTTGAGTTCAATGGGCTGCTTGGCATCGGGGGTATAGACCAGCGTACCGCCTACGATCAGGGCCGCGCCCACGTTCTGTCTGGTGATTTCCTGATAGTTCTCTACGATGCCGTCTTCCAATACCACCTGGAGATTTTTAAAATAGCTGCCGTCGTTCAGCTCGATAAAGCCAAAGGATTTTTGCGCCCGCATGGTACGGATCCAGCCGCCCACTGTAACTTGTACTTTATCAAAGGACTTGGGGTCAGCGAAAATTTCCGAAATCAGGGTTCTTTCCATATTGTCTTCTCCATTTTTCCGTTTTGCGCAGGCCATGGGCTGCGTGCATATATTAGTTTATCTCATTTTTTATTTTGCGTCAAGAATATGATACCCAATATCACTGCGGAAGTGCATTTTCTCAAAGGAAATGGGTTTCGCGGCCGTATATGCCCTGTTCACAGCATCACGGAGTGTGGGTGCAACGGCGGTGACGCCCAGAACCCGGCCGCCGTTGGTAACAAACGCACCATCCTGTTTTTTTGTGCCTGCGTGAAATACCACTGCGTCTTTGACTGCATCCAGTCCGGTGATTTTTTTCCCTTTCTCATAGGAGACAGGGTAGCCGCCGGAGGCCAAAACCAGACAGCAACTGGCCTCGTTTTTGAATTTGACGTCTACCTGCTCCAGCGTTCCGTCCACGCAGGCTTCCAAAATGTCCATCAGGTCTGTTTCCAGCAGGGACAGCACCGCCTGACATTCCGGGTCGCCGAACCGGGCGTTATACTCCACCACCTTGGGACCCTGGGGAGTCAGCATCATGCCAAAGTAGATCACGC
>CAZGOQ010000191.1:0-3148 GCA_964527315.1 uncultured Oscillospiraceae bacterium | reverse complement strand
CGGCTTTTAGATAGATGCTGAATTCATGGGCAATACCTTCTAAAATGAGAAGCCCGCCTTCGTCCATGTTAGGATTCAGGCGGGCCTTCGTATGCACCCCAAAACCGTCAGCTGACAGCTGATAAGTGATTTAGTTCCTTATCACTGTTAAGCCAAGGTTGCCCATCATTTTCAGCAGTTGCTTCATTTGGGATAATGATAGGCGATTTCAGCTTTTGCCGGTTTCCATTTTTCAAAAAATGCTATATGATAGAAATATCCGAAATGAATCCACTCCTGTGGTCTGATCCAAATATAACCGACAGGAGGTATTCCTATGGGGAACTACACCAAGGAGCAGCTTGCGTCCAGAATCACGAATATCCGTGCCGTGGAAAATGTCATGAGCAAGTATGCGTTCCTCACCTATTACAAGCGCTTTGACGAGGCGCTGAACAAATTCTGGTCTCAGAACGAACCTACGCTGACCACCAATCAAAAGAAGCTCACCGGCTATGCCGCGGTCCGCCGTTATCTGGTGGATCAGGGCGAGGCGGAGACCCGGGAGGGGAACGAGATCATGCGGAAGCTGTTCCCGGAGGAGTTCTCGGGCAAGAAGGACAGCGAGATGTGGGGCGCCGGTACTGCCATGGTCCACACCATTACCACCCCGGTCATTGAGCTGGCCGAAGATGAAAAGGCCGCTAAGGGGATGTTCTACTCTCTCGGTTCCTGCACGGAAATCGATCCGGAGAAGGGACCCAAGGCCTACTGGGTCTGGGAGAAATATGCCGTGGACTTTGTGAAGGAGGCAGACGGCTGGAAAATCTGGCACCTGATGACTATGACGGGCTTTAAGACGCCGGTAGGGGAGAATTGGCCAATGTCAATCTGGTGCCCACCGGCTCCTACTACGCCGCGTATACACCGGAGATCACGCCCCAGGAGGGCGTCCCGGTTCCGCGGCCCTATGTAACATTTGCCGAGACGTTCAGTTATTGATTGTTTTGTTTAGAAGGCCCGGCGGTAAACCAGAAGCGGGAGTAAGATAGAAGGAAATCGCGTAGGGCGTGTTGTAAAATAGCTGCGAAATAATAAGACGAGAGGTTTGCCCGTAAGGGCTGGTCTCTCGTCTTATTTGCGTTAGAGTAGAGGATGACTTTGGACTGCATAATAAGTTCCTGATACATACAGCTGCGGTGACAGAAAGGGATCGCTGCAGAACAGACAGTTCTGCAGCGATCCCTTTCGTGGATTTTTAATCAGCAATACGTATAACTGGCTGCCTGATGGGACTGCCATTTTGTGCCGACGAGATGAAACAGTACGGAAAGGAAGTCCATTGGGCAGTTTTTTGCATCATGTGGACTCCCGCTCAATGATCTCTGAGAGGATCATCAGCCGATTAGAAACGCTTTGCCCTTCCAAAATCTGTACCAGCAAATTGGAGCAGGTAATGCTCAGCTCTGGCATCTTGTTGTTCAGCACGGTCATGGAGGGAGAGCAGAGCTGGGAATAGATTGAATTATCAATTCCAATCACAGAAATCTGCTCCGGAATTTTCAGCCCGGCATCCTGAATGGCCCGCATCCCCGCATTGGCTAGCAGGTCGGTGGAATAAATAATGGAATCCACCTCCGGGTGCTGCGCAATCAGTGCTTTCGTTGCGTCATAGCAGGTTCGCCACTCGTCCTGGTTGTCCTGATGCTCCAGCTTCAGGATCAGCGGTTCCCGGTCCGGGTAGTGCTCCCGCCACACACGCTTGTAGCCCTGCATTTTCAAAATGTTACTGGGGGTCATATTGATATTGATGTAGCAGGGATTTTTTCGGCCCTTGCGAAAGAGCAGCTCCAGACATTCGCCGACGCCGTGTTCCTCATCGGCGACCACGCTGTATACGTTGGGCAGATCGATGACGCCGTTTTCTAGAATCACGGGCAAATTGTTCAGATACCGCTGTATCGCAAGCTTTGTGTTCTCACTCTGGAAGGTGGAGCCGATCAGGACCACGGCCTCCGCGCGCCTTGAGGCAAGGACCCGAAGCCCCTCCTCCCGGGATTCCTCCGTAAATCCGCAGTTGACGATGAGACAGGAATAGCCCGCTTTTTGGAGGGCCTGCTCCACATGGTATGCGCTCTCCGCATGGTGGAGCGTCCGAATATCAGACATCATAATGCCAATGATTTTTGAGGACTGGCTGACAAGCCCTTGGGCAGAGGCGTTCGGCGCAAAGTGATACTCCGTGAGAAGCTTGCTGACCTTCTGCCGGGTTTCGCTGTTGACGCCGGGCTTGTGATTCAGAACGCGGGAAACTGTGCTGGCGGAAACACCGGCAATTTTGGCTATATCATAAATTGTCATAGAGGACTCCTTACCCCGAGCACGATTGCTGACACGGAAAATTATTTATCATCTTGACCGGAAAACTGTCAAATTGTATATCCTTCTATTATTATATACCACAGAAGGAAGAATTGCAAATCCCGCAACAAAACGATATCGATTGCGAAAGAATAAAAAATATTTCAGAAAATCCAAGTGATTTTTGTGAATTACTACAAAATTTTCGTTTGAATTTGTCGAAATTATCTATTGAATTGACGAGATTTGGCTGATATTATATAAATAAAACGGAATGAAATCGATTGCGATATAAAAGCAATTTTAAGGGGTATCAAGATGAGATACGCGATTGGTTTGGATAATGGCGGCACAATGACAAAGGCTGCCCTGTTTGATAGCAGCGGAAAAGAGCTCTGCGTCGTATCTCGAAAGACGCCCGTTTACACGCCGAAGCCCGGATACAGCCAGCGGAATATGGAGGAAATCTGGCGGGCAAACTGCTTTTGTGTCCGCCAGGTGCTCTCTCAATCCGGGGTTTCCCCGGTGGATATTATGGGGGTGGCGGTCTGCGGCCACGGAAAAGGCCTTTATCTTTGGGGCAGGGATGACAAGCCTGCCTATCAGGGGATTGGGTCTACAGATAACCGGGCGTGGCAGATCGTGGAGCAGTGGTATGCCGATGGAACCCACGAAAAGGTATATCCCCAGCTGTGTCAGCAGCTGATGGCCTGCCAGCAAGCGCCGCTGCTTCGATGGATGAAAACATATGAGCCCGATGTTTATGCGAATATTCAGTATGTATTCTCAGTGAAGGACTATGTCCGAT
>CAZGOQ010000190.1:0-3190 GCA_964527315.1 uncultured Oscillospiraceae bacterium | reverse complement strand
GTCATTGACCTTCGCACCGGTGCGGAGCGGGAAGAAATGCCGGATCATGATATTCCGGGCGTCTGTTATCTGCATATGCCGCTGTTTGATGAAGCCATGCTTGGCATATCCCATGAAAGTACGATTGATCTGTCTGCGATACAGTCCATGCCCGACATGAAGGAACTGTACCATATGCTGGTAACCGATGCGCACTGCATCCGGCAGATCAGAAAGGTAATGGACATCATTCTCTCCCCGGAACGGGAAGGCGCCGTGCTTTGGCACTGCACGGAGGGGAAAGATCGCTGCGGTCTGATTTCCGCCCTGTTTCTGATGATAAAGGGAGCTGACTACGATACTGTTTTGCGGGATTACCTGAAAACGAACGAAGTCAATGGGCCGAAAGCGGAGCAATATTACAAACACATCCTCTCGGTGAAAAAGGACGAGCGGTTTGCGGCAGAGGTAAAAGATGCGCTTCTGGCAAAAAAGGAGTATCTGGATGCCGCATATGACGGATTGCAGAAAATAAGCGGGACATTCTGAAGAAACCTTTTGATTTTTCCTCCGAACCTTTTGATTTTTCCCATACTTTTACAATATAGAAAAAGAACCGCAATCGCAATACTTATCGTATCACAATTACGGTTCTTATTTGGTTTTGGTGCCGGTGGTGGGACTCGAACCCACACGCCATCGCTGGCAACGGATTTTGAGTCCGCCTCGTCTACCAATTCCAACACACCGGCGCGTCTTTTATATTATACACGCTTCCTGGCAAAAAAGCAAGAAAAATCTCAAACCCAAAACAAGCCTAATGTTTTGTCACATTACAACAATAATCAGCGGTAAAAAACATACAAATTGCATAAATCGCGCTGTAGGAAATCGGCATTTGAATGAAGCTCAAGAAACTTTTGGCCCTGTTGCTTGCCCTCTCTATGGTTTTTGCCCTGGCAGCCTGTGGCTCCAACGGCAACGCCGACAGCGACACCGAGGGTTCCAAATCTGAATCCGAGGGCGGTGACGCCGAGACTGAGGGTTTTACCTGGAATGGACAGAAGGAAGTCTGGTCCATTCTCCCCACCACCGGTGCGGAGGGGCTGGTTATGATTAATGACGCCATGGGCGAAATCATGCAGAATGCCGGCTTCACTTATGTGAAAAAGGACGCTGCTGGCGATCCCGCTCAGCAGGTCAACTTCGTCTCCGATGCCATCGCCGCCGGAAACGTGGGCGCCCTGATGGTCGCAGCCATGGCTGTGGATCTGCTGAAGGACGTGGTGGAGGAGGCCATCGACTCCGGTATCGCCGTGGTCTATCTGGGTGCTGTCCCCTCCGACTATGAAATCAGCGGCGCTGTCTACACCGCCTATGAGATCACCGGTATGGAAGCTGTGCTGGCCGCTGAGAACTGGGTTACCAGCCGTGTGTCCGAGGGCGGCAACGTCCCTGCTAACGCTGATGGACAGTATGAGGTTGCGTTGGATGTCTACACCGGCATCGTGGACGGCGTCTATCGCTCCAACGCCATGGTTGGTACCGTAGCTGCCTCTGATGTGCTGGTTCAGGTTTCTGAAACCACCTCCTATGGTGACAGCGCCACCGACACCGCATACAGCAATGCCAGCGCTATCCTGGCCGCCCATCCCGACTGCCGCATCTTCGTCTGCTACGAACCCGAAGAGGCTATGGGTACTGCTTCCTATATTGCTCAGTATGCCAAGGACAACAATCTCGATGTAGCTGATTTCTGCGTAATCTCCTGCTATGCCGAGGATTCCACCTTCTTGGATCTGTATGCGCAGGCTCAGGCCGATCCCTCCTCCACCGCCATCAAGGGCTATGCCACCTATGGGGACACCACCCGGAACGGCGAGGAGTTGGCCGGCTATCTCTGCACCGGCTATCATTTGGCTGACGCTCTGCTGTATGCCTGCGGCATTGACGAGAACGACAGCATCTCCACCTGGGAGAACGTTGCCACCGGCGGCGGCGGGCTTGGCGGAGTCTATTATGACCAGATCACTGCCACCAACATCTACGATTTCAGCTTCAGTTGGGTCAACGGCGAAACCAACCCCGCCATCGACTACAAGGTAGACACCTACACCGGCATGGCCGGCTGATCAAAAGCCTGACCAAAAGAGGCGGCGCAGGGATGCCCCGCGCCGCCTCTTCTCTTTTGGAAGGAACGCCCCATCTCCGCGCTTGAGGAGGCTATTAATTTGGAAGAAAAGAAACCCATTCTGTCCCTTCGGGACATTCGCAAGGTGTTTCCCGGCGTTATTGCGCTGGATAACGTCTCCATGGATTTTTATCCCGGCGAGGTTCACGCCCTAATCGGTGAGAATGGCGCGGGAAAATCCACCTTTATCAAAACCATCACCGGCGCTCACGCCCCCGATGGCGGCACCATCATCGTGGACGGCCAGGAATATACGGCTATGACGCCTGCCCTTGCCCATCAGCACAGTATCGAGTGCATCTACCAGGAGTTCAATCTGATTGATGTCCTCACCGCTGCCGAGAACGTTTGCTATGGCAACCGTCTGGGCAGGCTGGTGGATCAGAAAAAGATGAATAAAATTGCCGGGGACATTTTCGAAGATTTCGGTGTGGACATTGATCCCAGCACCTTGGTGCGGGATTTGACGCCCGGTCAAATGCAGATCGTGGAGATCGCAAAGGCTGTCTCCAAGAATGCAAAAATCCTGATTTTGGACGAGCCAACCGCCCCTCTTTCCATGGCGGAGGTGGACATTCTCTTCCGCATTGTGAATCGGCTGCGGGAGCAGGGCGTATGCATGATCTTTATTTCCCACCGCCTGGACGAAATTTTTGAGATCTCCGACCGGGTTTCCATTCTCCGGGATGGTCAGTACATCACTACTCTGATGACTAAGAAAACCAATCGGGCAGAGTTGATTAAGTATATGGTAGGCCGGGAAATGACCCAGGCTTTCCCAGAACGCCGGGCCGAGATCGGTGACGTGGCCATTGAGCTGCGAAACCTCACCGGAAACGGCGTCAAGAATATCTCCTTTAAGGCCCGCTGGGGTGAGGTGCTGGGCATTGCCGGGCTGGTGGGCGCTGGCCGGACGGAGATCATGAAGGTGGTATTCGGGGCAGAGAAAAAGCAGTGGGGCGAGGTGATCGTCAAGGGCGTCCCTGCCGAGATACGCTCCCCCGCCCAGGCCATGCACGA
>CAZGOQ010000189.1:0-3228 GCA_964527315.1 uncultured Oscillospiraceae bacterium | reverse complement strand
GTTGTCGATGAGTATGCAGCCGAGATTGTGAGGGCTATTTTTTCTTTAAAAGTCAGGGGATATAGTCAGAATGCGATCGCAGACTATTTAAATGCGGAGCAGGTATTATCTCCGGCTGAGTACAAAAAGAGCAAGGGCCTTCGCTATCGGACGGGTTTTCAATCGGCGTTGCAGTCGAAATGGAGCAGCGTGACATTGAATCGGATTTTGACCAATCCAATTTACATTGGAACTCTGATTCAAGGAAAACGTGGGACGCCAAATTACAAGATTAAGAAGATGCGGGAGCGAAAGGAAGAGGATTGGACGGTTGTTCCGAACAATCATCCCCCTGTCATAGATCCGCTGATGTTTGAAACCGTCCAAAAAATGATGAAGCGCGATACGCGAAAATCGCCCAAACAGGAAGTGGTGCTGCCATTGGCCGGTGTGCTCTTCTGTGCGGATTGCAAACGAGCCATGCTGCGCAGATGTGTTACGAGAGAAAAACGCAAGTATTATTACTATATCTGCGGGGGCCATAAAAACGGGAATGGGTGCAGCAGCCACAGCTTTGAACAAGGCAAACTGGAAACAGCGGCGCTCCACGCTGTGGCGAATCAGATCCGGATGATCGTGGAGATGAAACAGCTTCTTGAAAGTCCTGACCTGGAAAAAATCCGTGAAGTCAGGGCAAAGCGGCTGGATATTCAGATTGCGCAAAAGCATCAGGATATCGATCATTATCAGGATTTTCGCATGAAACTGTATGAAGCCTTGAACGAAAATTTGATCGATCGTGACGAGTACAATAAAATGCGAATGAAATATACCGGTTTCATTGAGACCGCAGAGACGGCGGTGAGGAGACTGAATGAACAGCGTACAGAGATCCTTTCGGGCAGCGCCGATAGAAGCTGGATTGAACAGTATGTCAGGTTTCAGGACATCAAAGAACTGACGCGGGAAGCAGTAGTCACATTGATTGATAAAATCTATATTTATGAAGACAAACGCATTCAGATTAACTTTAATTACCGCAACGAAATCGCGTATTATCAGGAACTGTTACAGGCAAAGGAGGTAGTCTGATATGGCGCGGAAAAGCAGAGTAAAAGTACAGGAAGTATTGGAAAGAGCGGAAGCATCACCGGTTCTTGCCGGCAGCTATCAACGCCTGTCCGTGGAGGATGGCGATGATGTTGAACAAAATTCCATTGGGAATCAGAAAAAGTTGGCGCTGCACTATATTTGGGAGCATCTGGAAATTCATCTGGTGGATACCTATTCGGATTATGGCTACACGGGAATGAATTATAACCGTCCTGAATTCCAGCGAATGCTTCGCGATCTTCAAACTGGTCGCATCAACTGCATCATAGTAAAGGATATTTCCAGACTGGGACGGCATTTTGTGATGACCTCAGAACTTGTCGAGCGGAGATTTCCGGAAATGGGCGTGCGTCTGATTTGCATCAACGATGGATATGACAGTGTGTCTGAATTCGCTGATGCATCTGCCCTGACGATGCCGCTGAAAATGGTCATGAATGATTATTATGTCAAGGATATTTCCCAAAAAATCCGATCCAGTATTTCGGCAAAGATGGAGAGTGGTCAGTTTCTCCCCGCAGCAGGCAGTATTCCTTACGGTTATTTCAGGAATCCGGAAGCTATGACCTTCGACATCGACCCGGAAACGGCGCCTGTTGTAAGAAGAATTTATGAGATGCGTGCCGCCGGCATGAGTTTTTATCATATCGCACGGGAATTGAATATGGATGAAATTCCCTGCCCCGGGAAGCTGCGCTGCCTGAGGGGAATTACAAAGGCGTCAAGATATGAAAATGCGTTATGGCTCAGAGGAACTGTCCGCAAAATTACCGGGGATCAGGTGTATATTGGAAACCGCGTTCACGGAAAAGTAAAGAGAGATAAGGTGGGACAAAGCAAAAAAAGACGGGCGCAGCAGGACTGGAAAATAATAGAGCACGCCCACCCGGCCATCGTTTCAGAGACTTTGTTTCAGCAGGTACAGCAGGTCAACCGGGAGGCATCGGAAAAACGGACGCGTTTTGAAGAACGAGCAGGGTTTGAAACGGACTATCGGGATCTGTTTCGTGGAAAAGTGTTCTGTGCAGAGTGTGGAAGCCCCATGGGTGCAGCTAAGGGCTGTGCCAGACCGGACGCTCAGACGCCCAGCAGGATTTTTTTCGACTGCAACAATTATCGCGATTCAGCGCACACACGATGCAGCAGTCACTATGTCCGGCAAGAGGTGCTGATGGAGAAAGTTGCGAATCTGTTGAATCAGCAGCTGAAACTCGCTGTTGATGTGGAACAGCTTGCCGAAGATATCAAAAAAAGGCCTGAGGCGAGCACCTGTCAGAGTCATGCAGAATCAAGATATGCCAGTGTGTCCGCAAAGCGCAGGAATATGGAAGCGAAGTTGGAACAGCTGTTGGAGGATTTAGCAAATCGATTGATTGACCGCGGGGAATACGACTATATAAAAGAGCAGTACAGCCGGCAATTGGAAGAACTTTTGTCGGAAGAAAAAGAATATTTGGAGACAAAGCAGGCAATGGAGTATGCAGTACAGAGCGCAAAGCAATGGATAGCGGCAATCAGAGAGTATGAGAAACTTCCCAATATTACCAGAGAACTTTTGGATTATCTGATTGACCGGATTGATGTTTGCAGTGATAGAAGAATTAAAATCACGCTGAATTACGCAGATCCGTTCCGGCCGCTTACCACATTCTTAAACAGAATTGAGATGATGCAGGATGCGGTTTGAAGGACAGAATATTGCTTATATGAGATTGTCCAAGGAGGACGGTGACGTGGAGGCAGGTATTGTAGAGGAAAGCTGCAGCATTGGTTCGCAAAGAACATGTATCAGGCGGTTTCTGCTGGAGCAGGGGTTTGACACAGACGCCTTTGAAGAGATTATAGATGATGGTTATTCCGGAACCAACATGAACCGCCCTGGGATGAATCGTTTACTTTGCCTGGTAGAAGCCGGAAAGGTTCGTACCATCATAGTGAGAGATTTATCCCGATTTGCCCGAAATTATCTGGAGACAGGGCATTATCTGGAGTTTGTCTTTCCGGTTTATGGGGTGCGGTTTATATCGATCAATGACCAGTTCGATAGTCAGCTTTTGGGCGAGTCTACGGGCGGTTTGGAGCTGGCCATTAAAAATCTGATCAATCAGATGTACAGCAAGGACATTTCCCGGAAGA
>CAZGOQ010000188.1:0-3267 GCA_964527315.1 uncultured Oscillospiraceae bacterium | reverse complement strand
CAGCTGATTTGTAATCAGCAGGTCGGGGGTTCGAGTCCGTCCACCAGCTCCAGCAAGTTCTGTCCGGAATTCATATTCATATGGTGGAGTTCCCGAGTGGTCAAAGGGGGCAGACTGTAAATCTGTTGTCGGTGACTTCGATGGTTCGAATCCATCCTCCACCACCATAGAGGAAACATATAAAAGATATGTTCCGCAAAAGCCCCGATTCTGTCGGGGTTTTTGTTGTCTCTAAAGCCATTTTCAAAGTGCGGTATGCCTACAGCGAAAAACAGCAACGGGGCTGGCTCCTGTGCGCCGGCCCCATATCCTTTCCAGTTTATTTTTTCCTCCGCCACGGCCCCCAGGCAGGGCCGGTACGGCCCAGACGCAGACCGGGATGATTCTTCTTGAACTCCTCCCGTTCCTTCCGCAGTTGCTTTTTCTCATATTCCTTTGCAATTAGGCGGCTGTCCTGGAACCACCGGCTCAACTGCGCCTCCTGCTCCGGCAGCAGCAGTCGGCGGGGAAGCAGATTACTGCTGGCTTCGGTATTATAGACAAAAAGGCAGTCCTTGGACTTCTTCAGCTTTGGGGTGGCCCGCCAGTCCACCTCCACAGCCTGGCCGTTGGAGGTGACTCTCCAACCCAATGGCCCAAATTCGTATACCACCGGGTCAACATTTTCCAGTTGGCCCTTGTAGTTGAGCCGTGTTAGAAGTTCCATAGCCACCACGCAGATGACAAAAATCGCCACCGGCCCAAGAATGGCGGCGGGGCTGGCGTTACCGGTAGCCAGGATGATAATGCCACAGATAACCACCATGGCAGCGGCAAGGATCACATAGGCCCGACGGTTATTGATTTGACAGGCCTGCTGATATTCCTCTTTCGTAATGCCGGTGACGGTCAGGGTAAAATGTTCCATATCCATATGTATATCTCCTTCAATAGGGCAGATTACAAGCGCCATAATTATTGTATCACTTCTCCCTCAAAAACACAAGGAAAAAACCAGGGAACCGGCAGCTTACATTCCTGTAAAAGAACACAAAGGGACAGCCTGCCGAAAAAGTCCAGCAAGGGATGGGCTTTTTCGGCAGACTGAATCAGACGATCATTTGGTTTTCTCAATCCTTATTATCGCTTGTTATCCTGCTTTCTAATTTTTTCCTCTGTCTATGCTCGTGGTCGA
Organism: uncultured Oscillospiraceae bacterium; assembly: GCA_964527315.1. Lineage (GTDB taxonomy): Bacteria > Bacillota > Clostridia > Oscillospirales > Oscillospiraceae > HGM13006. Next base: position 2,093 of record CAZGOQ010000188.1, on the reverse strand, counting down.
GCCTTTCCTGAATAACCTCTATCCTCTTGAAAATATCGGCTATCGCTTCTTCTTCAGTGGCTGGTCTTTCCACATCTTCCGTACTATTTCTCGCTTTGATGTCCTTTGCAAAAATAGCCTTGAAAATTGACCTCACCGCAGGCTGTATAAAAAACAGCTGTGAGAAGAATGCAAAGGGGAAATTAAAGCAAATATACTTCAGCCATGTAGCTAAAAGCGATATGACTGAAAATCCCGTATAATACGGATAATACAAAAACGATGCGATGAAGCTCATAGCAGGACACATCAACCCGACTGTTGCACAAATGATCGCGCTTTCAAATATCATCGGATGATTGTTTCTTGGATCAAAAATCCGCGATGCCAAACGAAACGAAAGCGGACTTCCCATCAACACTTCCAAGCAGTACGCAAAACAGAATTCAATCAGAACGACTGCCCAAATTGGCATATACCTCCCAAGCATGTACACTCCGCCCTGCTGTTTGATTGCGGCTATAACACTGCTGGTTCCTTGGATTTCCATTAGTGTGGCGCCGTTAATTACGTACAGACTATAAAAAACATAGGCGTGTACAGTTAATATAACTGTGATCAGGGCAAAAATCATTCTTTGTAATTGGTTCCTTGGCATAATATTACCTACCTTCGTTATTTGGGCAATAAAAATGACACGCAGTCCTTTTACGGCCCATGATTCAAACATAGTGCCGTAATCAGATTTACGTGCCGAAAGCACAACTTGTGTCGTCTGTTTGCAATATAATAATATATTTTTTCTTTGAACATGTCAAGCGGTTTTCAAAAAAATTTATTGAGAGAAGCTGGTCGGGCGCTTCGGGGCTTCCGCCAGTTGATGCTGCAGAAGCTGGCAGGGCGGATCATCCCCTGAATACCGTCGCGCAGTATTGTGCGTCTGCGTATAATCCTCCCGCTTGACAGAGACAGGGCTTTATGATATCATCGGATTGAGGTGACCCCTTATGACAGATCAGAAAACCGTTTGGGCCATTGTGAACGCTCTGAAGGAGCGGTATCCTGATGCCGTTTGCTCCCTGCAATATGAAAAGGACTATCAACTTTTGTTTGCCGTCCGACTGTCCGCTCAATGTACCGACGAGCGGGTAAATAAGGTTACGCCTGCCCTGTTTGAGCGTTTTCCCACTCTGGAGGCTTTTGCGGAGGCTGAACCGGAAGAGGTCGCGGAGTACATCCACTCCTGTGGATTTTTCAGGGGGAAGAGCCGGGACCTGGTGAACTGCGCCCGGATGCTGCTATCAGACTACGGAGGCAAGGTGCCATCGGAAATGGAGGATCTGCTTCGGCTGCCCGGCGTAGGTCGGAAGACGGCGAATCTCATCCAGGGGGATATCTTCCACACCCCTGGGGTGGTGGTGGCGGACACCCACTGTATCCGCATCTCCGGCAGACTGGGCCTCACTGACGGGACAAAGGAACCCAAGAAGGTAGAGGATCAGCTGCGAACCCTTCTGCCTCCGGAGGAATCCAGTGACTTCTGTCACCGCATTGTTCTCTTTGGCCGGGAGATCTGCTCTGCCAGAAAGCCCTGGTGCGAGGGCTGCCCCCTCAGCGGGTGGTGCCGACAGTTCCGGCAGGCGGAGAGGGAATAATCCGGGATAGAGATGCAAAAAATTTACGAAACTTTGCTTCATCCTGTTGAAAAAGCAGCGGGATGCCGTTATAATAGATAGGCAAGGCAATATGTCGGTTTGACCGACTTCGAAATTAAAAAATAAATTTGAGGTGTGCGTTATGTTTGGGTTGACAAAAGATATCGGCATTGATCTGGGTACTGCATCCATCCTAGTCTATGTAAAAGGGAAGGGGATCGTCCTGCGGGAGCCATCTGTGGTCGCTATGGACAAGAATACCGGCAAACTGCTGAAGGTGGGCGCCGAGGCCCAGCGGATGCTGGGACGGACACCGGGCAACATCATTGCTATGCGACCCCTGCGGGAGGGCGTCATCTCCGACTATGATATGACAGAGCAGATGCTGAAAGAGTTCATCCGCAAGGTGAACCCCTGGCGGCTGGTTCGCCCCCGTGTGGTCATTTGCGTCCCCTCCGG
>CAZGOQ010000187.1:0-3292 GCA_964527315.1 uncultured Oscillospiraceae bacterium | reverse complement strand
TGTCAACTCTTTTTCCAGGCCAGGCAGCGCCTGGCTTTTTTGCGCTTCTTTCGGATGGAATGTCCCGCCAGCAGGGCGGCGGCAATCAAAATTACCGCGCCGGTGATCAGCAGCATTTTTCCGCTGCCGCTGCCTCCGGTCTTGACCTCCAGCCACAGAGCGTCCATCAGCTGGTTGGTGACTGCGGGAAGAAAAAGAAAACTCTCTGACCGGGAAAGAACCTCCTCTGAGGGGTAAGCGATGCCGCTTTCCGCCATTGCCGCGTCCATATATTCCCTGGCGGCGGTTTCCGGGGCGGAATAGCCCAGATAGTCCAGATTCTTACCGCAGATGTCCGGACGGAGCAGGAAGTTGATATAGGCTTCCGCCTCCGCTTTATGTTCCGCTGAGGTGGGAATCATAAAGCAGTCGATGAACAGATTAAAGGTCTCTTCCGGGAAATAGAAGCCCAGATCCTCGTTTTCGTCCAGCATGGTCAGGCAGTCTCCGGCATAATAGGGCGCAATCCATGCTTCCTCTCGGATCATTTTGTCAAAAATCTGATCCATGACATATTGCTGCACCAAGGGCTTTTGCGCCTCCAACAGCGCGGCGGCGGCATGCAGTTCGTTGTCGCCGGTGCTGCTGAGGGAGCAGCCCAGTCTGGCTTCGGCAATGGCAAAGGCGTCCCGACTGTTGTCGAACATCAGGATTTTCCCGGCGTATTTTTCATTCCAGAGCAGATCCCAGCTTCCGATGTCTGATTCATCCACATACTTTTTATTGTAAATGACCCCCACCGTGCCCCAGGTATAGGGTACCGAGTAAGCGTTGTTCGGATCGTAGGCCGTGTTTTGATAGACTTCGTCGATGTAGCGATAGTTGGGAATGTTGGAAAAGTCCAGTTCCTGCACCAGACCCTCGTCAATGAGCCGCCCGGCCATATAGTCAGAGGGGATGATGATATCATAGGAAGAACCGCCGGTTTTCATCTTGGTATACAGGCTTTCGTTGGTGTCGTAGGTCATGTAATTGACCTCAATGCCCGTTTCTTCCGTAAAAGCGGCGTTCACATCCAGAGAACCGTCGGCGCCGTCGGAAATGTATTGGCCCCAGTTGTATACGTTGATGGTCACAGGTTCCGCCGCCTTCGCGGAGACCGTCAGGCAGGGGAAAATGCCGGAGCATAACAGCGCGAACGCCGGCATCAGTGCAAGCCGCCGAAGAGGCTGAAACGGTTTCATTCCGCCGCCCCCTTTCTGCGGCTTTTGGCAGAGTCCCGCATTTGCAGCAGGTTCATCAATACCATCAGCACCAGGATCACCAGGAACAGCAGGGTAAACAGCGCGTAAATTTTCGGCTGTAGGGGTTTTTTCGTATAGTTGTAGATTTCCACCGGCAGCGTCACAAAGCTGGGGCCATAGACAAAGTAAGAGATCACAAAATCATCCAGACTCATGGTAAAGGCCATCAGCGCGCCGGAGATAATGCCGGGAAGAATTTCATGAATGACCACCTTGAAAAAGGCCTGCGTCGGCGTGCAGCCCAGATCCTGAGCCGCCTCCTGCAAATCCGGGTCCATCTGGACAAGCTTTGGCATCACCGACAGGATCACATAGGGCATATCAAAGGTGATATGGGCGATAAGCAGAGTGGAAAAGCCCATGATATGATTTTTCCGCAGCGCCGTACCGACAAAGGCAAACAGCAGCGCCAGAGAAACGCCGGTCACAATGTCCGGATTGGTCATGGGGATATTCGTCAGCGTCATGGCGAGCGATTTGGGACGGCGGCGCATACTGTGGATGCCTACGGCGGCCATGGTGCCCAAAGTTGTGGAGATTACGGCCGCCACGACTGCAATCAGGAAGGAATTTCCCAAGAGCGGCAGCAGCGTATGATCCCGGAACAGCGCCGTGTACTGGGACAGGGTAAAACCCTCCCAGACGGCCACATCGGCGCCCCGGTTGAAGGACGCCGCGCCCAGCACGATCATGGGCAGATAGAGAAACAGAAACACCAGAATGGTAAAAAACCTGCAAAACCGTTTCATGGGGCAATGACCCCCTCGTCCTCAGAATCGCCGGAAAAGTGGTTCATGACGCCCACGCACAGCAGCACCATGACCATCAGGATCAAACTCAATGCCGCGCCCAGATTGGGGTTATAGGCCGTTTTGAACTGGCTCTCGATCACATCGCCGATCAGTACCGACCCTGTGCTGCCCAGCTTTTGGGAAATATAGAAAGTGGATACTGCGGGCACAAAGACCATCGTGATACCGGAGACGATGCCGGGCAGACTGAGGGGGAGCGTCACCCGGCGGAATACCTGCGCATTGCTGCAGCCCAGATCCTGCGCCGCTTCTTCCAGCTTGGGGTCGATTTTCAGCAGTACCGTATAAAGGGGTGTGATCATATAGGGCAGATAGTTATAGACCATGCCCAGAATGACAGCCCCGTTGTTCCGAATCAGCGGAAGCGGCCCGAAGCCGAGTTTTGCAAAGAATTGATTGAGAATGCCCGTGTCCTCCAATAATGCCACCCAGGCCAGCGTCCGGAGCAAAAAACTCATGCACATGGGCAGCATCACCAGCATGGAGAGAATGCGCCGCCATTTTTCGCCCGCGGCGGCAATGGCGTAGGCCACCGGATAACCGATGACCAGACAGACCGCGCTGGCCGCTGCCGCGAGCCCCATGGATCGGAGGAAAATGGGCAGATAGATCCCGATTTTCGACAAATTATCCAGCGTAAACGCACCGGTGACGGAGTCCGTAAACGCATAGTAGACCACGATGCCCAGGGGCGCCAGAGTAAATACGATCATCCAAAGGAGATATGGCCCGGCCAGAAATCTATTCTTCATCGCCCTGGCCCTCCGCCTCCTCTTCCATTTCGTCATACTCGGCGCTGTAAGAACTGTAGTCGCCGAAGGTTTCGGAGTAATCGCTCTTCTTCATCACATGGATGGCGTCCGGCTCCAAACAGATGCCGATTTTCTCGTCCACAGCGTGGTAGTCTGTGGTCTGTATCAGCCATTTGAAGCCTGATACATCCACAAAGGTATCGTAAAAGGTGCCTTTAAAGATTACATTGGTCACAGTGGCCGGGAGCAGTCCCGGCGCAGGGGCCACAATGTCCACATCCTCCGGGCGGATCACCACGTCCACCGGCTCGTTTGTTGCAAAGCCCTTGTCGAGACAGGGATAGCGGTGGCCAAAAAATTCCACTTCGTAGTCCTGCTTCATTACGCCGTCGAGGATGTTGCTTTCGCCGATAAAATCCGCCACAAAGGCGTTTTTCGGCTCGTT
>CAZGOQ010000186.1:0-3299 GCA_964527315.1 uncultured Oscillospiraceae bacterium | reverse complement strand
GTGAAGGAAATGAAAAAACTTCCCGGTGCGCTGTTTATCGTTGATCCCCGCAAGGAGCGCAACGCCATTGCGGAGGCCCGGAAACTCCATATTCCCATCGTGGCTATCGTAGATACAAACTGCGATCCCGATGAGATTGACTATGTCATCCCCGGCAACGATGACGCCATCCGCGCCATCAAGCTGATCTCCGCAACGATGGCCAATGCGGTCCAGGAAGGCAAGCAGGGCGAGGATGCTGCAGCAGAGGAAGCGGCGGCAGAGACTGCGCCCGCTGAGGTTAAGACGCCTGCTGAGACGCCTGCCGAGACGCCTGTTGCGGAATAATCAGGGATTTTTGAATTTTTAATACTGGAGGAAATGATTATGGCTGTTTCTGCAAGTGATGTAAAAAAACTGCGTGAAATGACCGGCGTCGGCATGATGGACTGTAAAAAAGCCCTGGCGGAGTCCGACGGCGATATGGATAAAGCAGTAGAATATCTTCGGGAAAAGGGCCTGGCCGCCGCGCAGAAGAAGGCCGGCAAGGTTGCCGCAGAGGGCGTCAGCTATGCCGTCATCGGCGAAAATGGAGTCGGCGCTTTGGTGGAGGTCAACTCTCAGACAGACTTTGTGGCGAAAAACGAGGTGTTTCAGAACTTCGTCAAGGATGTCGCTGCGGTTATCATCGAGGAGAACCCCGCCGATGTGGAAGCGCTGAAGGCCTGCGCTTATCCCGGCACGGATCGCACGGTTACCGATGTGACCAACGATAAGGTGCTTGCCATTGGCGAAAATCTTCAGATCCGTCGTTTTGTCCGTTATGATACCGGCGTGAATGTCGGCTATATCCATGCCGGCGGCAAGGTCGGAGTTCTGGTAAATATGGAGGTCGAAGGAATTGCGTCTGAGGCCGCTGAAGAACTGGGCAAGGATGTTGCCATGCAGATTTGTGCAATGAACCCCACGTTCCTGGATAAGACCGATGTTTCTCAGGAGACGCTGGACAAGGAAAAGGAGATTCAGCTGGCGCAGATGGACAATGATCCCAAAATGGCATCTAAGCCCCAGCAGGTCAAGGAGAAGATCGTTCTGGGCAAGCTTGGCAAATATTATGAAGAAAACTGCCTGATGCAGATGGAATTTGTCAAAGAGAAAGGCGTTTCCGTGGAGCAGCATGTGGCTGCGGTGGCAAAGGCAAACGGCGGCAAAGTTGCCATCAAGGCTTTTACCCGTTTCATGACCGGTGAGGGCATTGAGAAGGAAGAAGAGGACTACGCGGCTGAGGTCGCCGCGCTGGCCGGTCTGAAAAAATAATGGAATGCAAAAAGCTCCGCCGTAGTTCAGACAGCTGCGGCGGGGTTTTTGCGTTCGAAAGGATTACCGGTTGAAAAACGGAAAGATATCGGATATAATAATAATGAAACATGAAAAACAGGAGGTCTATCATGGCTAAGATTACAAAAGATACCATTATCGGTACTATCCTTGACACTGCGCCGGAGGCTGCGCCGCTGTTTTTGTCCATCGGGATGCACTGCTTGGGATGCCCTTCCTCCCGGGGAGAGACGGTGGAAGAAGCCTGCATGGTTCATGGTGTGGATGCGGACGAGTTTCTCGGCGCACTGAACGCGTTTCTGGGCGCGGAGGAGTAATAGAAAGAGCCCGTCGGGAGAGATCCGGTCGGGCCCTTCTTTTTGGAGGTTATATGAAGCTATCGAGCCGACTGCAGGCCTGTGCGGAACTGGTCCGAAAGGGGAACGTGGCGGCAGATATTGGAACCGACCATGGCCATTTGCCAATCTATCTGCTGAAAAATGGGATTTGCCCCCGGATATTGGCCGCAGATTTGAGAGAAAAACCTTTAAACGCGGCGAGACGAAACGCCCGTCTGGCGGGAATCAAAGAAAATTTGGAATTTTACCTGTCCGATGGTCTTGCAGGGGTTCCGCTGGAGGGAGTGGGAACCATCATTTGTGCCGGTATGGGCGGTGACACGATTATTGAGATTTTGGGCAATGCGGCGGCGCTGCCAGACAATGTGCAGCTGATCCTGCAGCCTCAGACGGATGCCCCGAGACTGCGCGCATTCCTGGGGCGGAAGGGCTATGGAATTCGCCGGGAGACGTTTGCCCGGGACGGGAACTTTGTCTACACGATCATGGAGACTTGTCCCGGGGGAGGGCAGCCTCTTTCACCAGGACAGTGCTATCGACCTCAGGGTGAGACAGACCGGAACAGTCCGCTTTACCGGGATTATATGACCCGTGTGAAAAACGGACTGGATCAAACCGTTCAGGGCATCCGGCGGGCAAAGGTCATCGACGCGGCGCGGCTTCAATGGTTTGAACTGGCGCAAAAACAACTGACAGAATTGGAGACAGAGCAATGACAGAAGTACGAAATGTTTTAGATTATCTCTGGACCGTCGCTCCGGAGGAAAGAAAGGAGGCCTGGGACAATGTGGGCCTTCTGGTGGGACGCCAGAAAGCGCGGGTCACAAAAATCCTGGTGACGCTGGATATCACCCCAGCGGTGATCCAGGAGGCGACGGACATGGGCGCGGAACTGATCGTGTCCCACCATCCACTGATCTGGGATTCATACCGGCGTGTCGCAGACAGCGTGTTTCAGCAGGATAAGGTTCTGATGCTGGCGGAAAATCACATTGCGGCCATCTGTATGCATACCAATCTGGATGAAGCGGAGGACGGGGTGGACGATACGTTGGTGGAGACGCTGGGTTTGACGGCAAAGGGGCATCTGGCGGAGGATCGTATCGGTCATATCTGCGAACTGCCAGAGGATATGTCTCTGCCGGACTTTTTGAAAACGGTCAGGGACAAGCTGGGGGCCAACGGCCTGCGGTACTGCGACGTGGGGAAGCCGGTTCGGAAAATTGCCACCGGGTGTGGTTCCTGTGGCGATTATCTCATGGATGCGGTAAAGGCAGGCTGCGATACATTTGTGACCGGAGATGTCAAATATGACGTATTTCAGGACGCCCTGGGCTGCGGCATTAACCTTATTGATGCCGGACACTTTCCGACGGAGAATCCCATTGTGAAAAAACTGCACGGAAAGCTTTCAGCGAAATTTCCCGAGGTGCAGATAAAAATCGCGGAGCGGATCGCTCAGCCGGATCGCTTTTTTGTGGGAGAAACGGCGTTTTTTCAGGAAAAGACTTGAGAACGGAGAAAATCTGTGATAAAATCAATCAGTTATTTTTCTATTATTTCTCATGAAGGGATTGAAACATATGTCCGGACATTCCAAGTGGCATAACATCCAAAAGACCAAGGGCGCGGCGGACGCCAAGC
>CAZGOQ010000185.1:0-3323 GCA_964527315.1 uncultured Oscillospiraceae bacterium | reverse complement strand
TCGCCGTCAACAGAGGTGCAGACACGGCGATAATTGTCATCGCTGTCCAGCCATGCGGCATAGTTGGGCATATACTCGTCAACAAGTTCATCAATGCCGTAGATTACTTCCTGCTCCAGCGCTGCGGATGCACCGCCGGTGAAGTTCTCAACGCACTCCATGAAGTTGGCATAGTCGCCAGAAGCAACCATCAGCTGGAACTTCTCGGAAACCTCAAAGAAGCTGACGACAGTCGTATCCAGCTTGATACCGGTGCGCTCCTGCCACTCCTTAAAGAAGCTGAGTTTATTGTAGTCCACCTCACCGGCATATGCCATCATAAAGGGCTGGGTTCTCATAAAGTAGGAGAATGTAACATCCTCATCGGTTACGGGAAGCGTAGTCTCTTCCGGATATGGAAAATCCATGAGTGTGCTGATAAAGCTTCCCTCAGCCGCCAGATCCACCTGTTCAGCGAAGGAAAGATTCATAAACACGTCCTTGCTCTCGTCAGACTCCGCTTCCACATCAGATGCTTCTTCTGAGGCCTCGGACTCAGATGTTGCCTTGTCCTCGACGGGAACTTTTTCCTGAACAGAAGCAGATGTAGACACAGAGGGAACTTCAGAGGTATCGGCACCGCTTCCGCAGCCTGCAAACAGCGCAAGGATCATGGAAATTGCCAAAATTATGGAATACAGCGGCATCAATTTATGTTTCATCATTTTATCCTCCTTTTCAAATCAGTATGATTGGTCTGATCCCATTATGGCAAAGTAGCCAGAGGAAATCCAATATAAATTTGGAGATCAGTTATACTCCTGAAAGTATAATTCCAAACCTGATTCAACCATTACAGCGCAAGAATCGCGTCGTAGGCGTTTTTGGTTGCCTCAATGATTTTTCCTGCCTGTTTGCAGTCACCGATGACGGAAACGGGAATATCGCCTGCCAGTTTCTGAAACTCCTCGACCACGCTGCTGTTTGCGCGCATACCCATGGCATAAACGATGGTATCTGCCGGCAGAACCTTCGTGTTCCCGTCCGCATCTACCGCACTGACTCCGGATGCATCCATGCCGGTACAGCGGAGCCCCGTGTAGGTGGTTGTCTTTTCTTTCAGCTGCTCCAGAAGCATCACTCTATGGAGCCGATAGGCATCCGGCGCAAGTTCCGTCTGCATTTCCACGATGGAAACCTCATGGCCAGTTTCCGCCAGATGGAGACCCAGCTCACAACCGACCAGACCGCCGCCAATCATAACGATTTTCTTTCCCAGCTTTTCGGGATGATAATATGCCTCCAGTGCCTGCAGAACATTTTCACCATCTATGCCGGGAATGGGAACCTGAATGGGGCTGGAACCAACTGCCGCGAAGATGGCGTCAGGCTGAGTTTCCGCCAGCAGATCAGCTGTCAGGACCGTGTTCAGACGAACATCAATTCGGCGGTTTTTCAGCCGCTGAATCAGGTCATCCTTGAACTGACGGATATCATTCTTGTGCACATCGACATCGGAAAAGCGAAGCAGTCCGCCTAGCACTGCAGTCTTTTCAATCAGCGTAACCTTATGACCGAGATCATGGGCATAGACAGCCGCAGACATACCTGCCACACCGCCTCCGACGATCAGAACCTTTTTGGGATTTTCTGTCCGGGAAAGCTCCGCAAAGCACTTTTCCCGTCCGCTGTCCGGGTTGAGGGTACAGGATGGGCCATACATAATCGGAATCTTTCCGTCGGGGCCGGGTTGCAGGAACGGTGGGGGCGCACTGTCTTCCATAGGACCTGGGAAGCAGTTAAAGCAGCGGAGACACTTGTTGATCTCCTCTGGTTTCCCTGCGGCTGCCTTATTTGCAAAAGCGGGGTCAGCAAACATCTGTCTGCCAAACGCAACAAAATCCGCCTTGCCAGAGGCAATGATCTCCTCGCACATGGCCGGATCATTTAGACCGCCGACCACAATGACGGGAATGTTGATCGCCTTTTTAATTATCTCTGCCTGCGGGACATTGCAGCCGTGGGGGTGGAATAGGGACGAGAATGTTCTGGTTTTGACCGGATTGCGATAATCACCTGCGGACACATGAATGAGATCCACATATTCTTGGGCCAGCTGGCAGAAACGGGCGGTTTCCTCGACACCAAGTCCGTTTTCCTCGTACTCTTCACCGCTGACGCGCACTTCGATGATCATATCCTCGCCGACCCGCTCCCGAATTGCCTTCAGGACGCGCAGGGGAAATCTTGACCGGTTTTCAATACTGCCGCCATATTCGTCGGTTCTGTGGTTGCTTCTGGGAGAAAGGAACTGATGCAGGAGCCAGCCATGACCGGCGTGGATCTGAACGCTGTCAAATCCGGCTTCCTTTAAAAATGCGGCGCAATTTGCGAAGCTGCCGCAGGTAAAGGCCATAAGGTCCTCGTCCATGGCATGAACATGAACACCACGGTTTGTGACAAAATCGCTGGGGCCGATGGGGTCTTTGTCGCCGGGATCGGGATATTTTGAGTTGCCAGCATGGCTGATCTGCTGGCAGGCAACGGCACCTGCCTCATGAATCGCCTTTGCATAGTCGGAAAAGGCTCTCATAAAGGGAGTGTGAAAATCGGTATAGTCAATGTGGTCCATCCAGAACTTATGTTCCCGGCTGGCATAGACATTGTCTACGGGGATTTCGCCAAAAGCGACCTGCGCACAACCGCCCCATGCCTTCCGCAGATATTGCAGGATATGATAGTCGGGCATACTGCCATCGTCTTCAACCTCAGGCGCAGCCACCGGGCTGGCAAAGATTCTGTTTTTATATGTAACGCCCCGGATCGTCAGAGGAGAAAACAGATGTGGATAGGGATTCATATAGCTGCCTCCTTTTCGCATTGCGCAATCGCGCGGATAAAATTTACCTAGTTTTATTCTATTTTTTAGAAATATAGAAGTCCAATATATTTTTTCTCGGCCAATATACCGCTGACAATATAACTGTTGCTTACTGTACTGGTAGAAAAAAGACCGCTGCGGAAGTTCCATTTCTGCAGCCGTCTCCTATATTCAGATAGCGAAATCAACTCTGCTCCGCCAGATAGATGGACACCCTGTTTTGAATGATTTCTACCGTATCCTCCGGGGACTTATCCCCCGCGAACAGGGCAGTGCTTTCCTCCAGAATGATATCATAGACGCATTGGATGCAGTGAAGCACGACTAATGATTTGAGACTTGACAAGAGAGGAAGGAATGCGAATGAAAATATACGGATATGTCCGTGTGTCCAGCACGGATCAAAACGAGGACAGGCAACTCATTGCCCTGCATGAGATGGGCGTCCCGGAGAAAAACATCT
>CAZGOQ010000184.1:0-3332 GCA_964527315.1 uncultured Oscillospiraceae bacterium | reverse complement strand
TTCCGGCAGGAATTTTTGCTTACACAACAGTTATACATTGAAAAGGAAGTTGACCACATCGCCGTCCTGCATCACATAGTCCTTGCCCTCGGAACGGACAAGCCCTTTGGCTCTGGCGTTTGCCAGAGAGCCGTTTTCCTTCAGATCGGAATAGGTGATGACCTCTGCCCGGATAAAGCCCCGTTCAAAATCCGTATGGATCTTGCCTGCGGCCTGGGGCGCTTTGGTGCCCTTTTTGATCGTCCAGGCCCGGCATTCGTCGCTGCCGCCGGTCAGGAAAGAGATAAGCCCCAGCAGAGAGTAGGAGCATTTAATCAGCTTGTCCAAACCGGATTCCTGAATGCCCAGTTCCTCCATAAACAGTTTCTTTTCTTCCGGGTCATCCAGTTCGGCAATGTCGGATTCCAGCTTGGCGCAGATAGGGAGCACCTGCGCACCCTCCCGCTCTGCCAGTTCGGCCACCTGATCGTAGAATGGATTCCCGGAGGGATCGGCTGCGCTGCTCTCGTCCAGATTGGCGGCATAGATGACGTTTTTCAGGCTCAACAGATCGGAGGTCTGCAAAACAGCCATTTCATCCTCGGAGCATTCATAGGTCCGGGCCGTTTTTCCCTCGTTGAGATGGGCCAGAAGGCTCTCAAAGATCTCCGCTTCCTGGAGATATTTTTTGTCACCTCTGGCGGCTTTTTTCGCTTTGTCAATGCGGCGTTCCACCATTTCGATGTCTGCCATGACCAGTTCCAGGTTAATGATGTCGATATCCCGAAGCGGGTCGATGCCGCCCTCCACATGGGTGATGTTGCTGTCCTCAAAGCAGCGAACCACATGGACAATGGCGTCGGTGGAGCGGATGTTGCTCAAAAATTTGTTGCCGAGACCTTCGCCTTTGGAAGCGCCTTTGACCAGACCCGCAATGTCTACGAATTCAATGACGGCTGGCGTAAATTTTTTAGGATTATACATATCCCGCAGGCCCTCCAGCCGCTCGTCGGGCACGGTGACAATGCCCACGTTCGGGTCAATGGTGCAGAAAGGGTAGTTCGCCGCTTCCGCGCCGGCGTTGGTGATGGCATTGAACAATGTGCTTTTTCCGACATTTGGAAGGCCGACGATGCCAAGCTTCATGTATTTTCATCCTTTCGGTTTTCGGATTCCACAGGTATCTATGATAGCACAGCCTGCGAAAAAAGGCAAACAAATTTCGCGCCGAAAGCGTGCTGCCGGCGGAGATTGGGCGGCGTTCTGCAAAGGCGTATCAAAAATTGCGCTGAATTTTCTTTTTTTGCACACAAAAAGGTAAAAATTTGACCATTATATCACAAGACGATGGTTGTACATGGCAATTAGATTGTGTTATACTCCTTTACGTTAAGGGCAAACTGAGCATAACACAAATGCAATTTGCTGCGGACTCCACTGGAGTCCATCCTTTTTTGTTCCGGTATATTTCCGAAAGCCTTTTCGGTAAATATAAATAAAAGTAAAGATGGTGAGTCAATATGAAAAAATTGATTGCACTGCTGATGGTGCTTTGCCTCTGCGTTGGCCTGATGGCCGGCTGCGGCAGCACTGGCAGCACTGCCGAATCCGACTCCTCCGCTGACAGCGAAAGCGTTACGCAGGAAGCCCCTGAAGAAAAAACTGCGTCTCCTGCGGACATTGCAGCGGAGGACAGCGATGTGACCCTTCAGGAAGCCGCTGCGGCCAGCGAAGTGACCGCATATGCGCAGGAGATTTTCGGCGTTTCCGAAGCGCCTGAGAGCGTCTCTTATCCGCTGGATACTACGGATAGCCTGGAACTGGTCGCGACCTTCCCCGATCCCCTGTTCGCGTCGTACCCCAACGGTATGGAGGACTGCCAGATTTATCAGGTGGCAGAGGAAAAGACCGGCGTTCACATGAAATATACGCCCTTGTCCACCTCCGCTTCCGCAGAGCAGTTTAATGTCATGATGTCCTCCGGCTCCTATCCCGACCTGGTCGGCTGGGGCCTGAACTACGCCACCGGCGATGATTCCGCCGTGGAGGAGGATATCTACCTGGATCTGACGGAGTATATTGCGGAGTACGCGCCCAACTACTTCCAGCTCCTTGCCACCGACGACGAACTGCTGGATACCGCTCTGACCGACAGCGGCTATATCACTTCCTTCAGCGCGGTCCGCACCGAGCAGACTCCGCCTACCGCCGGTATGGTCATCCGTACCGATCTGCTGGAGAAGCTGGGCCTCGAAAAGCCCTATACCATTGACGAGTATGAGAATGTTCTGGCCGCCTTTAAGGACGAGGGCCTGGAGCAGCCTTTGATGATGCTGTCGCCCGGCGCCATTCAGGACAACTGGCTGTCAGGCGCTTTTGACGTTGCGGCGTTCTGCAACAGCTTCCCCCAGACGGTTGCACCCACCTATGTGCAGGACGGCGAAATCAAATTCGGCCCTCTGGAGGACGGCTTCAAGGAGTATATCACGCTGATTCACGATTGGTATGAGAAGGGGTATATCTACTCTGACTTTATTTCCAAGAACTCCAACTGGAACGGCCCCGACTATTCCAACGCGATTACCGGCGGCGAGGCTGGTATCTTCTACACGGATCAGGGCAACCTGGGTGGCTATATCGACGGCTCTGAAATCGAGGGCTTCGCGGTGGAGGCAACCTACGATATGCACGCCACCGAGGACAGCATTAACCACTTTGCGCAGTATAAGAACAAGGCGGTAGGCAACGGCTTCCACGTCACTTCCAACTGTGAGAACGTCGAACTGGCCTGCCGTTGGGGCGACTGGTGGTATTCTGAGGAAGGCTCTCTGCTGGCCAACTATGGCGTACAGGGCGTTTCCTTCGAATATGATGAAAACGGCAAGCCCTATCTGACAGAGACGGTCACGGAGGCTCCCGAGGGAATGCGCGACGCGCTGCTGATTTATGCTTCCAATGACACCATCTGTTGCGTCATCGACCCCGATGCTGTGACCACCGGTTACGCTGAGGTGGATAAGGCCGCGCCCGAGATTTGGGTTACCGGCATGGACGACGCCTATGTGATCCCCTCCACGGTTTCCCTGTCCGCAGATGAGACCACGGATGCCAACAACATCTACTCCGATATCGAGACCATCTGCATGGAGGCCATTGCCAAGTTTATTACCGGCGATAAGCCCCTGGATGAGTATGACGCCTTTGTAGAGAGCATTCGCAATTCCAACATCGACGGCTATCTGGAGATTTATCAGGGCGCTTATGATCGCGCTATGAGCAAGTAAGCGAAAGAACCGTCAGCCCGCTGCATGTTTGCAGCGGGCTGTGTTTTTATATTATGCGCTTTGCCGGGC
>CAZGOQ010000183.1:0-3360 GCA_964527315.1 uncultured Oscillospiraceae bacterium | reverse complement strand
TAAATTTTTATTTTCTCAACGGCAAAACATACCCCTTGCGCGATCCGGAGCCCTCCGCCTTCTCTATGCCAGACAGCCAGACAGCCGGACAGCCCGGTCACCATCAGCCGGAAGGCGGCGTCCTCTGTCTCCTCATTGTTGGGGAGTACCCCTTCCACCACATATTTGGCATACATCACAGTGGCGGTCAGCACATGGAGCCAGAGCAGGTCCTGATTGAGCCGGCCCAGGCCGGGAAAGGTTTCCTTGCACAGCCGGACCATTTTGCTGAACCGGTCAAAGTAACTCACATCGCGCGACCGGTCGTAGCTGGGGAAAAAGGCGCTGTCCCGAAAGCGGTGATAAAACACGGTCTCGTCCGGGTGAGAGACCCAGAAGCGAAAGTAAGGGAGCCACAGCCCCCTGATCGCCGCGCGGATGATCCGTTCCTTTGTCTCCTCCAATCCCCGGCTTCCTCCCTTGCATGGCCTCCAAAGGGTATTATTTTCCTTCCGCAGTCATTTCACATCGCCCATCGGAAAAATGCAAGCGGATTGTTCCGGTTCGGCGCCGCACGCGCAGACCACATTTTGCGGGACGCCGGACTGCCATTTGACGATATTCTCAAAAACAATGTTCGCCCGCTTTACAAAGGCCTCTCTGGAGGCAAAGGCGATATGCGGCGTCAGCACCGTGTTGGGTGCGGATAACAGAGGATTGTCAGAGGGAATGGGCGGCTCTGTGTCAAACACATCCACGCCGGCCCCGGCAATGGCGCCGCTCCTGAGCGCGTCTGCCAGCGCCTGAGTATCCACCACCGGTCCCCGGGCGGTGTTGATGAGATACGCCGTCTTTTTCATCCGGGCCAGCAATTCCCGGCTGATGATGCCCCGTGTGTCATCCGAAACCGGTACATGGACAGATACAATGTCGCTTTCTTCCATCAGCCGCTCCAGAGGCACATAGCTTACCTCCAGTTCGGGCCGTACCGAGCGGCTGTAAGCCAGGACTCTGCAGCCAAAGGCTCCGGCAATTCTGGCCACCCGGCTGCCGATGGCCCCGGTTCCCACCACGCCAAAGGTCTTGCCCGCAAGTTCACAGCCCACCAGCCCGGCCCCGGTACCGCCCTGCCGCAGCGCCCTGTCGCATGGGATGATATTCCGCAGCAGATCGATGACCATGCCAAAGACGATATCCGCCACCGCTTCCGTGGAATATCCGGCGCAGTTGCACACGGTCACCCCCCGTTCCCCGCACAGGCCGACGTTCACATGATCCGTCCCGGTAAACGCGACGTCCAGCAGCTGGAGTTTTTCCCAGCCCCGGATCACGGCATCGGAGATGCTTTGGTTCGCAATGACGATGACCTCGGCGTCCCTTCCCCGTTCGATCAGCGTCGCGTCGCTGTCGGCTCTGGCGTCGTAAATCACCAGTTCCGTATCCCTGGGCAAACGCCGCTCAGCCAGCTGTGTAATATAACTGTTTTCTACATCCAGCGGCTCCATTATTACAATTTTCATATGAATCCTCCTGTATGGCGTAATTTGATTTTCGGGCTGCGGGAACGCGATCTCCGCCGGAAACAGGGCTATTGTACAACAATCCTTGATAAAAAGATAGCGCTTTTGCTACCGCTTCGCAAAAAAATATGCTATACTGAAATCAATTTCCAAGCGCGGCGCCTGCTGTAACGCGCAAAACAGGAGGGTCCTACATGAGTATTACCGTCAGAGATTTATTGAAACTCCCCGCTCTGAAGCAGTCCAGGCTTGTGGCCGGCGCCGGCGGGCTGGACCGCATCGTCTCATCCATCAGCGTGCTGGAAACGGTCGATTTGGATATGCTCCCATCCACAATCTTTCAGAACAATCAGCCAAACACCGGCGAGATCGTCATAACCGGCTTTCTGAACTGCACTGACAATGAGAAACTGCAATGTGCGCTGGTACAGCGCCTTTCGGATGAGGGAGAGGTCGGCATCATCCTGTATTATGTGGGGCTGTGCGTACCAAAGGTGGGAGAGAAACTCAAGGCCCTGTGCGACGCGCTGGATTTTGTGCTGATCTGTATGCCGGAGGGTACGCTCTCCTTCCGCTATTCCGAGGTCATCTACGACGTCATGGAAGCCGTGATTTGTGACCGCATGGAGGAACATATGCACTTTACCAACGAATTGCTGGGAGAGATATCCCGGATGCCACGACGCTGCTATTCCGTGGATACGATGCTGCAGCTGATCAGCAAACGGCTTCATGTATTCATGCTGCTGGCAGACAAAAACTTCCGGGTCCTAAACAGCGTATCCTGGCCTGCGGGCGCGGACAATCCTCTGGAATCAATGCTGGAACTCGGCTGGGAACTTCCGTCGCCGGGCTGGGAACCCTATTCGCCGGAACCGGAAAGCTTTCTGTACCGGCTTCCGCTGTTTTCCAGCGGTGAGAGGCAGATGGAACTGATGCTGCTTAAGACGGGAAATCCCCTTCGCCGGGAGACTGCCAGCGAAGTGGTGGATCTGGTGCAGCTGGCGGTGAATCTCTGGAACTCAAACCATGACGCGGTAGAGGTAACAGAACTGATACGCGCCATGGTTCAGGATGAGCCTTTGAAGCTACGCGGCCTTGCCAGCATCTTCGGCGTGAATACGGCCGCGCTCCATGTTATGGGGATATTGCGGCCCCAATCGCTCTGGGACTCTGCTGCCGCGGATCAGGTCAAGTGCGGACTGCGGGAAATCCTCGCTGCGCATTTTGACGCGGTTGTGGTCGGCACCTATGAAGGCGCGGTTATGTTTTTCACCAGTCCCTTTCCATCCCTGGCGGAGGAACAGCAGATCACGGGCTACATTTTGGGACTCTTAGACCACTTGGCGCTTCACGCCACCCTGACATGGTGTACCCAGTTGGACAATACCACCCAGGTGGCGAAATGCTATGAACTGCACCAGGCCTTTCTGAACGATGCCCGAAATATATATCCCACTCAGCGGGTGTTCCACCGGCACGAACTGGAATTCGCGCAGCGCTGCCGGAATTTGATCTCCCAGGGGGAAGACGCCCTGCAGCTGTATCTGCGCATTCTGGATCAGATCAGCCAAAAGACCGAGGGCGATGATTTTATCGAAACGCTTTCCGTATTTCTCCTGGATACCGACAGCAGCCTTACAGAAACCAGCCGAAGGATGTATCTGCACAAAAACACCATCAAATACCGGATCCGCCGGTGTTCGGATCTTGTGGGCTACCGGATCGGCACTCTGCCGGAGACAATTCCGCTGTATACGGCGCTGGCAGTCCGGCGAATGCTTGCCTGATTTGTCTGGCCGGACAACTTGATTTCCTCGTTTTCCTTCGCGTTTTATCGGAAACTCCTGGTAATTTCAGC
>CAZGOQ010000182.1:0-3369 GCA_964527315.1 uncultured Oscillospiraceae bacterium | reverse complement strand
AATGTGCCGCCCTGCACCACGATATTCTGTCCCAATTCGTCCGCGCTGGCGGCGCGGATGACCTTATACACGGCGTTTTTCACAATGGAAATAGACAATCCCGCGGAAATATCCTCCACCGTGGCCCCGTCCTTCTGAGCCTGCTTCACCGAAGAGTTCATGAACACCGTGCAGCGGGAACCCAGATTGACCGGATGCTCCGCCAGCAGACCCATTTTGGAAAAATCCGCGATGGAATAGCCCAGCGCCTTGGCAAACGTCTCAATAAAGCTGCCGCAGCCGGAGGAACATGCCTCGTTGAGCATAATGGAATCCACGGCATTGTTGCGGATCTTAAAGCACTTCATGTCCTGTCCGCCGATGTCGATGATAAAGTCCACCTGAGGGCAAAAATGAGATGCTGCCCGGAAATGGGCTACTGTCTCCACCAGTCCCGCGTCTACCTGAAAGGCCGAGCGGATCAGATCCTCGCCATAGCCGGTGACGGCGCTTCCGGCAATGGTAATCCGGTTTCCAAATTTTTCATAGATCGCGTTTAACTGCTCCAAAAGGACCGACACCGGATTGCCTTGGTTGGAACTGTAATAGGTATAAAGCAGACCGCCCTCCGGGTCGATCAGGCAGACCTTTGTAGTGGTGGAACCGGCGTCAATGCCCAGATACGCCTTTCCTCTATAGCTGTCCGCGTCCACCTCCGGCGGCTTTTGGGCGTTGTGCCGGGCCAGGAATTCGTCATATTCCGCCCGAGAAGAAAACAGCGGCGGCATGGTCTGGGTATTCCCCCGATCATCCACTGATTTTACCAGTCGGTCAAAAATCTCCTCATATGGCTGCGCCGCATACCCTTCGGCACACAGGGCCGCGCCAATGGCGGCAAAGCAGTCACCGTTTTCCGGGAAAACAGCGTGGTCATCATCTAACTCCAGTGTCTCCTGAAAACGCTGCCGCAGCCCTTTCAGAAAGTGCAGCGGGCCGCCCAAAAAGACCACCTTGCCGGCGATTTCCCGGCCCTGGGCCAACCCTGCGACGGTCTGATCCACTACCGCCTGAAAAATAGAAGCGGCAACATCCTCTTTCCGGGCACCCTGATTCAGAATCGGCTGAATGTCCGATTTGGCAAAAACGCCGCAGCGGGATGCAATGGGATATATTTTTTCATAGTGCAGGCTCAGTTCGTCCAGTTCATCCGCCGTCACGCCCACCAGTGTCGACATCTGGTCGATAAACGCTCCCGTGCCGCCGGCACAGGAGCCATTCATCCGTTCCTCCAGTGCGCCGCCGAAGAAAATGATTTTGGCGTCCTCGCCGCCCAGTTCGATCACCGCATCCGTATCCGGGATAAACCGCTCCACCGCTTCGGCCGTTGCAAATACCTCCTGCACAAAATCCACATTTGCTGATTTTGCCAGGCCCAGACCGGCGGACCCAGTAATGACCGCCTTGACTTTCCGGCCCATCAGGATTGCCTCTGTCCTTTGCAGCAGTTCACAGGTCTTTTCCCGCACCATGGAAAAATGCCGCTCATAGGAGCGGAACAACAACTCGTCCTGCTCCCCCAGCACCACGACCTTCACCGTGGTAGAGCCTACATCAATACCGATTTTTAAACTCATATCCGTTCACCTTATATGTCCAAAATTGATCTACAAATTCAATATTCACCGCTGGCATACATCACAGCCGATAAAGCGCACAGCGGCGCCGTTTCGCAGCGCAGGATCCGTTTGCCAAGAGTACAGATCTCCAATCCGGCTTTCTCCGCCGCCGAAACCTCTTCTTCGGAAAAGCCCCCCTCGGGGCCTGTAACCAGCGAAACGCTTTGGATGGGCGGCTTCAGCGCCTGCGTCAATGTATGCGAGCGCTCGTTTTCATAAAAGAACACAGCCCTGTCCGCCGATGCCGCCCGCATCAGCATCTCCTGATAAGAGCCAAGCGCCACAACCAGCGGAATCCTTCCGCGGCCCGACTGCTCCGCCGCCGAAACGGCAATCTTCTGCCACCGGACAAGCTTTTTCTCCAGTGTTTTTTCGTCGTACTTCGCCACACAGCGGCTGCATGGAAACGCGGCGATTTCCGCCGCACCCAACTCCGTCGCCTTTTGGATTACATGCTCCAGTTTCTCTCCCTTGGAGAACCCCATATATATGGAGACACAGACCTTAGGTTCCGCAGCCGACGGTTCTTTCTCTCCCAGCACCAGACATACCTGATGGGCGCTGATATGCGAAATTACACAGGGAAAATCCATTCCCTGCCCGTCGCACAGCGTGACGCGGTCTCCCTTTTTCAGCCGGAGCACCTTGGCGTGGGCCGCATTTTCCCCGGTCAAAACCGCAAACTTTTCGGAAAGTTCGGCGCCGTCTACAAAAAAACGGGACATCGCCCCACCCCTTCTTATCTACAGATCATGAGATATTTTATCAGACTTCAAGCCGTTTTGCAATGGAAAGATACACTGATTTCGGAAACTACGGGAATTTCTCGATTCTTTGGTTGACAAATTTCAAAAAGCTGATATAATAAGCAGTGCTGATTTGCGGATGTGCTGGAATAGGTAGACTGGCCAGCTTGAGGTGCTGGTGCTCGTATGGGCGTGCGGGTTCGAGTCCCGCCATCCGCACCACACGCTGAGTCTCTATGCGGCTTTGCCGCATAGAGACTCAGCGTGTACATAGGGCAAAAACGTCTCTTTGACCTATGAATGCGGGAATCGACAAACTTCGACAAGGAGTTTATCGATTTTTTTGCCCTGCGCTTTCTCCCGGCAATGTATTATATAGAAAATTCCGGGCTCCCATATGAATTGGGGCGGTTTCTTTGAAAAACATATGTGATTATTCTTTCCCTTTATTCGGTCAACCCCCTGCAGCGCATGAGATTGACGCAATGCTAAACGGATTGGCTTTACGACTCCGGCTCCCAATGGATTATGATATAAGGCTGTAAAAGGAACTGTTACGAAATAGACTTTTCAGAAATATGACCTGATCATAAAGCGGGAGAAACCACAAGCGTTCGTGATTTCTCCCGCTATTTCTAATTTTGGGACAGATAATTTCCGCATGAATCGCATTTTGCAGCGCGCGCTTCTTCTTCATACTACCACAATGTCACATGGGCGGATTTCAGTTTTTCCAGAATTTTAAGCGCTGCAGTTTGTTTCTCGCTGTCTGTATCCAGAATGCAGCCGTAAAACGGAATGTCCTCCAGCCCGATCTCCTGCAAGAACGGCGCGTTGGTCAATTCCGCACGGTATGGATTTTCCGCGTCTGCCAATCCCTCCGGCAGCGCCGTGCAGTATTGCTCCGTACAATAGGTCGTTGCAGCCCCTGGAAAGCTGCCCGACGATTCATCGGACAAAATGAACAG
>CAZGOQ010000181.1:0-3388 GCA_964527315.1 uncultured Oscillospiraceae bacterium | reverse complement strand
CCGCCCTCAATATCCTGGCCATGAACGCAGCCTACCGACTGCGGCGCTGGCTTTTGCTCATTTTTAAAATTCTGGGCCTCAAAGTCGTTTTTCAGTAGGCCCTAATTTATGTGTTTATTCCGCAATCTCCCAGTCCTGCACGTTTGCGAGCGATCCATAGAAGCTGGGCGTTGCATTCTTGAGACGCTTGCTGACGACGCCCAGGTTCTGTCCAAAATACAGGGAGAACGCCGGAACCTCCTCCACAAGGACCTCCTCCAGATCCCAATAGAGCTGTTTAATTTCCTCCTCGGTGGTGGCTTCGCCAAACTGCGCCAGCAGATCATCCGCTGCCTGGCTGCTGTAGTAGGAAGTGTTCCCCGTGCCGAAGAGATAGGTCTCATCCGAGTAGTAGTCGGTGGGCACCATGGTGTACTGTACAGAATATACGTCGCATTCGTCTGTGCCGACATAATTCCACAGGGAGGCAAAGTCTGTGGTATGGATCTCCACATCGAAGCCCGCCGCTTCCAGGTTCTGCTCGATCAGCGCCGTGGCCCGGACCATATTGCTGTCACTGGAGCTCACATAATAATTGATGGTGTGGTTGTCCCAGGCGCCGTCTGCAATGGCCTCCTCAAGCAGTTCCTTTGCCCGCTCCGGATCGTAGGGGATGTTCTCCTGATCCGCGTCAAAATAGGGACTGACAGAACTAATCATGCCGTCATGGAGTTCTGCGTGTCCGCCCAGCAGATTATTGATGATCGTTTCGCGGTCAATGGCGTATACAAAGGCCTGACGGACTCTGGCGTCCGAGACTGTCTCACAGTTGAACGTCGTCAATTCGTTTGTGACCGCATCGACATAAATGGCGTCGACGGTTTCCAGGCTCTCTACGGCCTCCCGGTCCTCCACCGGAACCGTGGCCGACGAAGGCAGAATAAAGTCGATATCCCCAGTCTGAAGGCCAACCAGCAGTTCGTTGGCCTGAATGATTTTGAGATTCAGATTTTCGATCTTCGGCGCACCGTCAAAATAGTTTTCGTTTGCGACATAGGAAACGTAGTGGTCATAATCGCTGTCCACGGCTTGATACGGACCGCTTACCACATCCGGGTGATCGAACCAATCCGTGTTAAGCAGTTCATCGTCCGTCAAATCCCCGAGCACATGATAGGGAATGATGTTGATCCACCGTCCATAGCTGTTCTGCACGCTGGCCAGAGGCACCTTACTCTCGGAAATCAGGTCGAGGTTCTTGTCATCGATCCGGACAAGTCCTTCGATCTCCGTGGCGCCCTCCGGAGAAAAACCGCTTTCATCAAAGCCCTTAAATCCCCAAAAGGCAAAATTCGCATTGGCCACAATGGGGCTGCTGATTTTCAGGAATGTAAAGATCACATCATCACTGGTCACGGGTTCGCCATCGGACCAGTATGCATCGTCCCGGATTTTAATATGGAAGGTCAGGTTATCCTCTGATGTAATGCTTTCCGCGATGGCGGGGATCAGTTCGCCGGTCTCATCCTGCTGGAGCAGCGGCAGGAACGAAAACGCAACGGCGTACTGGCCCACAAACGAATAGTCCATCCGTAGCGGATTCAAGGTGCTGAGGTTGTCGTTCACGGCGATATTCACCACGGAGCCCGCAGTCTGGGCGTTTTCGGTATCCCCGGCGGCGTCCCCTGTATCTGTGGAAGCGCTTACGCTATCCGCGGCCGGTTCCGCACTTGCGGAGGAACCCCCGCCGCAGGCAGTCAGACTCAATACCAGGGATAATGCAAGGATCAAGGCGATCCATTTCTTAAAAGGAACGTTTTTCAATTCAATCATCCTCTTTTCTCTTGTCTTTTTGTTTTTCTCTTCGGAAGATCAACACATCGTGGAAATCGTGATTTCCCAAATCGTAATCGCCCTCACCGCCGGCGTTCAGATTTTCCCACCGCACCTTCCGGTTATACCGGTACGGCTGATCCTGGACTGCCAGGATACCGTCGGCCCACTCGGTGCGGTCGCCATAGTTATAGGGATCGAAGATATATACATATTCATCATCGATCCCGGTCAGCGTGACATAGTGGTGGTCTCCGGTGAGGAAGCTTCTGGCCACTGCGGCGCCGCCATGGGAAAGCACATCAAAGATCTTTGAGTCCTTACCCACGTAGACATCATCGCCATCCAGATGCTCTACCACCAGTTCAAAGCCGGTTGATTTTGCAAAGTTGTTCATCCATGTGGCGAAATACTTCATGACCGCCGTGGTCGTGCCGGCATGATACGCTTTCCCGTTTATGGGGTTATAATCATCCAGCAGATACCTGTGGATCCCTTTCACAAAATCCGGGGGGATCTCCTCCCGTTCGTAGAGATAGGATATTGCGTTTGTCACTGCGGTCGGTCCGCAGCAATACTCTGTAAGCTGATATCGAAGCGGATTTTTCATAGCCTCTACGCCTCCTGTCTGTCATCCGGTGCACTCGGATGTTTAGAGGCATTGTAGCACAGCCGGCCTTGCCAGTGGTAATACGAAAAATAGATACTTGGATATATCCAGTCCCATATAGGCAGATAAAATCCATCAAAAATTGAGCATTTCAGGCAGAAAAAATGTGAATACCGCACAGTTTTCGCGCTTGCTATTTTAAAAAATGATACCCAGTTAGCCAAAAGAGGTATTACGCAAATTTGCAAACACACGCGATTATCGTGTGGGCAGCTTCAGTGCGTAATTTGCCCAATTGCCCGACACATTCCCCCAACACTTTTGTATTCTTTCCCACTTGAAATGGCGCGCACGCAGGACTATAATTTTTTGTCCGGGCAAAGCGGAATACTCAAAACGTACTGCGGGAATTTGCCCGGCAACCGGCAAAGCCTTGAGGCGCAGGGGACTGTGCCGTTTTTGCCGATTCCGATTACAGGAGCTTAGCCGTATGCATGATCGCAACACCGTTCTTTTGGCCGGATATGCAAAGCTGCCATCCAATATCACCGCCGAAGCGGTCTACAACACGCTGGTGATCGCGGTGCTGTTTGACCGCCGGACCGGCATCATCCTCGAGGCGGCGGCCTCTGTCGTTACGGAGCTTACAAAGCGGTTTATCTCGGAGCTTTTGGCCGGATATGACTTGAACGACGGCCCGGAGCCGCTGATTGCCAGATTTGAGGAATACTACTTCGGAAACGCCAAAAAGGCGCTGGAGACGGCCCTGCGTTCCATCTTCGCAAAGTACCAGGACTACATGGCGGCAAAGAATTAAATATCCGAAAACCGTTTTTGCCGAGGGCGCCCCGCAAGGGTGCGAAAATCAGCAAACAAGCCGGTAGATTGGAGTAGAATTCCAGTCTGCCGGCTTTTCTTTGTGCGCCCGGTGAGCGCACGATCTAACGGGTGAAAGACCCGAATCCG
>CAZGOQ010000180.1:0-3388 GCA_964527315.1 uncultured Oscillospiraceae bacterium | reverse complement strand
TTGTTGCGCCCTTTTAGGCGGGGCTAAAATCCGATAGTCTTTCACACTACCCTCCGTAATGTATACGTCACAGCCATTTCTGCCTATTTTTTAACATCTTTTGCTATGAAAGTAAAGTGCATCTTACTTGACGCTACCATGATGTTTATGTTATAGTAGCGGTGAGGTGATCATTTTGGAGATTGCACAGCTACGTTATTTTCTAGTGGCCGCCGAGGAAGAGAATCTATCAAGCGCTGCGAGGAAATTGTTCATCTCCCAGCCGGCTCTGAGCCGCTCTATTTCAAAACTGGAAGAGGAACTTGGCGTAAAGCTTTTCCATCACAACAGCAACCGAATTATGCTCAATGAAAACGGACGCGCTTTCATCGAGTATCTGCTGCGGGCAAAGCAGGAGCTGCAAAACGGGATATCCATGCTGCAGCAGCGGCAGGATCGGGAGACCGGCTATATCGCCATTTCGACCTCTTCCCACGGATTGCTGGCGGAGCCCTGCGCCGAGTATCTGAAGGCCCACCCGAATACCCATCTGATGCAGTATATCCAATCTGCCGCGCAAATGGAAACCACACTGCGCCGCAGGAATATTGATTACTGCATCACTACTAAGGTATTTGAGGCGCCCGATATCGAGTGGATCCCGATCATGGAAGATGAATTCATGGTCTACGTCCATAAGGACAATCCACTCTCCCAACGGACGAGCATTGATTTCAGCGAGCTGAAAAACGAGCGCCTGATTTTCTATGATTATGGGCTGGAGACAACCGATATCCTGACCCGCCTTTGTTATACAGCAAATTTTGATCCTGATCTTCTTTTTGCCGGCAACGAGAATGAGGTCCCCTATTTCCTTTTGGAGAAGAATCTCGGGGCGTTTGTTTTGCCGGCCTCCATGCATTTTTTCCATATGAGCGAAATGAACATGAGATCCAACGATTCAGTCCTGCGAACGCTGCGGATCCGCGAACCTCGGGTCCCGTTCACTTTGGGGCTTGCGTACTTGAAAGGTCGTGTCCTGCAAGGCGCTGCCATGCAGTTTAAAGATTACCTTATTGATTTTTTCTGTCAAAGGAAGCAGATGCTGAAGGATTCTCTTGCCCGGGAGTTCCCTCTGATATGAGCCGCTCAAAGCATGACCTTCAAAGTATAGCAGTGGTATGTTATTGATAGTGTACAGTTATAGCACATTGCTGTTACAATAGCTTCAAACGGAGGTCATGTGTCATGAAAAAAAACTATCCGAGAACCTTTGAGCCCGTTGTTCTGCCTAACGGCGTAACAATCAAAAACCGCCTAGAATCCACGCCCAGCGGCCTGCATTTTCTCCAGGGGCCGGAGCCCTTTCCCAACGAAACGGTAATCCGGCACTACATAAACCGGGCAAAAAACGGAGCGGGCATCGTTGTTATAACGGGATGCAGTACGTCCTCCCATTCCAACCCTGGTCACGACCAGATCTGGGACATGTCGGACGGGCACAACCAGCAATATGTCGCACAGCTGGTAGAAGGAATCCACGCTTACGGCGCGAAAGCTCTCCACCGGGGGCTGGATATTAACGAGTTCCTGATGGATGCCGGCGCCAACGCTGCCGGCGACAACAACGGAGCTTTCCTGGGAAACAATTACGACGTATCCACCGGCATTGCCTCGGCATATGTCGTTGGCGACGGCTCCTTCCCCCGATACGACGGCATTGAATGTCCGAAGGAATTGATGCTGGAATGCGCAGACAAGCTTGCGCAGTTTTGCCTCTCTCTCAAGCGTGGCTGCGGATTTGACGGCATATGGATCCATGGCGCCTATCGCCATCAGTTCATCGGGCGCTGCCTCTCTCCTCTTACCAATCAGAGAGCAGATGAGTTTGGCGGTAGCCTAGAAAACCGTGTCCGCTATCCGCAGATCGTGTTTCAAAAAATCCGGGAAGCCTGCGGACGCGATTTTATCATTGAACTGAGCCTGAGCGGTCACGACCCTGAAGGGATGGGTGGAAACACACTGGAGGACACCTGCCGGATCGCGAAGCTTCTGGAGGGGTATGTCGACATTTTGCAGGTCAAGGGCCCGTTCATTGATGAATCTCACCCTGTTCAGTTTCACGGGGAAACGCCGTGGCTTTATATGGCGGAGGCTGTTAAACAGACGAATCCAAATATGGTAATTACCACTGTCGGAGGCAACTTCTACCCTGAGACGAACGAGCGGATTCTGGCGGATGGAAAGGCAGATATGATCGGAATGGCCCGCGCCTGGATCTCCAATGAAAACTATGGAGATCTCCTCCACGATGGCCGCGCTGATGATATTACGCCCTGTATCCGCTGCAATAAGTGCCACCGTTCCTCTGACAGTGATCCGTGGACATCGGTGTGCTCTGTCAATCCGCGTATCGGATTGGAAGGACGTGTGGAGCAGATGATAAAGCCGGCTCACGGAAAAAAGCGCATCGCCGTGATCGGCGGCGGTCCCTCGGGGATGAAAGCGGCCATGATTGCCAGCGACCGCGGGCATGATGTCACTCTCTATGAAAAGACGGGAGAACTGGGCGGCTTGACCCGCGTTACAAAAGAGGTCCCATTTAAATGGCCGTTGCAGAGACTTCGGGAATATCTGATCTTACAGGTACAAAAACGTCCCATACAAGTGAAGCTGAATTGTGCCCCGGATCCCCAGGCGTTGGAAACGGAAAATTACGACGCCATTCTGGCGGCAACCGGTTCTGAACCCGCCCTCCCGTCGATTCCCGGAGTGGACGGTCAGAATGTCATGTCAGCTGTGGAAGCATACGGCAGGGTCTCTAATCTCGCGGAGGATATCTGCATCATCGGCGGCGGCGAGATCGGCGTGGAGACCGGCATATATCTGGCCCGACTTGGAAAAAACGTGACGTTGCTGGGAAGGCGCGATAAGCTGGCGGCAGACTCAACGCCGGTTCATTACTGGAAGATGTTCCGGGATGAGTGGGAATCTTGCCAGAGCTTTACCGGCATTACCAACGCCCGTGTTAATGAAATACATCCCGACGGCGTTTCCTATATCGACGCCAACGGAAAAGAGAAATTTGTCCCCTGTGGGACTGTCCTGCTGGCCACCGGCCTGAAAGCGCGCACTGCCGATGCCGTCCGCTATTACTCCGCGGCCAATGAATTTGAGATGATCGGTGATTGTATCAAGCCGGGCAACATCCAAAAATGCATGAGGAGCGCCTTTATTGTCGCCAATCAGTTCTGACGGAAGTCCGAGTCCTGCATCCCCACTCCCCAAGACGTTAGCGCAGCGCCACCGATGAGGATTTGTCGCCCCGCATTACCCCTACTGCCGTATACCCGGCTGCCGCGTCGTGTGCGCCGTGTTTTATAACTTCACCGCCCGCGACTATGTGATA
>CAZGOQ010000179.1:0-3447 GCA_964527315.1 uncultured Oscillospiraceae bacterium | reverse complement strand
GGAGGAACTTTCAGACGCGGAGTATGGCCGTTTGATACGCTGGTGCCAAAAATACCACATCAGCGGGGAAATGGAAGAGCTCCGTGGCAACGAGAGATTCTATGCCAAACGCGTGAAGATGCAGATTGACCGCTTTGATGAAAGATACGAGGAAGTTGTGGAAAGGCGGAGGGCTGCGGGAAAAGCCGGCGGCCTAGCAAAGGCTAGCAAAGCTAAGCAAACGCTAGCAAAGGCTAGCAAATCTAGCCAAACCCAAACCCAAACCCAAACCCAAACCCAAACCCAAACCCAAACCAACTCTCCTGACGGAGAGAGTGCGCGCGCGAGGCGCTTCACACCGCCCACCGTGGAGGAGGTGGCGGCTTATGTGGCGGAGCGCGGCTCGAACGTAGACCCGCAGGGATTTATCGACTTCTACGCCTCCAAGGGCTGGCTCGTAGGCAAGACCCCCATGAAAGACTGGAAAGCGGCTTGCCGGAACGCGGAGCACTGGGAGCGCTGGGAGCATAACCCAACAGAAAAGCCGACAGGAGACAGTGAAACGCCGAAAACGGATGACGTGAAGATTCTGTCGCAACTGTACAGGCTCAGGGAAAAAATGAAGGAAGGAAGCGGATAAAGCCAGTGACCGTTCGAGAACTGTCCGGCCTGTATTGGCTGAACAAGGAAATCGAATTTGACGAGCTCCGATTGCAGGAGCTAGAGAGCATGATCGCCTCGCCGAAGGCGCAGCATCTGAACGGAATGCCGCGCTCCGGCGGGGACGGCGATATGCTGTCAAGTATGGTCGCTGAAATTGTAGACTTGAAAGCGATCATAACCGCAAAACAGCAGCAGTGCATATACGAACGCAGTCGGCTGGAACGGTACATAAACGGCATACAGGACAGCCTGACGCGTCAGATATTCACCTTGCGCTTCATAAACGGCCTGTCATGGCGGCAGGTGGCCGACCATATAGGCGGCGGCAACACGGAAGATAGCGTGAAGAAGACGTGCTATCGCTATCTGAAACAGACGAATTGACACTCCCCACGGCTAAAGCAAGGGGGTTTACGGCGATTCTTGATAAACTTGTCCCGAATGTCCCGAAGTACTGTGCTATACTGATACCATGGATTTCCAGATACAGAGGGGTGATATCTATGGCACAACGGGCGGACCGGCAAGGCGAACACCGCAGTGCCCTTGAAAAGAACCGAAAGAAGATCTTTGCGACGCAACGGATATGTGCGATTTGCGGAAGGCCGGTAGACTTCAAATTGAAAGCCCCCGCCCCTATGTCGCCAACAGTGGATCACATTATTCCGATCAGCCGTGGAGGACATCCCAGCGATATCAGCAATCTTCAGCTGGCCCACTGGATCTGCAACCGAATGAAGAGCAACAAAATCACGAATCAAAAATATTGCGCAGTTGCTAGTGAGGCAACGATCTCAAACCGGATTTTGCCACAATCCTGTGATTGGAAAACATTTTAATGGCAACGCAGAAGCGGAAAAGGGGGCATATCCCCCGCCCCGTGACGGCCTCTTGACTTCACGCCGTCCACTGTGCAAATTTCTCGCGGAAATAAAGCCGATTGCCAAGGAGGGATGTAATAATGCCGGAACTGAAAGGCGCTGAATATCTGCGCCGCCGTCTTGCGGAAAAGCGCGGAAGGGTGCTACTGCGCTACCGATATTATGACATGAAAAACCGTGAGAAGGACCTCGGGAAAACCATACCAGACAATTTCCTGTACCTAAAGTCCACGCTTGGCTGGTGCACCAGGGCGGTGGATTCCCTGGCAGACCGGCTCATTTTTCGCGGCTTTGGAAATGACAACTTCGACCTGATGCAGGTCTTTCAGATGAATAATGCCGACATCCTGTTCGATTCCGCGATCCTATGCGCCTTGATTTCCGCTTGCGGATTTATTTATATCTCCGCTGATGAGGACGGCTTTCCGCGCTTACAGGTGATTGACGGTGCGAACGCCACAGGGATCATTGACCCGATCACTGGGATGCTCCAGGAGGGTTATGCCGTGCTGGAGCGGGACGTTAACGATGTACCCATACTAGAGGCCTATTTTAAGACGGGGCAGACCGATTATTACCGGAAGGGCGATACCATACTCATGCAGCCGGAAACGGTTGGGAATACCGCGCCGTATCCGCTGCTCGTGCCGGTCATTTACCGCCCGGACGCAACCAGGCCGTTCGGTCACTCCCGGATCAGCCGTGCATGTATGCAGATCATGCAGGACGCATTGAAAACGCTGCGGCTCTCCAAGGTGTCAGCGGAGTTTTACAGCTTCCCGCAGAAATACGTCACGGGGCTGGCCCAGGACGCGGAAGAGATGGACAAGTGGAAAGCAACGGTATCGTCCATGCTGGCGTTCACAAAGGACGATGACGGGGACAGACCCACCCTGGGCCAGTTCACACAGCAGTCTATGTCCCCTTACACGGAGCAGCTGCGCACATACGCCTCGCTGTTCGCCGGAGAGACGGGGCTAACGCTGGACGACTTGGGCTTTGTATCGGAAAACCCGTCCAGCGCCGAGGCAATCAAGGCCACACACGAAAACCTCCGCCTGACCGCCCGAAAAGCACAGCGCACGTTTGGCACGGGCTTTTTGAATGCCGGATATCTGGCCGCCTGCGTTCGGGACAACTATCCATACCAGCGGCGGCAAATTTACCTGACAACGCCGCTTTGGGAGCCGATTTTTGAACCGGACGCCGCCATGCTGTCCACCATCGGGGACGGCATCGTTAAGGTCAACCAGGCCATTCCCGGCTACTTCGGAAACGAAAATACCAGGGCGCTGACCGGCATTGCCGGGGAAACGGAGTAAGCTATGGCAGAGGATGAGCGGACGGGAGACATTGCGCCAGAATTGTATGAAAGGATCCAGGCTAGATTTGAGGGGCTGATTTCCGGAGACAGACAGATACAGGGGATTTTGACCGGGGAGGACGAAAGGGCGACATTCCCGGACGTGTCTTTACTTGCCAGAAAAATCGGAGGATATGCAGCTGAGAGCCTGACGGAATATCTGACAGAGGAACGGTTGCCCGATGGCCGCTTGTATTGGAACATCATGCAGAGGACTATCGTGCCGATCATGCGAAGAACGTACGACATTGTAATGCAGATGGCATTTATTGTGCAGGAGCGAGAGGACAAGGCGAAGGGTATCGGTATCAAGCCGATCAAGCCAGACTTCCCGCTCGAAAGAATAGAGGCTGTCATGAACAAGCTGGACAATGTCCCGGAGGATACGCCGGATGAGCCAATATGGTGAAGAAATTAAAAAAATACTTTCCCGGGCGCTGGAAAATATAGCACAGGCACTTTGCGACGATTATGTTAAGACAAATGCAGAGTTCCGGAGCGGCGCGGGATTAAAGGCAAAAATCATCCGCAGGATGAGCGGAGAGACGTGCGAATGGTGCC
>CAZGOQ010000178.1:0-3464 GCA_964527315.1 uncultured Oscillospiraceae bacterium | reverse complement strand
ACGATTCTCGTCACATGGAAATCACAGCAGTCATCACCGTTTGCCAGCGTTTTTGTTCTGTGAAGCTGCCCACCTTCGTTTCGGTAATTGCGCTCGTCCATATTGCAAAGACAGGGAACGAACGCAGAGCAGCCTTCCCTTTCTCCCAGCTTGCAAATGCCGCATTCATAATATGTATTATAAAATTCATCTGCGCCTTTGACATAATCATATTTCCAGTCCATCACATAGCTTGACTTCCAGCTTGCCGCGCTCTCCCTGACCTTTTTATCCTGAACCTTATCTGTAAAAAGGGTACATTTTTTGTTCTTGTGCGCCCTGACCATAAAATCAGATTCAAAAACAACGTCTGTCATCGCGTCTACGATGGCGGGTGTAATACGCTCCCGGTCTGCCTTATAGAGGGAAAAGACAAACGCCGCAAGGTACAAATTCATCTCCAAAGAGCTGCCGCCCAGATTAGGCGTCCTCAGGAGCATAGCCTTGAACTCCCGCTGCACCGCTTTTTTGTATGCCCTGCAATCCACTTCGGGGAGAAAACGGGGCAGAATCTTGAGCGCAGGCCGAAAGCACATCCACTCAATTGCTTTTGCATACAAGCCATATCTTAACGTATCCATGTATTTTCCCTGCCTTTCCCGTAAATAAACCTCGCCATACAATGACTAGAAAAACAGCAGCATGATTCCAGCCAGCGCGGCGGCAATGAGCGGGTTGCCGATAATGGTGATCACCCATTTTGCAATCAGCGTTTTCCTGGGGATATAGGGTTTGAGGTCTTCCGTGCCCGGGATTGTCCAGGCTTTTGTATGCCCCACCCAATACCAATCGATAAAAAACCGATCAAACAGCCCCTCGGCCATTGCGATGGCGTAAATCTGCCAGAAAGGACTCCAAAAGCCCCTCGCCCCATTGATTCCGTAGACGGCCCAAACGGCAAAGACAAGCATGGCAAGAAGCGTCGCCGTTTTGAAAATTCTCTGATTTCTGCGCAGCCTTTCCCTTGTGACCAGCCCCATCTGCACGACTCTATCCTGAACATCCGCTTCAAACAGGAACGCCGCCTGCTCGATGCCGTTTGCAATGGAAACAACGCAGGGAACCAACAGGATAAAACATATGATGACACATTCTAAGACCAGTACCATAACGGTGCTCCCCTTCTGATTTCATCCCATCACCACGCCAAAATGCTTTGGGACAGCTTTTGGTCAATATCAATCCGGGTCTGCCTGCACTCTTTTGGATGCTCACGCCCGGCCTTAAACATCAGGCGGATCAGCAGCCCGGAGCCAACCGGCAGCATAGTTTTCAGCATGGACTGCGGGAAAACAAAATGCGTGCCGTGCTTATAGATAAGCGTTTCCGCTTCACACCGGCTGGGCCGCTCATCTAACCGCTTCTTCATCCGGCGAATGTATTTGCAGGTATCCCACAGCACGTCGTCCTCCGCACCTACGAAAATGACCTTGCCCCGGATGTTTTCTACCTTGATTTTCTCCGCCTCCTGGATTGGATGCAGCCGTTCCGATTCGTCAAATATATGGCGGCTTGCAATCAGATTCTTACCTGCCTTGGATTCCGCCATCGCCCGGTTCCAGTATTGGGGATGACAGTAAGCGTAGGGAAGATAGGGAAGCGGCTGCCCCTGCCAGGACATGCTGGAACCGCCCGACGGCCACTCCTTAGCACCGTCCTTCTTTCCCCGATAAAAGCCCTCCATAATGAAGTCTGGCGGCGTCATGGCGATGGTCAGAGTAATTTCTGGGAAATAGGATGCCGCTGCCAGCGCCACCATGCCGGTGGTAGAAGCTCCTACAAAGCCAATCTTTTCATTTCCCTGCTTTTTTAAGACCTCAATCGCTCTCCCGAACCGCTCCAACGGATAGTCATAGTATCCGTCTTTTCTGTCCGGAGACATGGCCATCACGCTGCACCCGCGTTTCTGGAGCCACTTTACCGCGGACTCAACCATGCGGCCATCCGGGGACTCCCCGAGCATGACGATAAACGCCCTACGACTGGGAGACGGGTTTGGGTAATAGGCCCCGTAAAAGCCGTCCTGTTCTGGGGAAAAATACTGCCTGTTCATATGCTCTCCTCTCTTCTCAAAAACAAAATAAACGGGAACCCGCGCCATGCCGCATCCAGGCACTCAAGAAAATCAGTACAATCCCCACAATTGCCAGCGATATACGAAAGTTTCCATACTGGACAGCGGGTATCTTACTCCCATTTTCATATCAAACACCTCATTTGATCACTGCCACGGCGGCGCCCACAAGCAGCCCAAGGGCCAGCGCGAACAAGCTGCCCGGAAACAGCATCCCTTTCACATGGAACCACTTCTGGGCATATTCCTTGTCCATATGCTCCGTGCCGGGCAAACGGAATACTTTCAGTCTGGCAAACAAGACCCAATCCAGAAAAAAGGTGTCATAAGCGCCAACCGCCACGAACAGGAGCACGGCAAACCAAAAACCGTCTCCAAAGCTGTCCGCTCCGGCCAGCAATGCCCCCGCCGCCATCACCGCCGCAAACACCACAATCCCGGCTGACTTTATGAGAATCGTGCGCTTGCTGAGAGGCGCGATTTCAATACGCGGATGGGTCTTGAAATACGCCTCCTGAATTTCAGGGGGATAGTTGTGAATCCCCCACACCGGATTCTTGATGGTGGGGATCATCACCATAGTGGTAAACAAAACAAGAAAAATTACCATCTCAATCAGAATCATCAACCAGTTCATATGAATCCTCCCATTCTCTCAGCAAATAAGGGCGCCGATCCCAGCGCAGACGAAAAACATATCATGACGTACTCTAAAATAAGTATCGTAGCCCCTTCATTTTCTGCACAGCCGAAGTCCCATTGCCATCGGCAGCACATACCCCACAGTCTCAAAGGCCCGCCGCTCTCTCCCACAGGCCGGGTATGGTGCCGGACAAAAGGAGGAGGCAGGTCTTCCCCGTCACCAAAGCAATAAAGCCCCTCCCGTTTATTCCCTTTTGCATCAGTTAGATACATCTAATATATATTCGAAAGAAAACGTCCCGCAAAGCGGTTCCCATCGATCTTCATAAAATGAGCGTTGACAGGCAAAAAGCGGCATACCGTCGGCCAGACGCCTTTACTGCCCCTGTTACTCCCATTTAACCAATTTATAATTATTGTCATATTATAGCAAGGGGAATTTTCTGTGTCAAGCATACCGCATACAGTCTATTTATCGGGATACAGCCCACTCCGCTCGGGAGGATCGCGCATTTTATTTATTTACCGAAGCCGCTTTCAATGCTGACGCAGGCGCCGGTTTTCCGGCGCCTGCGATGATATGTATTGGAAAATCAGCGCTTTACGTTGAAAGCACCCATTCCCGGATAAACGGCGCTCGCGCCAAGCTCCTCCTCAATGCGCAGGAGCTGGTTGTACTTGGCCACGCGCTCCGTGCGGCTGGGCGCGC
>CAZGOQ010000177.1:0-3482 GCA_964527315.1 uncultured Oscillospiraceae bacterium | reverse complement strand
TTCGGACGGATCGCCTCAGGAACTTGAAACCTTCGGTGATGTGCGTCCCATCAAGTGCATTGCTCCAATCGGTGTAAAGCGTCACCTTAAGGGCCAGAATAAGAATGGAACATGCAGTTTCTTTCCGGAGATTCTGGCAGAGATAGGGAAATTACTTGAAATTATATTTTAAAATATAAATTTTGCGAACGAAGGACATTAAATCACGCAGAAATAAAATTGGAGTGCTATGGAATAATAGGCCTGAAATTGTAAGAAAAGCACAAATTTTAGCGGAAATTGTTGTGAAGGTTTCCGTATTTACAAAAGAATACATCCGTGGTATCATTCGAAATGAAATCTGATTTCAAAAAATGCAGGCAGAAACACCTCAAACTGTTTGAAAAGAAAGGGAATGAGATTTATGGAAAAGAAGAAAACCACGGCTGCGTGGATTGGCCTTGCCGCCACATGGTTCGGTATGCACTGCGGCTCCGGCTTCGCCACCGGTACTCAGTACACCATCTATTACAATAAGTTCGGCCGCATGGCTATGTTCCTCCCCCTGATTACCTGGGCGCTTCTGGCGGTTTCTATGTACTTCTTCTTTGAGTATGGCCGCGAAAAGAAAATCAGCAGTTACGCTGACTACGTCAAAAACCTGTTCGACTTCGACGTTCCCTGGCTTAAGTGGCTCCCCGTTGTCCTAATCATAGCCTTCGATGTCTGGTGCGTGTTTGGCCAGATTCTGGGCGACGCCGGTATTCTGGCGGGCTCCGGCTCTCTCTATCAGAACTACGGCATCAACTACTGGGTCGGCGTTATCGTCACGGCGGTGATCATTCTCGGGATGGTCTGCTTCGGAAAGAACATCCTGGCAAAGGTCAACTCCTACATGATGTATGTGCTGATTGCGGTTATCCTGATTATCAGCGTGGTTGGTCTTGTGGCCAACTTTGATAACTTCAAGACCGTTATGGCCACGCCCGCCCTCACTGAGGAAAACGGCCTCACCTTTATTGATGCGCTGAAGTCCGCCTTCACGTATGCCGGCGTGCAGATTTCCTCCATCATGGCGCTGTCCGGCCTGGTTGCCGGCCTCTCCAGTCGCAAGGAGGCTGCCAAGGCCGCTATCGGCGGCGGCCTCATCAACGTGGTGATGCTGATGGCCCTTGGCTTGGTGATGATTGCCAACTATCCTGCCATCAATAGTGAGACGCTTCCTGTTTACGCGGCAGTTGACGCGCTGGGTATTCCGGTCATGAAGCACCTTTACTCCCTCATGCTGTATCTCGCGCTGATCACCACCGGCGCCGGTTGCACCTTCGCAATCGTCAACCGCTTCAAGCAGTACCCCATGAAGTGGTTCAAGTGGAGCGAGCAGATCGCTTCCGTCGTGATTGCCTGCATCCTGCTCGGCATCGGTGCCTTTGCCTCCAAGTTCGGCCTGGTCGCGATTTTCTCCAAGGGCTACAGCTACCTGGCCAAGATGTCCTGGCCTCTGGGCTTTGCTCCGCTGCTTATCCTGGTCCCCATCCGCATGCACTACATGAAGAAGACGGAGAAGACTGCAGAAGGCTGAGCCCTCCTCATAAGACAGGAAAACCGCCGGCCCAATCGGCGGTTTTTTCTGTTGTAGGCGGAAAAACCGGCTGTGAAGAAAGGCTTGCTTCACAGCCGGGATTTGGGGTATTCAGACAGGTCGAAACAGACTTTCCATGGGCCCGCAAGGCAGGCTTACAGCAACTCGCCGGACTGAAGTAAGGAGAGTACGGGGCGGCATTCCTCGTAGATTTTATCCACAACGCTTTGCACCGTAGCGGCAACCAGGGGGATGTTTTCCCGGGCGATCTGAAAAGAGGTACCGCTGACGCTTATGCCGACGAAGGGTTTACCGTCAGAGGACAACAGGGGAACGGCGACACAGCGCATTCCCAGTATCCTTTCTTCGTCGTTGACGGAATAGCCGCATTCCCGGATTCTCGCGAGGTCCTTCTCCAGCGCATCCCTGGTGGACAGGGTCCTCGGCGTGAAGGGCGTGAGTTGTGTCTGCCGGTAATAGCGGTTAAGATCCGCCTTGGAGAAGCTGCTGAGAAAGAGCTTGCCGCAGGCGTTGGCGTAGAGAGGGTGAGCCTGCCCGAGATGGTGATAGACCCGGAGCATTTGCTGGGTGGCGATCACTTCGTCCACATACGTAACGGCTATGTCATTGAGAGTGCCGAGGGCACAGGACAGATTCAGCCGACGGGATATCTCGTCCAGGTACGGGCGCAGGAGCTTATTGAGCGTTAGACTCTCCCGGATCTGGCTTCCGATCCAGATAAATTTATAAGAGAGCGAGTAGAGATACGTCTCCTCGTTCTGCGAGGCGTAGCCATTGTCGCACAGGGCGTTCAGAATGCGCATGGCGGTGCTGGCCGCCACACCGCTTCGCTCTGCAATCTCGTTTAGGCGCATGGGCTTTCCTGAGGAGGCCATCACCTCGATGATGCTAAACATGCGGTCAATGGACTGGTTGGAGCTGTTCTTTTCGGTCATTTCACTTCACCTGCTTCTTTAACATTCTTCCTAATTTGTATGATATCACATTTTATTCCGAAGCACAAGTGAAATAAATAAAATGACGTTTCAGAATATTTGTATTTTCCTGAAAAGCTTAAAGAAATAAACCTTTTCTTCGAAAGTTGTTCTTGACATAGAAAGGGAAAATGCCTATAATGAGATTGTAAATGAAATTCAATTTCAAAATATGAAGTAAGGGGGAGATTCAGTGTCGGCAAACATTCATATTATCGTTGGTCATTACGGCAGCGGGAAAACGGAGTTTGCCGTGAACTATGCACTTTGGCACCGGCAGCAGGGCCATCAGGTGGCCATCGCGGATCTGGATATTGTGAACCCATATTTCCGCACCCGCCAGCAGGCGGAGGTACTGGGCGCCCGGGGCATACGCGTGGTCTCCAACAACATGGACAACGACTGGCGCGTGGATATTCCCGCCGTCAGCAGCGAGGTCTACTCCTTTTTCGTGCAGGAAGGGCGGGAAAACATCGTGGATGTGGGCGGCAACGCCGTAGGAGCCAGGATGCTGGCGAGGTTCCACAATCAGATCCCGACAGAGGGATACAACATGTGGCTGGTGGTCAACGCCAACCGCTATGAAACGCAGACGGCGGAGCAGGCACTGGAGTTTGCGCGGGGCATTATGAGCACCAGCGGCCTCAGAATCACGGGCGTCATCAATAACACCCACATGCTCCGCGAGACGGAACTGGAGGATATCCTGCGCGGCAACGAGGTCACGAAGGCGGTTTGCGAGGCGTTGGAGGTTCCCTGCGTATACACGGTGTGTCCCCGCCGCCTTGAAGCGGCCTGCCGCGGGCAGGAGCTGCTGGGCGAGCTGTTTCCCATCGATCTGCATATGCGACCCGATTATTTATGAAAAGGCGTCCTGCAAATAAAAGTCAAGCCCTAAAATGAAAAAGTCCCACAAAAATTTGTGG
>CAZGOQ010000176.1:0-3502 GCA_964527315.1 uncultured Oscillospiraceae bacterium | reverse complement strand
AAAGCACCGCACAGCAGCTTTGCAAGTACTGCCCCCGTCATCAACTGGTACCACTGTTCCTGCCGCGCCATCAGCACATAATTCACCGCCCAAAATAAAAACGCGGACACATAGAGAAACACCCATCGGGGTTCAAAGGGTATTTTTTCATCCAGTTTTGTCGTTATGTCAACTAATTCCCGATGCAAATTGATCTGCTGTGTGCCCCAATAGACCAAACTATTGAGCGCTATACACCCCAGCAAACCCAGCAGGCGGCTGCTGGGCAGCAGCTTCCCCAAAAACCGGTCATACATCCGGCCCAGACTGCTGCGGCGATGCAATTGCTGCTGCAATTTTCTCCCCCATTTTTATGATTGTTTCCGCGCCTATTCGGCTGTTGTTCAAAATATCCGCGTCGATTTCGACGCGATTCTTTTTCAGCATCAACACGATGGCGGATCCGCCAAATTCAAATCTTCCTTTCTCCTGTCCCCGTCTCACCGGCCCCTTCACCGGGTCATTGGTGATTCTGCCCACCAGCAGCGCGCCCACTTCCATCTGCACGATCGAACCGAATTCCTCCGTTTCCAGCAAAATATATTCCCGGGTATTTTCCCAATAGACCGCGCATCGTTCCGCAGCCAGGGGCTGCACTGTATGAAACACACCGGGGATCCGTACCGACATTCCCGCTACGCCATCCGCCGGATAGCAGTATCGGTGGTAATCGTCCACGCTCAGCCGGAACAGCAGAAGCCATCCGCCCCGATAGCTTTCCGCCAGCACCGGATCCCGCAGTAATTCCACTGCCGTATACAGAACCCCCTTGATACAAAATCCGGTATTTTCCTCTATGGGGATCACGGTCAATTTTCCGTCGCAGGGTGAGATCAAATGCCCCTTCTCTCTGTCTATGGGCCGCTTGTCCGGCAAAATGCTTCTGGTGA
Source organism: uncultured Oscillospiraceae bacterium (assembly GCA_964527315.1). Classification (GTDB taxonomy): domain Bacteria; phylum Bacillota; class Clostridia; order Oscillospirales; family Oscillospiraceae; genus HGM13006. The sequence goes on along the minus strand of CAZGOQ010000176.1, from coordinate 2,573 downwards.
AGAAATCATTGAAGGAGCGGTATCGCTCCACAGGATAATCCGTCATATCAATCCGGTTTTTCCGAACGAAGGATGATATAAAGATTCTGGATATGCTCCGTTCCAGCAGCCATCCCGCCCCTCGGCTCAGCCAGGGATGGATCATCAGCTTCCCAAACTGACGCCCTATTGGATTTTTGTACAGAAATTCGACGATTTTTTCCTGCCCCTCCGGTTTTTCTACCAGGCTTCCGTTCCGGGTACGGCTAATCATTCTGTATCTCCGCCAGCTGCTCATAGAGGGGCTTCTCCACACAATGCTGCCTGGCTACGCGCTGCCGGGAAAACAGACCGATTGTCACCACCGCACAGGCCACGACCATAATCAACCCAATCAGCTGAAGGTTGCTTGGCTTCTTGACACGGAAGTTTAAAACAAAGCATAAAGCCGTTGTCAGCAGCATGATCTTCAATATGATATGAAAGGTTTGCTCCCCTACCAGAAAGCCCAGAAGAAAAGTCAGCGGCAAAATCACCGCAATGGAAGTAATGGGCAGGCCATGATAGTCCTTTCTACCATTCGACGGCTGTTCCCGGTCGGAAATTTCCAGCACATTAAAATAGGCCAGCCGGATCAATCCGCAAAGGCAGTAGATGCCAATGATCATATCGCCCAATATCCCGCGCACCCCCATAAGGTAGCAGATCATCGCCGGGAACGCTCCGAAACAGACCATGTCGCACAAGGAGTCCAGTTCAATGCCGTAGAGTTTTTGATGCTCCGTTCGGTTCTGTTTGGTCCTCGCCACCTTACCGTCAAATGCGTCCAGCAGTCCCGACACTGCCAGGCAACCGATTGCCAGCCGGAAATGCCCATCCATGGCTGCCGTCATCCCAAATATGGACGACAGTAAACTGAGCAGAGTCAGCAGCACCGTATAGTCATAAAATCCAATCATGTTCTTCCCCCTTTTCTTCGTCCAATAACAAAACCCGCCGCAAGGGTAAAGCCCGCGCTGATTAGAAGTTGTGCATAATAACTCAATCCGCGGCTCACCAGCAATACCGGCAGCGCCAGTTTTTTCCCGCACAGGGCCGGAAATATCAGCAGAAACATCGTCTCATTGGCGCCCATGCCGCCGGGCAGGGGCAAAAGATCTGTGCCAAGCGAGATCATGGCCTGCAGTGCCACAACCGTACCCATCCCCGTTTCCGCAATCCCAAAAGAGCGCATCGCCAGATAAGTGACCGCAAACAACAGGCTCCGCTGCACAACCGTCAGCAGCATCACCTGCGCCAGCATTCTCCAGCGGCCCGCGAAGCACTTTGCCGTATGGCTGTATTTCGCCATCCAGCTTTCCTTTCTGTCTCTCAGCCGTTCCAATTTCTCTTTCTTCACAAGGGGGGAGAGCAAGCGAATGCACACGCTCAGAAAGCGCCCCACCACGCTCGGCCGTACCATCAGCAGAATATAGAAGCCGATAAACAACCCGTTGAGCAGCAATCCCGCAGCGCACCAAAGCCGAACCGGCTTCAAAGCCTCCAGTACCGCCGCCGGGCGAAACAGCAAAATACCAACTGCGTAAAGCACCAGTACCATTTTATATGTAATCGTCACCAGCAGCATCACCGGGACCGAATCCGACGCCCGTATGCCGTCCCTCTGCATAAAAAACACCTGTGCCGGCTGTCCGCCCCCCGCAGAGGGCGTAATGCAGCTGAAAAAGAAGCCGATAAAAGAATAGAGACAGCAGTGACTCAGCCGGTGCTGAATTTGGAGAGTTTTCAGAATATCATGAAAAATCAGGGATTCCCCCAGGATAAACAGCACCACCAGCCAAATGCCCGGCAGCCACCAACTCCACTGAGCCGCTGTCACCAGACCGATCAGTTGGCCGAAATCACTGCCATGGAGCAGCCCATAGGCGGTTGCGCCCAGTACCAGTACAAGAAACAGCGTATAAAAACTCCACTTTTTCCATTTTCCCAAGGGCTTCCCTCCTTTTCTACTCTTTTTATTGTAGCAAAATACCGCAACGGGCACAATTAAGGAACCATTAAAATTCACCTGTGATTATTTTATTTTTTTGTGCGGTTCTGCATCTCAATTTTGATCGTTTTGAGACGAAAAAGTGCTTGACAAACAGCGGAACCTCCGATATAATAATCAGGCAATTTGAAATGCGCGAGTGGTGGAATTGGCAGACTCGCTAGATTCAGGTTCTAGTGTGCATTACGCACGTGCGGGTTCAAGTCCCGCCTCGCGCACCAAACCAATATAATCCGAACCTGTTTCCAATCGGTGATGGGTTCGGATTATTTGTTTTCTTTGCGAAATTTGAGGATACCCATTTCCGAAACGGCGTTGTGAAGCGACCAGAATCAAAGCCAAGAGGGCCAAGAAAGCCAAAGAAAACACCTTAACAAAACCAAAAGAGTGGTGGTGATACAATGTATCTCCACCACTCTTTGTATGTAGAGGGCAGCGATGAGCCGCCCGGAATAGATTAAGTATCATTGTCTTGCGTCTGACCCTGCTCCCACTGCGCTTTCCATGCGGCAAACTCCCGCTGTCCCTCCTCGCTGTCGTAGTA
>CAZGOQ010000175.1:0-3512 GCA_964527315.1 uncultured Oscillospiraceae bacterium | reverse complement strand
TGACAGCTTCCCCTCAAGGGGAAGCCTTGGTGCGGTGCAAGCCTAAAGTTTTAGAATTTACAGTCTACTACGGGGGCAAAGCGGTACGATCCAACGGTAAAATTGCTTGCCGCTCGGTGGCGCGACCTGCTTGCATTGTCCCCGTAACATTCAGATGAGCCAGCGGTTGACCAGGGGAATTTTGGACAGCAGGACATAGACTGCACAGCTGCAAAGGCCGATGCAGCAGGCAGCTAGGGGAATGGAAAAAAGGTACGGCAGACCGCTCAGGGAAAGCAAACGGTATGCCAGAAGATTCAGGAAAAAGACATGGACCAGGTAGATGCAAAAGGAGGCGCTGGAAAGGGCTGACGCCAGTCTGAAACGCAGGCCGCACGGATTTCTCGCCGGTTTTCTTCGGAACAAGCCGTAAATACCGGCTGCCATCAAGGCCACACCGGGGCTCATGCCCTCCAGGAATTCCTGCGCCAGTTCGCCCCGCCGCAGGGAAAGCAGCAGCGTGCCGCCAAAGACGATAGCAAAGCCCACCGCCAGCAGAAGCCAGTCTAGCCGGGGATGCACCGTCGGATACCGCTTGCGATACCAGCCCAGCAGACAATAGCCCATAGCTGAATAGGACATATTGAGCTTCCACTGCAAAGGAATACCTTGCAGCGCGGAAAAGGGGCGGAAGGCCAGCAGGGTGGGATAAATGATTCCCAGCACAGCCCACAGAGTCAACCCGTATTCCAGCTCCCTCTTGGCCGCGCAGCGGGTAAAAAGCCGCAAAACGGGATAAAAGCAGTACACCAGCAGGAGAATTTGGAGATAATAGAAATGAAATTCCTGCTGTCCCAGCAGCACCTCCGTCAACCCTTGCCACAGGGCAGGCGCAGACAGCGTACTGTTTGCCAGCAGATGGAACGCCTTGTAGGCCATGGGCCACAAAAGCATGGCCGCGAGAATGCGGGGAATGGAACGGGTAAAGAGCGTTTTCACGGAGACCGCCCGTTCCGGGTCCAGGAACAGGGCGCCGCTGCACATGAAAAACAGCGGCACACCGGCCCGGGCCAGAGAATTCCAGAGCAGCGCGGAAAGCCATGGCCCGGACGCGACAGGAGATGCGAACCCGATGGCGCTCACATGAATGAGAAGGACGCAGCCAATGGAAAAGGCTTTGATGCAGTCAACGGCGTGATCTCGCTCCGTGTTGGGTTTTTCCTGCGGGGCGCATTCCCCGCTGTTTTTTGAAATTTCCTTCCGCTGCCTGACCGGCCCGGTATGAAACAGAATGCTGCTGAAAACCATGTTATCACCTATGTGCGTTTTGTAGAATCAATCAGCGCTTATTTCAGGTTTCCATCTTGATTTTTTACGTCCGTTCCGCGTTTATCTTTGCGTCTGAAACCTGGTATATACCAAATCGGGATATTTTTATAATACCAGATTGGTATATTCGTGTCAAGAAGCAAGCAAAATAACGGAAGGGCTTTTTGACTATGAGATTGAAGGAATTACGAAGAGCGCGTGGTATTTCACAGGTGAAGCTGGCGATGGACCTAAACATGAATCAAAACAGCATTAGCCGGTATGAAAGCGGCGCAAGAGAGGCCGACTATAAGACGCTCATTGCTTTTGCCGATTATTTTTATGTATCTATTGACTATCTATTAGAACGTACGGATGATCCTACTTTTTCTCCCAAGAAGAACCAGTAAGGTTTTTATTTGGAGTACCTGCCAGCAGAACAAACAAAAAATTTCCTGCCGCTGGTTCTGCGGCAGGAAATGGGTTATCTTCTTCTGTTTTTCGTCTTATGCTCGGAGTACTGCTTGATTCCGGAAATCTTGCTGTCGGAATCGGCCATGAACTGCTTGAGCATATCATCAAAGGACTGGGGCTGACTGTTGGCCGGCTGGGCCTGACGGGGCCGGGCGGGACGGTTGTTGTCCTGCGTCCGGGGCGGGCGATTTTCTGTGCGCGGCTGCTTTGGCCGGTCGGACGGCTGCCGTGGCGGGGCCGGCATCGTCCTGCGAATAGACAGATTGATCTTGCCGTTTCCCAGGCCGATCACCATGACCTTGACATCCTGCCCCTCCGTCAAATGGTCATGGATATCGTTGACATAGGCATGGGTAATTTCTGATATATGTACCATGCCTGTTTGGTTTCCCGGCAGCAAGATAAACGCGCCAAATTTTGTGATCGACTTGACCTTGCCTTCCACAATGGCTCCAACTGTTAGCTCCATATTCTGCAAATGTTCCCCCTAAAGAATTGCGCTAATTGCCGACATCATAAAACACGATCTCACCCTCGGCGACCAGACCCAGCTTACGCCGTGCCACTTCTTCGACGCCTTCGTCGGTGTCGAGCGCGTCGATGGCCTGCTGGAGCCGCTGATTTTCCTGCTGTGTGGACGCAATGCTGCTCTCCAGTGCCGCCGCTTCCGCGTTTTTCTCCTCCACTTGATTCTGAAGCGACACCAGGGTAACGATAGCATATACCATCAGTACCAGAATCAATAGCTTCGTCACCAGTGACGCCCGCTTGAAGCGCATGGTCTTTCCCTCCCTTGGTTGAGATATATGCAGCCGCTTGGCAGCTTGCCTTATGGATTATTGTACCCCATTTTTTCGAAGTTGAAAAGCATTTTTTTGCAAAATGTCCTATTTTTTTCGAAATCCACGGAATGGGGCGGAACAGAAGCTGAAAAAACCGCCAAATTCCCCACAGCACCGCCGTCCATCCCCGCAAAAACAGCCCGCTCAATGTCAGGAACCACAGAACGCTTCCCAAAAACAGGCCCAGACCGGCATAGATACGGAACAGGCCCTGGCCGGGATAAATCGCAAACAGCAAAAGGCTGGCCATGAGGACCAGGCCGAACAGCAGATCCATCAGCCACGTCAGACCCGGACGCAGACGGCGCAGGCCGCGCAGCACATCATAGAACGCGCTCAGCAAAACGCCCAGGGCCACCGCCTGGGCAAACTGCCACGCCTGGGCCGAGACCGGCAGCTCCATCAGCCAAAAAGCCGGGTAAAGAAGCCGCCGGCCTCCCGGGCAGAATCCTCGTAGGTCATGGAATCCACGGTCCCGTCCACATGAACCTGTCCGCCGTCCAGGCTCAAAAGCTGCAAATGCAGTCCCTCTCCCCGGATGACCAGAGTACCCCGGGTGGTCTCCAGCACAATCATGCTCTCGTCAAAACTCTCCACCTCCGTCACCCCGGTCAGGGTCAGGCGGTTCCGTCCGTCCAGGGTCATTTTGTGGGGATTTTCCAGCGCTTTTTCCTCATAGCCATATGCCATAAAGCCTCATCCTTTCCCGTTGATTTCCTTGGTTCAGTATACGCGGGGCTTGGACGATTTATGAATGGACAGCGGACAGATTTCAAATTACGCTTACGTCCTCGTGCCCCCTTTGAGGGGGCTCCGCGAAGCGGTGGGGGTTGTTGCAAGTTTGCAATTGTACCGTATCATCGTACCGCTCTGTTATCCACCAACCCCCTGCTTCGCTTCGCTCAGCAG
>CAZGOQ010000174.1:0-3557 GCA_964527315.1 uncultured Oscillospiraceae bacterium | reverse complement strand
ATAATCAGGGAAATCACATGAAATATATTTTAGTCGTGGACGACGATATGGACATTGGAAACCTGCTGGAGGAACTGCTCCATCAGGAGGGATATGGGGTGCTCAGGGCCTATTCCGGCTCTGAGACACTTTTGCTGCTGGAAAAGCGGCAGCCGGATCTGATTTTGCTGGATCTGATGCTGCCGGGACTTTCCGGAGAGGAACTGCTGCCAAAGCTCAGGGGAATTCCCGTAATCGTGGTCAGCGCCAAGGTCGATATAACGGATAAAGTGCGGCTGCTTTTGGACGGGGCGGCGGATTATATTACAAAGCCTTTTGCCACGGAGGAACTGGTGGCACGGGTGGCGGTCCAGCTTCGGAAAAAGGAAACGCTCCAGACGCGGCTTCGGGCCGGAGAGATCGAACTGGATTGCCGGCAGCGGCAGGTATGGGTCAAGGACGAGCCATTGCATCTGACCAAAACAGAGTATGCCATTTTAAGGCTTCTGATGGAGAACGTGGGGCAGGTATTGACCAAGGCCCAAATTCTCGATCACATCAGCGCCGACACACCGGACTGCGTGGAATCCTCCTTGAAGGTTCATGTCAGTAATTTGCGGAAAAAGCTTCGGGAGGCTGGGGCCGGCGACGTGATCGAAGCAGTCTGGGGCATTGGTTTTCGACTGGAAGCTTAACAAAATCTTTACGGTCCTCTTAACCGTGGGCTTAACTGGGAAGGGGTAGCATGGGAGCATCAACCGAAAAGGAGGCTTCCAATATGGAATACGTTTTGGAAACAGATGGTCTTGGAAAGACCTATGGGCACTTTAAGGCCCTTTCCGGCCTGAATATGCACGTGCCTAAGGGGGCCATCTATGGCTTTGTAGGAAAAAACGGCGCGGGCAAGACCACCTTGATTCGCCTGATCTGCGGTCTGCAGAGACCGACCAGCGGCAGCTTCACCCTGTATGGGGCGAAAAATGAAACGCCGGGAATTCACAAGGCCCGGCGGCGCATGGGCGCGGTGGTGGAAACCCCCTCCATCTATTTGGACATGACCGCCCAGCAAAATCTTCAGCAACAGTATCAAATTTTGGGACTGCCCTCGGCGGAAGAGATCCCGACGCTGCTGGAACTGGTGGGCCTGGGAGACGTCGGAAAGAAAAAGGCGAAAAATTTTTCCCTCGGGATGCGCCAGCGGCTGGGCATTGCCGTGGCGCTGGCGGGCGACCCGGACTTCCTGGTGCTGGACGAGCCGGTCAACGGTCTGGACCCCCAGGGCATTGTGGAGATGCGGGAACTGATTTTGAAGCTGAACCGGGAGCGGCAGATCACCGTTTTGATCTCCAGCCATATTCTCGATGAGTTTTCCCGACTGGCTACCCACTACGGCTTTATTGACGGAGGGCGGATCGTCAAGGAGATCAGCGCTGAGGAATTGGAGAACGCCTGTCGGAAATGCATCCGGGTGACGGTGTCGAACACGGAGATCCTGGCCCGAGTGCTGGACGGCATGGGGCTGGAATACACCGTATGGTCAGACAATCAGGCGGATCTCTACGGGATGGTCTCCGTAACGGACCTGGCGCTGTCCCTGTCGGCGGAGGGATGCACCCTGACCGCTATGCAGGAGCGGGACGAGAGCCTGGAAAGCTATTATATCAATCTGGTGGGAGGTGGCGATCATGTGTAACCTCCTGAGCGCAAACCTTTCCCGGCTGCTTCGGAATAAGCTGTTCTGGCTGTCGGTTCTGGTGATGATGGCCCTGTCCGCCTATATCACCATAGGCCAGCATATTGACGGGATCCGCTATCATACGGAATATCCCATAACAGAGGCTCTGTTTATGTCCGCAACGGTTCTGGGGATCGCGGCGGCGGCTTTCGTGAGCCTGTTTGTCGGGGTGGAGTATAGTGACGGCACCATTCGCAACAAACTCATTGTGGGCCGGGTGCGCCGGACCATCTACCTTTCCGGCTATCTGGTCAACGCCCTGGGAACAGTGGTAATTTATATTTTTTCCATTCTGACGGCTTTGGCTTTGGGCCTGCCGCTGCTGGAGCCGTCTCAGGTTCCACCGGCTGTCATCGCCGGTGCCTTTGGAGTTGGAGTGCTGATGAGCGCCTGCTATGGGGCCATCTTTCATTTCGTCAGTATGCTGCTGTCCAACCGGGCTTATTCAGCGGTGGTGTGTATTCTGCTTTCCTTCCTGCTGCTGATCGGCGCTGTCTTTGTCAATGGGAAACTGGATCAGCCGGAGTACATTGAACAACTGGTGAACACAGAGAGTGTGGACGAGGATGTTGACGTGACGGTGGTTCCGGTGGTGGTGGAGGATGGTGTTGTCCAGCCCATGGCTATGGAGACAGTCCCAAACCCTAATTATCTCACTGGGGCAAAGCGGGAGCGGTATCAGTTCTTCTATGAAGTCAATCCCACAGGACAGGTGGTGCAGCTTGCCCAGATAGAATTCCTGCACCCTGGACGAATGGCGGTCTATGACCTGATTCTGATTTTGCTGTTTAATGTGGGCGGAATCCTGCTATTCGAGCGAAAAGACATCAAGTAGGAAAGTGAGGATGGAGCATGGAGCGGGTGCTTTGGTGTGTCATAGGCGTTTTGGGAATTTTGACGCTCTGCCTGATGCTGCGGCTCTGGGAGATCCGGCGGAGTCTCCGGGCCATTCCAAAGGCGCTGGAGGAAAAACTCCAGACGGACACCAATACGCTCCTTTCCGTTTCCACCGGGGATCGGGAGGTCCGCAGGCTGGCGGTGGCCCTGAACGTCCAGCTTCGTGCCTTGCGCCGGGAGCGTCGGCGGCTGCAAAATGGGGATCTGGAACTGAAAAAATGCCGTTACAAATATTTCCCACGATCTCCGCACGCCCCTGACCGCTATGTCCGGCTATCTGGAACTGCTGGGACGGGAGGAACTCTCGGAAAAAGCGAAAACTTATCTGACTGTGATCTCCGGTCGCATGGAAACCATGAAAAACCTGACGGAGGAATTGTTTCAATACTCCGCCATTCTCAGCGGTCAGGATCAGGGCCAAAAGCAGACCATAGACCTGCGGGACGCTTTGGCGGAGAGCATGGCGGCTTTTTACGCCGCCTTTCAGGAGAAGGGAATCACGCCGGTCATTTCACTTCCGGAAGGACCGGTTGAAAGAACATTGGAGCCGCAGAAGCTGAGCCGGATTTTCGCCAATGTTATCAGCAATGCCCTCCGATACGGGGACGAGGACTTTGCCGTGGCGCTGACAAAAGAAGGAAGGCTTTTGTTTCAAAACACCGCTCCGGCGCTGAGCCAGGTTCAGGTGGGGCACCTCTTTGACCGATTTTACACGGTGGAAAGTGGACAGGGGGGCACCGGGCTGGGACTCAGCATTGCAAAAGTCCTGACCGAAGGACTGGGCGGCAGTATTTTTGCTGCTTATGAAGGAGAGACATTTCAGATTCAAATTTTCTTCCCCCAATAGATAACATATGAAAAACGTGCCGCAGAATTTCATTCTGCGGCACGTCAGCCTGTCAAAGAACCCTGGTTTTCAGGGAGCGAAAACCAGGGATTTTTTATG
>CAZGOQ010000173.1:2477-3582 GCA_964527315.1 uncultured Oscillospiraceae bacterium | reverse complement strand
CGCTATCTCACCGGGGAAAAGCGCCGCCGGGTGATCTATGGTCTTTATAAGCTCCCTAGGGTGCACATCGATAACTCTAAAGTGCTGCTGAAGGATGGGCAGGTGTTGAACATCGGGGACATCCGGATTGAATGTTTCCTTGTCCCGGGGCATACGTGGGGACATATGGTCTACCTGATTGACGATACCTATCTGTTTACAGGGGATACAATCTGGTTTGGCGCGGACGGAGGGCGCAGTTTCATCAATATGCTGGCGGAGGACAACCGGACGGCAGTTCGCTCTCTGGAGGCGCTGGAGAAAAAGCTTCGGGCGCGGGGGCTTCGGCTCAAGATCATCACGGGGCATACCGGCTGGACGGACGATCTGGATTTTGCTTTTGCCCACAGAGACAAGGTGTGCAATGCATGGGTCAGGCAAAAGCCGTATGACCCACAGGCCCCTTATGACGCTTATGACGAATCCGATGACACGGAGGAGCGCGCACGGAGCATTCGCCTGAAAAAACAGAAGAGGATAAACGCATAAGGACAGCTGTTGGCACAGCCCGTGGAGCGGCGCCGCGCAGAGAGACAGCCGGAACGATAAATCAGGAGCACGGCACGGGCCGATAGGGATTGCGCAAAAGCCGCCTCTCCATCATCCATGCACGTAAAAAGTCAACGATCTTTTGGCGCATTAGCGTCAGGCGATCGTTGACTTTCTTGCTTTATAAGAATTTGCGAAAAAATCGACCGCGTTCGTTCGAATCGGGCGATTCTTCTCCATCCGCCTGTCATACCTGTCGGTATGCCTGCTTGTGCTTAGAATGTGCCAAGCACACCACGGACATAATGGCAGCCGCCTATATCTTTAGTTTTTCATCACCCCAGGCCTTCATATAATCAAGAACAGATAAGAAGCTCTCCCCGAGTTCTGTAAGCGTATACTCTACCCGTGGAGGAACCTCACAAAAGTCATGGCGGAGGATAAAACCATCTGCCTCTAATTCCCGCAATTGCTTCGTAAGCGAGCTTTCTGTTATTTCACCAATCTGGCGGCGCAATTGTCCAAACCTCCGGACATCACACTTGCCAATATACCAAAGAAGCTCTATTTTATATTT
>CAZGOQ010000173.1:0-2377 GCA_964527315.1 uncultured Oscillospiraceae bacterium | reverse complement strand
CAAACCTCCGGACATCACACTTGCCAATATACCAAAGAAGCTCTATTTTATATTTTCCACCCAACAGTTTCTGCACCGTGGAAATGGTTTTGCACCGATTGATCGCGAATTCGGACTTTTTCATTGACTTCATCCCCTTTTGTCATTATACCTCTTTTCACTTTCAAATTGAATATACTCCAAAAAAGTACAGTACTTTTATTTTCGGTGTTTTTCACTATAATGGCATTAACGGGACAGTCATGTGTGGGTTTGCCCGTTTCCCACACATCCTTATAAACAGGAGGTATTCCCATGCACTATACAGGAACCATCTGGCGTCCGCCTTATGAAGCAGATTCCTTGCTGCTGGAAGTCACCGCGGGCTGCACGCATCACAGCTGTAAATTCTGCACACTCTACAGCGACTTGCCATTCAAATTTAAAATGTCTCCCATGAAGGATATCGAAAGCGATCTGCTGGAGGCACAAGTTTTACGGTATAATCCACATTCCATCATCTTGAGCAGTCTTCAGGGATTATCGCGTCCTGAACCTGTTCGCCGCGTTTTCCTGACAGGTGCAAACCCATTTATCCTCAAAACAGACAAGCTCCTTGAAATCGCGGCGCTCATCCGAAAGTATCTTCCCTCCGTGGAATCAATCGGTTGTTTTGCCCGAATTACAGACTCAGAAAGCAAGACCGATGAAGATTTGCTTCGGTTGCGGCGGGCCGGCTATAATGGATTGACCATTGGTGTGGAGACCGGGGACGATGCGGCGTTGTCCTTTATGCGGAAAGGCTATACTTCGCAGGATATCCTGGCGCAATGTAAAAGGCTGGAGCAGGCCGAAATGGAGTATGGTTTTTTCTATCTGACCGGTATTTCCGGCAGAGGAAATGGCGAAGCCGGAGCGCGGGCTTCCACAGATCTTTTCAATCAGCTTCATCCATTCCTGATTGGACCGAATATGCTGACCATTTATCCGGAATCAGAATTATATCAGGAGATCCGGAACGGAAACTGGAAAGAAGAAGGCGAACTTGAAAAGTATCGTGAACTCCGTGTCCTTGTCGAGAATCTGAATATACCAACATATTTCGCCGCAATGGGAGCTTCCAATGCCTTTCAACTTCGAGGGCGTCTGCCGGAGGACAGAGATAAATTGTTGGAGACGCTTGACAGGATTATTGCTGAGACAGATGAGGCGGAATTGCGGCGCTACAGAAAAAATCTTCCGCATCTCTAAGCGCCGGTTAGCGAAGGCGGCGATGGGGCAATAATCTCAATCAATATGGGGGAGAATTTATTCGAGTATGTCTAAGAATGGAAAGACTTTGGCAAATGCCAGCGCACGCTTATGCGCTATCAACTCAATGCTTTACAGAAAATCCTTTGCTTTATGAACGAGCAACAAGTAAATCGCAATTAAAACATGTCATATCTGGATGTGTTGAAAAAAATTTTGGGTTTGGGTGAGAAAAAACACCCAAACACCTTCGTCATAATTCATAGCGAGACAATCCAGTTTTTTACGATGCCACCCTTATCATTCTTACTTGTGGAGGAAAAATCATGGAAAGTATACTTTCATGGCGCGCCCATCATATGGTCAAGCATCCATGCAGATGGTTTCTGGCCGAAATCGTTCACATCTTTGTTGGCACTTCTTCGGATTCTTGCGATAAAGAGGAGTGGCTATCTGATCTGGTTCTATCCGGATGAATACGGCAATGAGAACTTCATTTATTTTGCAACCGTCAACGCTGTCACCGGAGAATGCGAGGGGATTGTTGAAAGATAAACAGAAAAAGCTGAATGCTTGTTGTTTCTTTTATATCATTGGGGATAGTTAGCCATTTCCGGCATAGAACCACTTGGATTCCATAAACCCGCAGATGCCTCTCGGGCAGAATACTGCATACCATTCATCGGACGCACTGCCGATGACGGATATATAGCTTACAACAGAGGAATCCATGTGTTGGAGGGAATACAGAACGGGAGAATCTGCAGTGGGCGCAGCGTAGATGGCGGCTTCATCCGTCAGGATTTCCTGCCAAACGCACAGTTCCGGGAAGCGCTGAGTCACCGTGAGCATGTCAAAGCCTGTGACCATAGACGCCTGAGGGACCCAACCGGTAAGACCGGCCGCTTCGATTTTTGTCCAATCCTGTTGGCTGTCGATGACTTTGACGGGAGCGCCGTCGTACAGCGAGCAAAGCACGAGCTGCTGTGTGTCCGGCGTCATGTACATGGCCTGAATCCCCGTTTCATCAGCAGACGAGATCACGGCCCACCCATCCGGATCGATGAGGTTTTTGACATCGTTGGGATTCAATGGCAAACTGCTCGTGTCCAAAGATTCCAGATCCATAGGAAGAAGAGAACCATAA
>CAZGOQ010000172.1:0-3667 GCA_964527315.1 uncultured Oscillospiraceae bacterium | reverse complement strand
ATTTATAACATAGTATAAACATTTCCGTGCCTGATTTTGTTGCATTTTGAAAATGCCTTTCTTTCAAAATCAGGCGCATTTAGACGCGGTTGGCTACAATCCCATCTAATATGTCGGTGACACCCATCGTTAGAAAAATAGTGTCATTTTCAACCGTGCCTTCAAAATGGAACAGAGAGCCCTGCGCGGTTTTTGTCTCCAGCATGATCCCTGATTCGGTCAACGCTCCATTGGAAATTATATTGACGTCCATTTTATCGCCCACCTTCATAGGCTTTCCACCAGGGCCGCCGGGTTCGCCGGGTCCGCCAGGGCCGCCAGGGCCGCCAGGGCCGCCGAGCATAGTCCGTATGGATTCCTCCGTGACCAAACCGAACATCTCGCCGGAAAGTCTGCCGCCGTCCTCTATGATCACCACGTGGTTCTCCTTCGTTCCACCGGGAGAGTAAATACCAACCAGATATTCACCTGCTACTTGACCGGGAATCCCAGATAGGCGTTTGCCGGGTTCCAGAAGAATTGTCTCTCTGGTGGTCAATGTCAGCAGCAGGGCATTGGCACTCTGCGTGCCTGTGAATCGGTAATCCACCCTGCCCACTCTGGTCGTAAAGGAAATATCGCTCTCCTCCTGGTGCCCCTGCACCGGACGCAGTACCTCCGGATGATAGGGATCGGACATCGTACCAGAAATTATGCCATTTTCATTGTCCAGCGTAAATATTACGCTGCGATCCCTTCCCGGCAGCGACAGTTTCGCGGTGTATTGTGCTTTCATAAAATCATCCTCCATGTCAGGAATATGCTGGGTTTTGGGTTCCCCGAAGCCTAGCTTCATCACGATGTTCAGGAATCAACTTCTGCCCTTCCACTTGCAGCCATGGCAATGGGCATAGGTCAGCTGATGGAGATAAGTTCTCCGCCATGGCGTCGTCTGCCGCCATTTTCATAGAAGTAACATTTTACCACATTTCTGACGAATATCTTTGCCGCCGCTATGTCATCCTCGTTGGGGCGAAGCTCCTGCTGCCGTCTGCCGGGACCATCCGGGCCGCCGGGACCGCCGGGTCCACCAGGACCGCCAGGACCTTCGGGAACATGAGCGCCGCCGTCCTTCCTGACCTTTTTGTCAAGCTCCAGAATCTCCGCAGCGCCGTGAATGGGACCGCCCTCTCCCATACCGGCAGCCGCTCGCAGCTCACCAAGAATATGCGGCGGCATTTTCTGAAATTCTTCCGCATTCGGATTCGCCTTAAAGCGAGCCAAGGTGTCCGATGCTATGTCCACGCTGAGTCCGGTCTTATCTGCCACGGTATCCACCGCCGCATGATGTGCTTCGGTCCCCAGACACGCAAATTGACCAATGTTCTGAATATACAGGTTGTCCAGATAGAGCTTTTCGATCTCCAGAGTGGCCAGGCACTCCTTTGGTCCGGTGGACGCACCGCCGTAGGTGGCATACACCACGCCATATGGCGCATAATCATCCTGCTCCGGACGCTTTAGACCGGGCATAATGAGGCGGTCGGAATACATCCTAGGCGGGATGGATTGGGTCAGCCCCAAATGCTTACCGAGAAGTTTGGAGGGTAGGCCCGCCATAATGGGACTTCCCAGGAACAGCAGATCATAGTGGTCAAAGAACACTGGATTTTCCACAAAATTTGTTTTTCCGGTCAACTTACAGGTATCCACCTCCCAGCCTATTTCCTTCAGCGCATCCCTAAAAGCAAAGCCGATTTTCTCGGTATTGCCAGTTACAGTTGCGTACATAATCAGTGCTTTCATCTTGTTTCGTCCCTTTCCAATTATAATAATTTCGTTCCTCTGTGCGGCGATGCCTGCCAGGCTTCCGCTACACAGTATATCTTCTGTTATTATAGAATACCGGCCGCTCAATAAATTCAATTCCGAAACCAAAAAGATATAAATTAAAAATCAGTTCATCAGTTCATAGGGATTTCTACTTGTTTTGATGCCTAGAGATGTGTATAATAAAGATAATCAATACGGAGGATATTCAATGGGTACCCTGATTTTGACTGCTGATGACACATTTTTTAATATGCTTGAAGAGGAGATACGCACAATACTCCCGGAGCAGACACTCCTGCGGGCTGCCAGCTGCTCTGACGCACAGGCGCTTATGCATACCGTCCAGACAATCCTGATTGATGGCAGAACGCCCATGGACGGAATTGACGCGTTGCTGGCGAATGGAGCTGAAGTCTATGAGCAGACATGGTTCGTTGTCATCGGAGGCAACGCACAGTGCAACGATAACGTGATGCAACTCCAACTTCCTATTGACCGGGACAGCCTGTCATTTTTCCTGACAAAGCCCCGTTTCACCAGAGAGGAACTGCATATGCAGGCGCTTGCATGGCGGCAGGCACCCCGGCTGGAACTACTGCCAGCGGTCATGGAACACCTGTTCAGCGGCATTCTAAACGCCTGGGTCTTGTCGGACCGTTCAATGATTATCATGGCTGCCTATAATATGCAGTATCCGGAGCTGGTCCATATGACGATACTGCCTGTTTTGGTCAAGACCATCCACCAGAGCAAAGTGACCTCCAGCAAATTTCAATCCGCCGACGATCATCGCTGGTTCATCCATATGTTCAGCACATATGTTTTGCCCGCTCCAGATGCTGGACTGATGATAGACCGATTCAACCACAAATGGGCCATATTGCTCTACGCGGATCGTGAATCCGTCACCCCTGATCTGCTGCGGCAGCGTTGCATTGACGCAGCCAGGGAGGCCAAACGTTCCGGCTGGCTACTGTCCTTTTACATCGGAGATGTGGTGGCCCCGGAACAGCTCCGTGATAATTGGATCAAGCTGGAATCCCTGGCAGAGCAGGATGTGGGATATCCGGAGCGCGTCATCAAGCTAGGGGAAGAACTTTGGCATGATCTGGCCGAAATACCGGATATGGCAGTCTGGCAGTTCAAAATGGATGAGGGCAAATATGAGGAAACGCTCAAGCTGATTCGACAGTATATCACGAGCCTCGCGCAAAGCGAGGCTCTGGATGAACGCTGGATGCAAGGTTTTCGAGACAGATTTTTACAGATCCTCTATCACAGCATTCAGATTCAAGGTATCCCCGTTTCCAAAGTATTTGTCAGTCAGCGAGGAGAGGCCTTTCAGCATCCCACCGCTAGTGTGCCACTGCTGCTGGGCTGGATTGAGGACATCTTAAACTGTTGCATCGCATTCCAGAAAAACGAACAGGCGGACACTGTAGTAAAGCGCGCGCAAAAATACATTCTTCAGCATCTGAATATGGAATTGAACCGGGACACCATCGCCGTCCAGGTATATGTCAGCGGCGGCTATTTGGGGCGCATATTCAAAAAAGAGCTTCACATGACCATAGCCGAATATGTGTTTGCCGAGCGGATGCGCCTGGCGGCCAATATGCTGGAGCAAACAGACCTGAGTATTATGGCAATCTCGCTGAATGTCGGCTATTCCAATTTTCCATACTTCTCCACACTATTTAAAAAATACAGCGGCGAAAGTCCCAAAGAATACCGAAAACATTTCCGCACGGTTCGGAAATTGTAAATCAGTGTTCGATGAAGATCGGCAGAATGTCAGCAAACTGGTCTTTGAACAGATGAAGGATATGATCGCCAGCGGCGAATGGGCGCCCGG
>CAZGOQ010000171.1:0-3683 GCA_964527315.1 uncultured Oscillospiraceae bacterium | reverse complement strand
AGCACTGCATCGGCTCCGGTGTCATTGTTGACCTGACCTGGATGTATGACGAGTTTGAAGAGGCCTTTAACAAGGCCGAGGGCGATCCTGCCCGAATGGGCCAGTGGGCAGAAGTCCCCGGTAAGAAAGGCGCCATCTGGCACCAGATCACGCCGGAGGATGTGCAGGCCGCTCTGAAGAAGGACAATCTGGAAATCCGCCCCAACGACTGGGTTGTTCTGGATACCGGCTTCCATCGCTATTGGCGCGTCAACAACGACAAGTACTTCAACTACTACCCCGGCAACGGCCCGGAACTGGCAAAATGGCTGATGTTCGATAAGAAAATCAAGGGCATCGCCGGCACCTACGGCGCTTCCGACGCAGTTATATGGCACTGCCCCGCCAAGGAGCAGATGCCCTGGCTGGCTACCAACTACAAGCTGGCCACTGGTCGGGATATTGATGTGGACTACCCCGACTATGAGCCTTGCCACCGTCTCTTCGGCCAGCACGGCGTGATTGCTGTGGAAAACGCCGGCGGTGACATCGACGAAGTCAAGGGCAAGCGTATGACGATCGCAGCATTCCCCTTCCGCTGCGAAGCTGCCGACGGCGGCATGGTTCGTCTGGTTGCCTGGGAAGAGGGCACCAAGTGGTAAATGACTGTTTTGCCCCAGGAATTCCTGGGGCAAAACTGCGTGATAGGAAAGAAAAGGAGATGCCATTATGAAGGCCCTAACAGATATTCGGAAAATCGCGGTCTTAGGCGCCGGGACCATGGGCCCCGGCATTGCTCAGACCTACGCCATGGGCGGCTATCCGGTCACCATGTGGACGCGATCTGAGCGTACGCGGGAAAAAGCCAAAGCCGCGCTGAAAACCCAACTGGAGACCTTCGCCCAGGAGGGTGAGATCGAGCCGTCCGCCGTGGAAACCATCTATGGTCGGGTCAATTTTGCCCTGACTGTGGAGGAGGCCGTGGCCGGCGCCGACTTTATTCAGGAGACCATTGTGGAAAATCGGGACGCAAAGGCCGCGCTCTATGAGCAGCTCGCCGCCTGTGTTGGCCCCGATGTGATCATCGCGTCCAATACCTCCGCCATGAATATTTTCGAGATCGTCCCTGAAAAGCTGCTTCCCCAGCAGATTATCTGTCACTGGTATGCGCCCCCTCAGCTGATCCCTCTGGTGGAAGTTGTCAAAAGCGAACAGGCCCCCCAGGAATATGCCGACATTGCGCTGGCTCTGCTGAAAAAGTGCGGCAAAACTGCCGTTCTGATGAAGAAGTTTATCAAAGGCTATATTGTTAACCGGCTCCAGCAGTGTCTCAACCGGGAGGTGTTCTATCTGCTGGACAATGGCTACTGCGACGCCGAGGCCATCGATTTGGCCGCCAAGGCCTCCTTTATTCCCAGAGCCTGTGTGCTGGGGCTGTGCAAACGCGCTGATTTCGGCGGTCTGGATATGACGGCCAATAACTATAAAAACCGGAGTTACACCATGCCGGAACACGGCGATGATATGCCCCAGACTCTGGCCGCGCATGTGGAAAAGGGAGAGTTGGGCATCAAGACCGGCAAAGGCTTTTATGATTACACCGACGTGGACATCGACGCCCTGAAAGCAAAGCGGGATAAGCAGCTTTTTGAAGCATTCCGTCTTGAGAAAAAATTCCTGGAGGATCCCGTTTGAGTATGAACGCATTTCAAATTGCCGGTCTGGCTCTGACGATTCTTCTGATTTTGGGCCTGAGCGTATATTCCGGCACGAAAGGAAAGAAATCCGGACAGAAAAACGGCTCGATTGTGGTCGCAGGCATTATTATGGGCACACTAGTGGGCGGTTCCTCCACGGTTGGTACTGCCCAGCTGGCCTATACTTATGGCATGTCCGCCTGGTGGTTCACCCTTGGCGGCGGCATCTCCTGTCTGGTGCTGGCTCTATGCTTCGTCGGCCCCTTGCGGCATAATGGCGGCCACACGCTGGTGGGCATGATCAATAACGAGTTTGGCGCCACAGCCGGCGTTTCCGCTTCGATTCTGAACGCCATCGGAACATTTATCAATATTCTCTCCCAGATGCTGGCCGCTTCCGCTGTTTTGGCTGTTCTGTTCCCGAAACTGGGTCTGATACCGGAACTGATCGTTACCACGGTCTTTATGATCCTCTATGTAGTCATTGGCGGTGCAAAAGGCGCAGGTATGGTTGGCATTTTGAAGCTGGCCCTGCTTTATGTTGCCATAATCGGCAGCGGCATTCTGGTGCTGAATCTGACCGGCGGCATCGGAGGATTTACCGATCTCGTGCAGACCATTGACAACCCGGAAGGCGTTCACTTCTTCAGTCTCTTTGCCCGGGGCATTGGCGTAGACGTTGGCGCGGGTGTTTCTCTACTTCTGGGCGTATTGACCACTCAAACCTACGCTCAGGCCGTTCTTTGGAGCAAATCCGACCGGGCCGCCAGAACCGGCGCTCTGATTTCCACATTTATGATCCCACCCATTGGCATCGGCGGTATTTTGGTTGGTCTGTTCATGCGGGCTACCCACCCTGGCATTGTGGCAAAGACAGCGCTGACCAGCTTTGTCATGGAATATATGCCATCGGCGCTCAGCGGCATCGTACTTGGCACGCTGTTCATTGCCGTTGTAGGTACCGGCGCCGGATTGGCCCTGGGTATCTCCTTCATCATCAATGAGGATATTGTCGACCGACTGACCCACAAATTTGATGGTGCGGCAAAGCAGCGTATTTTAGGCAAGACCTGGATCGTGCTGATTCTGATCCTGGCCTGCCTGCTTTCCTGCGGCCCCTTGGGCGATACCATCCTGAAATTTGCATTTATGTCCATGGGCTTCCGGGCGGCAGCGGTATTTGCGCCCCTGTGCGCAGCGTTGTTTTTCCCCGGAAAAGTCGATCATCGGTTTGCAATCGCAGCCATTATTGTCGGCCCCATTGCCGTGCTGATCGGCAACTTCCTGCCTCTGCCTTTTGATCCGCTGTTCATTGGCATTGCACTAAGCATTCTTCTGGTATTGCTGGGCGCGTTGGTCAAAAGGATGCGCAAAACGCCAACTGAGGCGTAAAAAATCCGGGACGTCAGCGGAGTACTCGTAAAACAGTAAATCATCAAGAATTACGAATCACGGCATTCTGTTTGGCAGGATTGGAAAGCGAACAGCGGCGTCCGGCTTCGGCTGGACGCCGCTGTTCGTTTCTTTGGACGGAACTCTCGAAAAATGGCTCTATAAGCCAAAGAAAATGACATGCGTAAAATAATTGCCATTTCCGTGCTGATTCCCCTGTGAAACAGCGAATCACTCCGGAGAAAACACCATTCGCCAGCAAGTTTGACAACTTGCTTTTCCGTGAAAACACACACAAATCAGTAAACTCGATGAGCACTCCTCTCGATGAGTGGTACATTTGACCTTCCAAAAACGCCGATTGTCGCTTGCCCACAAAAAGTTACACATTCAGCAGCATGAATTCAGATCAGCTTCTTGACAATCGCGCTGTCTCCATGTACAATAATGTGTGTACACACTATGCGAATTTGAGCGGAGGAACAGCAAAAAACGATTGTCCTGCGCGTTCAACATGGACAGCGGCTGCGTGGAATTGAAGTTCAGTGACGGCAGTATGGTTGCCATTGACTGTACCGCCGTGGAAAACGAAGTTGCCGACAATATGTATCAGAG
>CAZGOQ010000170.1:0-3878 GCA_964527315.1 uncultured Oscillospiraceae bacterium | reverse complement strand
AGGACAAAGCCATTGAGCCCCTGTGGGACAGCCGCTCCGACTTCTGGATCTTCTCTCAGGTTGCGGCGCGGCTCGGCTGGGGAGAGCGCTTCACTGAAGGCCGCACTGAGGAAGAGTGGGCCAAACGGTTCTGGCAGTTCTCTGATCTTCCCAAGCACATCTCCTGGGAGAACTTTAAGAAAAAAGGCTATTACATCCCGCCTGTCTCTTACAAAGAGGAAAACAAGGATCCCAAGACAGGTCTCTATGAGAATTGGGACCGCTATCCCGGTTTCCAGTGGTTTGCGGAAAACCGTCCCTGCGATACCATGAACCATAAGGTATTCCAGGAGGAAGGCCGCTTGGGAACCTTCTCCGGCAAGTTTGAATTCGTCTCCGAATCCATCACCTATTGGGCCCCTGATGATGAAGCGCGCCGGCCGATTCCTCAGTATCAGGATTCCTGGGAGGGCTTCAAGTCCCTGTCCGCCGACAAATACCCCTTCGGCCTGATCTCCCCTCACCCCCGCTTCGACTATCATACCCATTATCAGCAGCACGCAAAGTGGCTGTGGGAGATCCCCAAAAACCGTGTGATCATCAACGGCAATCCCTATCTGGTCTGCCACATCAACCATGAACTGGCAAAGCAAAAGGGCATCAAGGACGGAGATATCGTTCGGCTGTTCAATGACCGAGGCAGCTGTTTGATGGTGGCCCGCGTCACCTACCGGATCCATCCGGAAACCATCCACGCCTATACCTCCTCCGGCATTTACAATCCCATTGAGTATGGAGAGGTGATGAGTTGGGATAAAGGCGGCAGCATCAACGTACTGACCCCCGGCCGTCTAATCGGTGAATATGTTCCCGCCATGGCTCCTTACAGCTGTAACATCGACATCGAGAAATGCGAGGCCGATCCCAACTACGGTCAAGGCTTTGAGCATATTCTCGATGCAGTGGATAAGCAGCAGTTGGAGACGGAGCGTCCCATCCGCACCTCGATGGAAGCGGATCTGCTCTTTGGTGAAAAAGAGCGGCAGCTGAACAAAAAGGAGGCTATCTGATTATGCTGAAAACTCCTATGAAAAAGCCTGGCATTGCCATTAATTCCGCCCGGTGCATGGCCTGCTACGCCTGCTTTATGGCCTGCAAGGATGAACACTGTGGCTGGGATACCGCCCTTTCCAAATCCCAGCCGGAACTGGGCCAGTACTGGATGAACATTAAAGAATGGGAGCGGGGCGACAATCCCCGGCGTATCAAGACCGCAACGGTCCCCACCCCCTGTTCCCACTGCGAAAATCCCGCCTGTATGGCGGTAGCTAGGAACGGCGCAGTTTACAAGCGTCCCGACGGCATCGTCATCATTGACCCGGAGAAATCCAAGGGACAGAAGCAAATTGTGGAAGCCTGTCCCGTAGGCGCGGTGTTCTGGAACGAAGAGGAGCAGATTCCACAGAAATGCACCATGTGCGCCGAACTGCTGGACGATCCGGATTATCCCGGCTTCGAGCCACGCTGTGTGGAGGCCTGCCCTAATCAGGCGCTGGTCTTTGGCGATCTGGCGGATCCCAACAGCGAAATCTCCAAACTGATTGCCGCCAACAAGGTCACGCAACTCAGCTGCCTGGGAGATATGCCTTCCAGCGTCGTTCATTTGAATATCCCCACCGCCTTTCTGGCGGGCACGGTAGCCTACCCAAAGGAGTTGGAGGAAGTCTGCATTGGCGCAAATGTCAAGCTGACCGGTGCGGACGGAAGTGTCCGGGAGATGGAGACCAACTGGGCCGGCGACTATGAATTTGAGGATCTGCCCCGGGATACCAGGTTCACCGTTGAAATTACCATGCCCGGCTTCAAGCCTGTCTCAATTGAGACAGAAACCGGCAAAGGAGAAGCGGCTGACCATTACGTGGGCATTACTTATTTAGAACAGGCATAAGCTTTTCCCGCCGGCCCCACACTGGGTGGGGCCGGCGAGGAGCATGATAAAAGTTTTTGTGCTGCGCCATGGTAGCAGAGAAGTTATTATCATCATGAGGTATCATGAAAATTCATAAACAATATTGAAGGATAGAAAGGAGTTTTCCCAATGGAACTTCGAAATGTAGTTGTCGTGGATGGCTGCCGCACTGCCGTGGGTAAGTTTGGCGGAGCGTTGAAGCCGGTGAGCGCCTATGATCTGGCCTGTGTGGTCATGCAGGGCTGTCTGGATCGGACCGGCATTGATCCAAAAGAGATCGACGAGGTCATCATGGGCCAGTGCCGTCAGACCTCTGACGAACCCAATATTGCCCGGGTGGCCGCCCTGAAAGTCGGCATCCCCGCTTCCGCTTCCGCACATACTGTCATGCGCCAATGTGCTTCCGCTATGACTGCCGTACAAAATGGCGCTATGCAGATCATGACCGGCCTTTCCGACGTAGTGCTTGCAGGTGGCACCGAGTCCATGTCCAACGCTGTCTTTTATGTCCGCAATGCCCGCTGGGGCCTCGGTACCGGCAACGTAGAATTCGTAGACGCTGTCACCGAGGGCCAGTTCCGCAGCCAGCCACAGGAGATCTTTGGACGCTATAATATGGGCGCTACAGCGGAGAAGATTGCAGAAACGCTGGGCATTACCCGGGAGGAGCAGGATGAATTTTCCCTGAACTCCCAGAAGAAAGCCATCGCCGCCATTGATGCGGGCCGCTTCAAGGATGAGATCGTCCCTGTCACTGTGCCACAGGGCCGGAAAAAGGATCCCATCGTGTTTGACACTGACGAGTTTCCCAAGCGGGACACCAGCCTGGAAAAAATGGCCAGGCTGAAGCCTTGTTTCAATATCACCACGGACGATGAAGGCCGTATTTGGAACGATTCCGAACTGACCGGCACCGTTACCGCCGCTTCTTCCTCCGGCCGCAACGACGGTGCGTCCGCCATGCTGCTGATGAGCGAGGAGAAGGCCAAAGAACTGGGCCTGAAGCCCATTTGCAAGATCATCGGCATGGGTACCGCGGGCTGCGATCCCAGAACCATGGGCCTTGGTCCGGTCTATGCCGTCCCCAAGGCGCTGAAAAATGCCGGACTTATCATGGATGATATTCAACTCATCGAACTCAACGAGGCCTTTGCCGCTCAAGCTTTGGGCTGCATCAAGCTGCTGAACTGGGAGGATAAAATGGATATCATCAATGTCAACGGCGGCGCCGTAGCGCTGGGTCATCCGGTTGGCTCCTCCGGCTGCCGCATCCTTGTCACTCTGATGCACGAGATGAAACGGCGTGGTCTCAAGTACGGCTTGGCTACCTTGTGTATTGCCGGCGGCATGGGGCAGGCTACTATTATTGAAATGTGCGACTGAACAGTTTAAAATTCCATATTTTTCGCCAGGTTAACCGCTTCAGCGAAAAAGATTGATTTTTATTTGCCGCCTATGGCGGCAGATTCTATGAGATTTTTAAGAAAGGATGTTTTTATCATGGCTAAATCCAATAAAATTATGATCCAGGTGTGCCTGTGCGGCGCTGGTACCAAAAAGGCTCAGGCGCCTACCGTTCCCTACACTGCTGACGAACTGGCGGAGCAGATTGTCGCCTGCGCCAAGCTGGGCGCGTCCATCGCCCATATCCATGTCCGGGAGGACAAAGTGGTGGACGGCGAAATGCAGATCGGCTATAAGTCCATGAGCCTTCAGAAATTCACGGAAGCCGTGGAAAAGACCCGCACGCTCTGCAAAAAAGAGGGTGTGGACATTATCATCAACCTGACCACCTCCGGCGGCGAGTATGAGGATTATAAGCGGCTCCAGCACCTCAGCGCCCTGAAGCCGGAAATGTGCTCCTTTGACCCCAACACCCTGAACTGGGCCAACAGCTACATCTTTGAGAACAGCCCCCGGTTTCTGAACC
>CAZGOQ010000169.1:0-3878 GCA_964527315.1 uncultured Oscillospiraceae bacterium | reverse complement strand
GAAGGGCGTGGCTGGACGAACTGGTGTAGGCTGCCTTATCTTGAATATTTGGAGGTGAAGTAAGTGCTCGCCACAACGACGCTGCGTGCCCTGCGGCTGAAGTATCATATTTCATTAAGTGAGTTAGCGAAACAGGGTGGTGTGTCCAATCAGCATTTCAGCCGGCTGGAGCTGGGAACCGTAAGAAGGACGATACACAGGGAACAGCTTGTGGAGGCTGCGCTGCTCGGTGTGATTGCGGCACGCAGAGCCGCCCTGGTAGAGTTGGAAAAGGAATGCCAGGTCCACAGGAAAAAGTTCCTGACGCCTACGGAGGAAAATAGAAATGAATTATGAAGTTTATTATATTCCCAGTAATTTTACGGATGCAGGCCGGATCATGGGCCTGTTTGAGACCCGCAATCTCATAGAAGCGGTACTGCTTACCATCCCTGCACTATATTTGTGCATTGTGCTGCTGCCGCTTTCTCTGACGCCTAAAATCATCGTAACGCTGGCCATTATCGTACCGATCGTCGGCTTTGGATTGCTTGGAATCAATGATGACAGCCTGACTCGCTGGCTGGGCGCCTGGTGGCACTGGCGGCGTGGGCGCAGAGTTTTATTTTATCGAGGGGAGGCAAAATCGTGAATTTGAAGGGACTAATTTTCGGCAGCGGCGTCAAGGCCACAGCTGGCGGCGGGGCCTACCGGGACAGCATCCAGGCATGGCTCCCTATCAAGAACATCATCAGCGGTGTGATCGTGACCAAGGACAACCGGTTTATAAAGGTTTTAGAGATATTGCCCGTCAATATCTATCTGAAATCTCCCAACGACCGTCAAAACATCGTCTCGTCTTTCGCGGCATACCTGAAGATCGCGCCGGATGGCCTCATGATGATGGCCCGCACCTTGCCCGCCGACACATCCGAGTATGTGGAACGGATGCGTCAGTATGCGAAAAAAGAGAAAAATGAATCCTGCCGCGAGATGATTGAGGACAATATTCAGCAGATCGGCCTGGGGGTGGCCAGTGACGCAATCCGGCACCGTTTTTTTCTGGTGTTCCAGTATGAGGCCCATATGAAGGCCAAGCGGAATACGGTCAGGGCCATCGTCCAGCGCCTGAATGAAGAGGCGGACACCGCCCGGCGCTATCTGGATGTGTGTGAATTAGAGGTACTGGAGTCCCGCTATGTGGACAACTTTGTTCTCAAGCTGCTCTACGAGATCATCAACAAAAAGACCAGCCGGAGGATCCAGCTGCCAGAGGGTGTTTTTGACATGACTACTGCCGTCCACGGTATCTACGAGGAATAATAAAAGGAGCGCCGGATCAACGGCGCTCCTTTAAACTGCTGTTAGGCATCGGCAAGCTGTTCACTACAGAATTGATTCAATTCAGGAATATTCACAGTTGCAACATCCCACACGATCTCTAAATTGATGCCGCCATAATCATGAGCGACAATGTTTCTCATTCCTTTGATTTGATGCCACTGCATGTGATTTTTCGTAGCATTACGGTATTCTTCTGTGAGACCTCCGACCAATTCGCCTATTTGTAAAATGCAGAACGAAATGGAATGCTGGAAATCGCGGTCTGCTTGAAAAACGTCAAAGGAAGGGCCATATCGAAGGACAGTTGCCTGAATGTCCTCGCAATACTCCTTGATTTTGGTCAGGCGTTGACGGTCACGCAGCTCCATAGATCTCCCGCCTTTCCCGTTGTATCGTCTCCCTGAACTGAACGTCACTTTTGTGTTGGACCGGCTGTTCCAAAGAACTGACGGTCACCATGTCAATGGGCTTTTCAAGCGCCACCTCTAAGTCGTGATAGAGCCCCCCGTAAGCAAGGCCGCGCAGTCCGGAGCCCG
Organism: uncultured Oscillospiraceae bacterium; assembly: GCA_964527315.1. Taxonomy (GTDB): domain Bacteria; phylum Bacillota; class Clostridia; order Oscillospirales; family Oscillospiraceae; genus HGM13006. The sequence continues at coordinate 2,019 of CAZGOQ010000169.1, read as the reverse complement.
TAGCGTCCACCAGCAGGTCTACATCACTGTCTTCCCGGGCGTCTCCCCGGGCATAGGAACCAAAGAGATATACCGCTTTGAGATGGTATTTATCTGCGATTGGCCGGATACGGCGCGCGATTTCCTCTAATGTATACACCATTGGGAGAGCCTCCTTTCCCTGCGCACACCTCACGATTTTTATATTTATATTATACGCATTTTTATGATAATTTCAAGCAAAGGACGTGATAAAGTAATGAGGAAACAACAGCCGAAGAAAAAAGCATCTGGCAAGCCCAAAACAAAAGGGAAAAAGAACATAGCAGTTGGAGACGCCGAGTACAAACAGCCTGTATTGAAAAAGCTCCTTTTTGGCGAGGAAAAGCCCGATCTTACCGAATTGGAGGCCGGCTCTACCACCATTCTGGATATTCTGTCCCCCACCGCGGTGGACACCAAAAGCCGTGACTACATTGTAGTGGACGGCGTTTTTCATGCCTATCTCTATGTTGCGGGCTACGGCTACTCCACCACAGTAGGTTCCAGCTGGCTTGCTCCGCTGGTGGACGCCGGCGAGGGCGTCAACCTGAGCTTTACGGTGCGCCGTCAGTCCAAGGACAAGATTCTTTCAAAAATCTCCCAGACCACCATGCTCAACCGCTCCCGTATGCGGGATGTGGGCGATACGCGCCAAGACTATGAGGAACTGGACAGCGCGATCAATTCCGGCCTTTACCTGAAGGATGTAATGAACCGGCAGGGCGAGGACTTTTACTACATGCACACGCTCATTGAAGTCACGGCGGAAGATCCTGAAACACTGGAGCAGCGGGTGACAGAGCTGGAAAAGCTGTGCGTTTCAGTGGACATGATTGCCCGGCGCTGCGACTACAAGCAGGAGCAGGCGTTTTTGTCTTCCCTCCCCCTGCTGTCGCTGGATGCGGATATTGAGCGCAAGTCCAAGCGCAATGCCCTGACCTCTGGTGTGGCTGCGGCCTTTCCCTTCGCCTCCTACGAACTCAGTGACCGCAACGGCATTTTTCTGGGCCTCAACATGTATAACCGTTCCCCGGTATTTCTTGATCCCTACGACGACTACAAATACACAAACGGCAACTTCTGGATCGGCGGCACCTCCGGCGCTGGCAAAACCTTTACCCTCCAGTGTATGGGCGGCCGGCTGCGGCAGCAAGGCAAGCGGGTCATCTTCATCATCCCCAAGAAAGGGCATGAGTTCCGCCCTCTGTGCGAAAAGCTGGGGGGACTGTATCTGCGGATGTCCCCATCCTCTAAGGATTGCCCCAATCTCATGGCAATTCGGCGCAAATCGCTGGATTCCTATGCGCAGTTCAAAAATCTGACAACGCGCGATGATTCTGTGCTGGCGGATAAGATCGCCCGCCTGATTATCTGGTTTTCCCTCAAAAAGCCGGATTTGAGCGAGGAAGATAAAAGCTGGCTGGATTCTTCGCTGGTGGAGTGCTACAGACGGTATGGCATTGACTTTGATAACGCTTCCGTTACAGATAAAAGCGGGAATTTCAAACAGATGCCCATCTTTGCGGATTGGTATGAGATACTGATGCAAAACCCGGACACAAAGCATCTGGCCGTGGTGCTCTCCCGCTATGTCACCGGCTCCGCCGCCGCCATGGGCACCCGAAATGACATCGATCTGGACAATAAGTACATCGTACTGGATACTTCCGGTATGCCAGATGATCTGATTTTACCCGGAATCTTTTGGGCAACGGATGTCGCAAACGATTTGATTATGAACGCCGGAGCCAGTCTCTCCGCTTTGATTGCGGATGAGCTGTGGTCGTTGGTCGGTGCCAGTTCCAATCCGCTGGCAGCAGGTTTTGTGCTGGAAATGGTCAAGACCATCCGCGGACTGGGCGGTATCGCCATTACCTCTACCCAGGGGATGCAGGATCTGTTCGGACTGGAGGGCGGCAAGTATGGAAAGGGCATCCTGGATTCCAGCCGCATCAAACTCATCATGCAAATGGAAGAACAGGAGGCACGGCTGATTCA
>CAZGOQ010000168.1:0-4060 GCA_964527315.1 uncultured Oscillospiraceae bacterium | reverse complement strand
GATGCTGGGCGTGGATTTTTACCGCTTGTTCCATACGCCGCTGTTTTATATCTTCCTTGTGATCGCCGCGATCATTCCCGCGCTGATTTTGGGAACCTCTGGTTCGGCGGAAGGCGTGGAGCCGCTGTACACCAACACCTGGAATATCATTGCGGCAAACACGCCGGTTTACGCGGTTTCCGATATGGGCCAGTACGCCAATATGAACATGGTCTATATCTTTGGCGGGATCATGGTCTCCATCTTTATCGGCCACGACTATAAGAGCGGATATGTGAAGCAGTTGTTTACCACCCACGCCAAAAAGCAGGACTATATGATGTCAAAATCCCTCACCTGCGCTTTTGCCATGGCCTGCATGTGCATGACCTATCTGATTGGCGGCGTGGCCGCCGGATTTCTCGCGGGAACCTCCTTTGCAGTCCATGCCGGTTCCCTGATCCTCGCAATCCTTTCCAAAATGATTATGAGCCTGGGCTGGGCCAGCCTGTACACCTTCCTGAATATTATTTTCCGGCGGTATTTCGGCATTTCCATCGCCTCGTCCTTTTTCTTCGGCACCGGCATTCTGATCATCGGTGTGGGTGCCATTGTCGGAAATTCCACAATCCTCAACATTTTCCTGTACGGTTCTTCCGTCTATGCCTGCCTGTCGAGCAATATCGTGACCCTGCTGGTGTGCCTCGTGGTTTCTGTGGCCTGGGCTGTGATCTACAACCTGCTGGGCACACGGATTCTCTCGAAGTGCGATGTCTATTAAGGAGGCGGTACACATGAACGCAATCGAAATTAAAGGCCTGACCAAAAACTTTGGAAATACACAAGCATTGAAGGGTCTCAATATGACCGTCCCTGTAGGCGCGATTTACGGCTTCATTGGCGAAAACGGCAGCGGAAAATCCACCACCGAAAAGTTGATCTGCGGGCTTCTCGTTCCAAACGGCGGTACGATCAGGCTGTTTGGCCGGGATTACACGAATGCAGACGTCCGGGCAAAAATCGGCGTGCTGATTGAGGCGCCCGGCTGCTTTCCCAATTACAGCGTTTGGAACAACATGATGCTCCAAGCCGCCAATTTAAGCGTCAAAAACCTGGACCAGGAAGTGCGCAAGGTGCTGAAACTGGTCAGAATGGAGGGCGCGGCCGGGAACAAATACAAGAACTGTTCCCTCGGCATGAAGCAGCGCATCGGCATTGCCATGGCCCTGCTGGGGCATCCTGCCCTGCTGGTGCTGGACGAACCGATCAATGGCCTGGACGCGGACGGAATGCGCATCATGCGGGAGGTGCTGGTGGATATCACCCAAAACCATGGCTGTACGGTCGTGATTTCCTCCCACATCCTTGGCGAGCTGGAAAAGATCGCGACCCACTACGGCATCGTCCGGGGCGGTAAAATGATCCGTGAGATGACCGCCGCAGAGCTGGACGCAGGCTGCCGCACCTATACAGCCCTTCAGACGAAGGACAGCAGCCGGGCCAAGGCGCTGCTGGGCTGCAAATATTCCCGGGTGGAAGCGGATGAAAGCGGATATATCCGTGTCTATGACGGGTCAAGTCCCGAGGAAATCGTCACCTATCTGTATGAAAATGGCATCCTGGTCAGCGAGATCAAAACAGACAAGATCAGTCTGGAGGAATACTACATGGATTTGATGCAGGAAACGGAGGGCAGATAATATGGAACGGACGGAGACCATTCAATTTGAGCACAACAGCTTTGGCAGAAGGCTGAAAAGTATGTTATCGGTGGACTTCCGAAGGATGTTTACCATGCCGCTGCTCTACATTATGGTGGGAATCTCCGCTGTAATTCCCATTCTGGTGCTGGTCATGACCACCGCTGTGAGCGGGACCGTCACCGTAGACCCGGTGACCGGCGTGGAGACCGTGGCAGAGGTGGACGCCTTTACAAACACCTGGCAGGTCGTTGAGTCGATCAACGGTGAAGGCTCCGGCATCAGCACGGATATGCTCAGTATGTGTAACATCAACCTGCTTTTCTTCCTGGCGGCCGTTCTGGTCTGCATCTTCGTGGCCGGCGATTTCCAAAGCGGATACGCGAAAAACCTCTTTACGGTCCGAGCCAGGAAAACCGACTATATAATCTCGAAAACCCTGACAGGCGTCACCGGCGGCACGCTTATGATTTTGGCCTACCTGGCCGGTTCTGTTTTGGGCGGCGCAATTGCGGGCTTGTCTTTTGACGTGGGCACGGCAGGTATCCGCGGAATCGTCATGTGCCTTGTGTCAAAGGCGCTGTTGATGGCGGTATTTGTCCCGATCTACCTGCTGTGGAGCGTTGTGGGCAAGCAGAAGCTGTGGTTGTCCATGGTAGGCTCGTTTTGTATTGGTATGCTGTTCTTTATGATGATCCCGGCGCTGACGCCTCTAAACTCCGGAATCATGAACGTAATCCTGTGCCTGGCCGGCGGAGCGGTGTTCAGCGTGGGATTTGCTGCTGCCAGTAATCGGGTATTAGGAAAAACAAGTCTGGTATAGCGATACCAAAAGCGAGGTCCCCGCGATCCAATGCAGGGGCCTCGCTCTCACGCCTTCTTTTGATCAAATATGTAAATTTTATCAGGAATTAGTGCAATCTGTCCATGTTTTCATTTCACGCCGGACAAGCAAGAGCGCCAGGATGCCCGACGCACCGTCCGCAATCGGCCCCGCCCACAAGACGCCGTTGATCCCCCAGAACAGTGGGAATACGATCACCAGCGGGAGCAGGAAAAAGACCTGCCGGCTCAGCGATACCACAGTACCGATGCCGCCCTTTCCAATCGCGGGGAAGAATTGGGCGCTCAATATCTGGACGCCTACGATAAACGTGCAGAACAGAAAAACGCGGAAGTACCGCAAGGCAAATTCATAGTACAGCGCGTCTCCACTGCCAAAGACACCGATGATCTGGCGCGGAAAGAGTTGGAAGCAGAGAAACGCCGCGCAGGAGATCCCTGTCACGATCATAGCCGCGCTTTGGAACGTGCTTTTGACACGGGTATAATTTCTCGCGCCGTAATTATAGCCCAGGATTGGCTGTGTGCTTTGGGCAACACCGAAGATGACGCCGTTGAAAATAGAGCTGACCTTTGAGATAATCCCCACGCAGGCAAGGGGAATGTCCCTGCCGTATTGGGAAAGCTCCCCGTAATGTCCGAGCGTATTGTTCATTACGATCTGCACCAGCGTGACCGCCAGTTGGTTGGCTCCCGCCGCAGCGCCGAGCTGAAAGATGCGGGTGACGCTTTTCGGCCGCAGGGCAAAATCCCTCCACTTCAGTCTGAACGTCTTGAATTTCGGAAAGTAGGAGAGGATCAGGACTGCGGAAACCAACTGCCCAAGGATCGTGGCGAGGGCAGCGCCGGTCATCCCCATATCGAAGCCGAAGATCAGAAGGGGGTCCAGGAAGCAGTTCAATACAGCGCCGGACATGGTAGACGCCATGGCACGCCTTGGGCTTCCATCTGCGCGGATCAGTTGACTGGCGCCGGTCCCCAGGATGGCACAGGGAAAGCCCAGCGAGAGGATTCGGGCGTACTCTACCGCATATTCCAGCGTCTGGCCCCGGCCGCCAAAGGCAGTGAGGATCGGCCGCAGGAACAGCTGCGAAATGACAGCGATCAGGACGCCGCAGGAGATCATCAGCGTCATGCCATTTCCAACCACAGACCTGGCCCTGTCCTCCTCCTTTTGCCCGAGATACAGGCTAAAGGACGCCGCACTGCCCGCGCCAACGGCCATGGCCAGCGTTGTGACGACCATGACCAGCGGGAATACCACATTGGTTGCAGCGTTTCCCAATGCTCCGATCCGATTGCCGACGAAGATCTGATCCACGATATTGTAGATGGAGCTGACCAGGCTGCTTGCAATGGCGGGAAGCGCATATTTTAAGATCAATTTTCTGATGGATTCTGTCTCCAACGGATTTCGGGAGTGTGAGATTTCGCTGCTGTTCAAGAGTGTCGCTCCATTCTGTCAAGGTATTTCCATACAAAAATCCTGCATTTTGCTTGTGAAAAGTATTTTATCGTGATATGATTCGTTTTACAAG
>CAZGOQ010000167.1:0-4065 GCA_964527315.1 uncultured Oscillospiraceae bacterium | reverse complement strand
CTTAGATCGATTCGGCCTTGGCTTGCCCTTACCGGTGCTCTCCTGCGTCACCTTGAAATGCGTGAGCAGCTCGTGCTGGGCATCTGCTCTCAGCCGAATACCGGTTTCGTCGCCGTGGCGAACCTTGCTCAGCAGGAAGCGATCGAACTTGGGGTAGATCGCTGCCACCACTTCAACGATGTCCGCCGTGGGGATATGCCGCTCGTCCTGCAGCTCGATGATGGCCTTGACATCGACGGGAAGGTTGGGTAAAATGGAACTGGTGCATTTTGTGTTCGCACCGATTTCTGGAGACTGAATCTGTTGGCGCGGGTCAGTCTCCACTTTTTTTGTGCTCATGCGTCTCCTTCCTGCGCCGCGTTCCGGCGCTGATCGCGTTCGGCTTTCCATGCTTCAAACTTCGCCTGATTCTCCGGGACGCTGAAGAAATTGCGAACGCTGTTGTAAAGGCACTCGGTCAGGTATTCCGCCACCCACGGCGGGATCAGGTCGGTGTTGATGCGAATATCAGTTGACGGTTCTGCGTCCGGAAGCGATGTGCTCACCTCCTTCCTCTGAATCAAGCACATCCTCCTGTTCAATCTTGCTGACGTCAAAATCAGCCATCGTCTTGCCCTGCGCTATCAGCTCATTGCCGCGCTTCTCATACCAGCGCAGGGTATAAAGGTACTGGCGGCGACGATACTTGAACTGGCGTTCCTTTTGAGCCAGCTTCACCGCCTCGGATTCCTTCAGCCGTTCGATTTCCATCTCGACGTCGGAATCGGTCATCATGTCCTTGGCCATGTGGTTGCCTCCTTTGGTTGTCATCCTTCGCACCGGTATGATATGCTTACAGCGAAGGAAGGTGGGAAAATGGATTACAACAGCGTCAAGGTCCTTCAAGAATTGCGGGAATACAAACTTGCAAACCTTTATCTGAAATCAGGCTGGGTGATGCTGGGATGGTATATTTACGGTGATTATTTCTCCGACTGCCACAATGTGCTTCAAGAGCCGCGCTATGTTCTGGCATGGACCGCAGAAACAGAGCCAGTTCATCCCAATCCGTATCCCGATGAAGAGTGTTTCTTCTAAATTCGGAACATGATGAACCTGATCTGATCGATTTGCTTCAAGGCGGCGACTGCGATCCAACCTTCACCGGATTGAAGTTTTTCGATCAGTTCGCTTACATCGCAGGTTTCAAAAATCTCTTTTACCTGAGAATAGAATCCAGATGGAAAATTGGTCTGTTTCTGAATCCTGTTCATTGTCGTATCTCCTTTCCATCGCTTTAGGGCAGTAATTTGATGTGTCTTTATAAATTTGTCACCTCCATCGATCTTTCGCGAGTATTTGGTTGCCCCCCTTGAATGCTCCTGTTTCATGGAGCACTGTGAATCACCTCCCTGTTTTGCGTCCACAAACGTGGACATTCAGGTTAAAAAAAATAAGGGTTTTTTTGCCGCGTCTGCTATTTTGAGAACGTCGCAGATTCTAACCACTTCATCCACAGTAAAATGGGAATTGCCATTTATCTTGTTGTACATGGTCTTGGGCTTCATTCCAATAGCCTCTGCCAGAGAAGCTACAGTCATATCGTTGGCAACGATCTCACTACGCAGCAGGTTTGCTTTCATCCTTTCATCTCCCTTCAGAATGTCCAATATTATGGACGTTTTTTATATTACCACTTTGCCGTATTTTTGTCAACCACAATTTTGGACAAAATGGCGATTTTTTTCTTGAAATGGTTGAAAAATGTGGACAGATGGGTTATAATATAGGAGAATTGATTCATGGAGGGCTTTTTTAATGAGTGACGTTTCTGACAGGCTGCAAGAGGTAATGCGCGAAAAACACATTTCGTGCCGGAAACTCTCGGATATGACCGGTATTACCAAATCCTCTGTGAGCAACTATACCAACGGGGCTCGGCCCATACCCTTGGACAAATTGCAGATCATGGCCAACGCCTTGGGTGTGAGTGCTGCTTGGGTAATTGGTTGGGCTGATAATCGCGATGGGTCAAATAATGACGAGCAGCCCGATCAGGAGATCAAGCCGCTCGAGGCTGAGTTCATTGATGCTTTTTCTTCTCTAACTCGGCGAAATCAGGTTTTTGTTCTGAAAATGGTACAAGAGCTCTTAGAGACTCAATCAAAGCCTTCTGGTTCTCCGGAGTAAGAGCGCGGAACGCTGCCAGAAGAAGTTCGGATTTGACGATAGGCTGGTTTTCATTCATGGGGAATCCCTCCTGCAAAGTAATGTCATTAAATATTACTCGCTTGTTTCGACCCAAATACGACTTTGTTAGATAATAACTGCATACGATAGAAAGAGGAGTTGGCGAGAGATGAAGTGTAAGCATTGTGGCTACGAAGTTGATACTAGCAAACGTAGAGCGATGGATCGGTACAATGTCCGAAGTGTGGTGTGATAGATCGACCCCGCACAACCCCTCACCCTCAAGCAAATGTAAGTCATGTGACTGCAAAGAAAGGTAAACGATCTAAAACAGTATGGAATAAGATTAGAACCTGTATTCATAGGCCGAAATGCCGGATGGGCGAGGGATTTTTTCGCCAGACGAAGGCAATTCGACGCAGGCGTACTGGAGGTACGTCAAGGAAAATTGCCAAAGTATGGCGGAAAAAGATCCGCCCAGGCGGCATTGAGCGTTTGTGAATACAGGTTCTTAAAATGCTTCCATGGAAGAAGTATTGGAAGTTACCGATTTGGGCGTGGATGATACTCACAGCGTTGCATGGGATATTGATCCTACAGTAGACAGCAAGATTGAATGGAGCAATCTGATCGACCTGTGTCCGGACAACCGCTACCTGAACAGTACGCCTCTATAAAAATGAGCAAATCAGTCTCGGAACATTCGGCGATCTGGTTGTATGGTCTGTAGACTCCTTGATTTTCGGGGCGTTGGAGGTCTCGCTCCGTGTGTGCGAATAGATTGAAACCGACCGGATTAGGAGTGGCTGGATATGAAGCATAATATACCCGACAGAGTGTTGAGAGATATCGCATCATTTGCCCGCAGGCACGATATTGAAAACGTCACGCTGTTTGGCTCTCGGGCGAAAGGCACGCACACAGAAAGAAGCGATATTGACATTGCCGTTCGGGGTGGTGATTTCGACGGTTTTTATTGGGACGTGAAAGAGAAGATTCACTCCCTCCTGTCATTTGATATTGTGAATCTTGACGATGGTGTTTCCGACGAGATGAAAAAAGAAATCGAAAGGAGCGGTATACCGATCTATGAAAAAACTTGAGAATTTTTCAAACTGCCTGGACGTGCTGAAAGGTGCGGATTATGAACTTGCCAACGAAAATGACATCTACAGAACGGGCGTCATTGGACAGTTCAATTTGACATTTGAACTTGCATGGAAAGCATTGCAGGCCGTATTAAGGTTGCATGGCGCAGAGGATGCGGAAACCGGCTCTCCCAGAGAAATCTTGCGGATTGGCTATAAGTTTGGATTTGTGAAAGATTCAGCCGTGTGGCTCACTATGCTGAAAAAGCGCAATACGTCGGTGCATATCTATAACGAGGACGAGATTGATGAAATGCTTTTGTTGATCCGTGATAGCTTCACGCCTGCGTTTATTGCGCTGGAAAAGACGCTTTGTGAGAAACTCAATGAAGTCGAACACGATTGGGAATGACAATCGAACCGGCAAAGCGATTGTACATTGTGCTGTAATTTGCAATAAAGTGGGCAGCCAATGTCTTGTAGTTGCCCCTCCCAATGTGGAAAGTGCATCGGCCACCTTAATGGAGCCGGTATGTCTAGATTTTCGGAGAGGAGAGTTGACATGGGGTGAAGAAAGAATCCCTCAACCTGACGGCGGTCATCTACGCCCGCTATTCTTCCCATGCACAAAACGATGCCTCTATCGAGCAACAGGTGGCGGAGTGCCGGGAGTACGCGGCCACTCATGATCTGAAGATTATCGATATCTACGCGGATCGCGCTATCTCCGGTCGGTCAGATCGCCGTCCGGAGTTCCAGAAGATGATACGCCACGCCGAGGCGGGCAAATTCCAGATCGTGCTCACCT
>CAZGOQ010000166.1:0-4126 GCA_964527315.1 uncultured Oscillospiraceae bacterium | reverse complement strand
GGCTGAAATACGGAAAGCCCGATGTTTCCATGTGTCTCAATGCATCTTTGGCCGGCCTGGTGGCCATTACAGCGCCCTGCGATGTGACGGATTGCTTTGGCGCGATCTGCATTGGCGCAGTGGCCGGTCTGCTGGTGGTGTTTGGCGTTTGGCTGCTGGATTATAAGCTGCACATCGACGATCCGGTGGGTGCTGTGGCGGTTCACTGTTTCAACGGCATCTGGGGCACCATTGCGGTTGGCCTGTTTGCCACCAACAGCGCGCCCGGCTATTCCATTGCCAATGCGGCCGGGGAGGAGCTTGTCGGCCTGTTTTACGGCGGCGGTTTTGAACTGCTGGGTCTACAGCTGCTGGGCTTTGTATCGGTTGCCGCATGGGCTGCAGTTACCATTACGATCACGTTCTTTGTGATCAAGGCCCTGGTTGGGCTTCGCGTTTCCCGGGAAGAGGAGATTGAGGGTCTTGACCGAACAGAGCACGGCCTGGAATCCGCTTACTCCGGCTTTATGATCAGCGAGCGCTATGCCAGCGCGGCGGAGGAAACTGCAGTCGGTACAACGCCGGTGGCCGACGCAATTCCTGTGGTCAATCGGAAAGCGCCAAAGGCTCCGGATGACGACGGCGTGAAATATACCAAGGTCACCGTGATCTGCAATCAGACAAAGTTTGAGGCCCTGAAAGCGCAGATGGCACAAATCGGCGTGACGGGCATGACGGTGACGCAGGTCATGGGCTGCGGCGTCCAGAAGGGCAAGACGGAATACTACCGCGGCGTTCCGCTGAACATGAATCTGCTGCCGAAGCTTCAGGTGGATATCGTGGTTTCCACTGTGCCGCCGGAAGCTGTGGTGGCGGCCGCCAAGAGCGTCCTGTATACCGGTCATCCCGGCGACGGAAAGATATTCCTCTATGATGTGGAGGAGGTCATCCGGGTCCGCACCGGGGAGGTTGGCGTAGCGGCGCTGACTGGCCCGGACGAGGAATAATTAAATCATAAACCGTCCCTGTAGGTTCAATCTACAGGGACGGCTTTTTCGGGTATCGTATTTCGCAGAGGGTACGGTGGGGAGTCTGTATGGATCGGGCGTTTACGATGCACCCATGACGGAACGCGTCTGCAAAGGGCCTCGGAAGATAGGATGGCTGCTTAGAGGTTGCGGAAAATGAAAAACAGCTTCCCGATAATATCGTCTTTGGATACGGGGCCGATTTCGGTATACCGGCTGTCCTTGGCGTTGGAGCGATTGTCACCCAGAAGAAAATACTCTCCTGCGTCCAGAACCAGCGGGTATGTGACGTCCGCCGGAAGCGTTTCTGAAAAAACATAAGGTTCTTCCAGGGGAGTTCCATTGACCAGAACGGCGCCGGTGGCGCTGTCAATGCTCACGGAGTCGCCCTGCCGTGCCACAATCCGCAGCACCTGCGAGCCGTACTGCTCCGTTCGAAACAGCACAATGTCGCCCGGCTCGTAGCTGCGCCCCAATTTCCAAACCAGACCGGAATCGCCATTGGAAACCGTCGGCGACATTGCGTCGCTGTGAAATGAGACGCCGGAAACAAAGAAGGCGAGCAGTACAACGATCAGCACAAAAGCGATTGCGATCCGAATCAGCGACATACGGCGTTTCTTTTCCTGTTGGATCGCGCTGCGCTGCTGCGCCAGAATATTGCCAATGTTATTCTGAGCGCGATTCCGCGCGGAAAGTTCCGGATGCATAGCCTGATCAGACAGAGCGCTGTTGTTAGGCATCTGCGGTTCCCTCCTCAGAAGGTGTATCCAAATTGAAATCGTCCCGAGGGAGTTCCAGCTGCGTATACTCATCGGAATTGGCGTTGTCCTCGTCCATGTTTGCAAGGCCGGCTTCGTTGAAGGTATCCGTTTCGATACCGTGTCCCGTCATGCCGAACACCAGTTCTGTGAGATTGGAGATATCCGCCCGGATGTCCGCAACGGTTTTTGCCCGCAGAGCGCCCAATTGCACCCGCATTGCGTCATATTTCTTTCGCTCCTGCACATATGCCTGCCGGGCAGACTCCAAAATGCGGTCGCGTTCCTCCTTTGCGTCAGAGACCATCTGAGCGGCCAGCGTCTCATTTTCCCGGCACTGTTCCGCGCTTTCTCGCGCGGCCAGTTCTGTCTGCTCAATCAGCTGATTTGCCTCATCCTGCGCGGTCTTCTGCATTTCGGCGGCTTCCTGCTCGGCGGTACTGCGGAGTTTTTTGACTTCCTGCTCGGCAGTATGGCGAAGGGCGGAAATTTCCCGCTCCGTTTCCGTTCGCAGCTGGGTGGTTTCCCGTTTTGCAGTATTACGCAGTTCGGTCGCGTCTTTTTCGGCGGCGCTGCGCATCTGCGACGCCTCCTGCTCGGCGGACGTCCTTAATTGCAAGGCTTCCTGGGAAGCGTTTCGCGTGATCTCCTCCGCCTTTTCCTGCGCGGTCTGGAGCATTTCAGCGCGCTGCTTTCGCGCATCTAAATAAATCTCCTCCAGCGTTTCGCCCTTTTCGGCGGCGCCGGCCTTCGCAAGTTCCAACTCTCTGGCGTGCTTTTTTTCCAGTTCACCGATCTGGCTGTCTTTCTCCCGCAGTTTCTGGCGGAGATTGTCCAACTCTTCCCGAAGTTCGTTTTCGCACTGGCGGAAATAACGCTCGGTTTCGGTGGCTTTGTCTACGTTTTCCATTTGCTTTTGTATGGTGAGAGAAAGCGACTCTTTTTCCGTGCGGAGGGAGGCAAGTTCCCGTTCCAGAGGGGACTGCCGTTTGCGCAGCGCAGCGCGTTCATTCTGAAGCGTTTCAAGCTGCGTCAGCAGATCGTCATACACATCAGAGAACATATTGTTGATTTCCTGAATTGCGGCGAGAGCAGAGTCCCGATCCACGCCGCCGAAGGGGACAGTCTTAAAGCTGAGTTTTTCAATGTAGGCGTAGATATCCTCCATCGTGATTTGCGCCTGGTTTTCTGTTGTACGTTCAGACAATGCCAGCTACCTCCTATTTCTCGTCATTTTCTATTTCTGTCAAATCCGATTCATGCTCGATGAGCGCCCACGGATATTGATAACAAAACACATGATCCTCAATTCTGCCCCAAACGTACTCATTTTCGCCGCCCTTGGAAAAATAGACCACGTCCACCGGCAGAACAGAAGGGCCGGTCAGAGCCAGCTTGACGGCAAGGAACTGCGTTTCCGTCGGCTCCGCATCGGCAATGTAAGGCGCTGTTGCAAATTGCATGAGGGAGGTGTTCAGGCCAGAGTACAGAACGTCATGGATTGTGTTGGGGAAATTTTGGGCCAGCACCCGGTTTAAAACAACCTCTGCCACGGCCTGCTGACCATCCATGCACTGGGTGGATGCTTCCAGCAGAACAACGGAAGCAAGTTCGCGCAGAGCATCCCGGCCAACGGGGATGCTTGCATAGCGCGCCAGGCGCGTCATGCCTTCCAATTCTTCCAGCAATTCGTCCGCCAGAACCAAAGATTGGCTGCCGGAATCCGCCGTTGAGGAATCCGGGCTTTCCGTCGGTGCAGAAGCGGTCTGCTCCGCCTGCTGCGATGCATTGCCGGAGGCCGGAGTTTGATCGAGAACAAGCTTGTTGGGCAGCGCAATATCCCGCACCTCGGTTCTGGTGATCCAGAAACCGGCCAGCAGCACGACGAACCAGGCAAGTACAACATATCTGAGATAACTCGGCATTTTTTTCGCGCTGCAGAGAGCGTTCCCGGGCAAAAAGCGCTTCAAACGTATAGACAAGCACACAGCCCTCCTTTGCATGGTCTGAAACCGTGCGACCGGCGATTTCAGACAGGAAATGGTGATCAATCTATTCTATATCCAGACTATTATACTGAAAAAGAGCGGAAAAGTAAATAACAGAATTCGAATTCTGCCTAAAAATGCAAAGAAAACTTCCCGCAAATTTTAAAATTGTCCCCAGGGACTTTCGGGAAAACAGTTGACGAATTGATTTTTCTATGATAGAATAACCGGGTATTTGGGCCTTTAGTTCAGCTGGGAGTCCGGGTTATCCGCAAAGCGGGCTCCCAGAGAAAGTAAAATACCAATATTTGGGCGATTAGCTCAGCTGGGAGAGCGCCAGGTTCGCAATCTGGAGGTCAGGGGTTCGATC
>CAZGOQ010000165.1:0-4138 GCA_964527315.1 uncultured Oscillospiraceae bacterium | reverse complement strand
CTCCATAATGGCGCTTTTCCGCCCTTCGCTGATGTCAAAGATCGAAAAGACGAGCAGTTCGGCGTCCAGCTGCCTTGCAAACCGCTTCAATTCCATGATGGGGCCGTATACCTTCACGTTCAGCAGTTTGCGGTTCAGCTTGGCCGGGTCATCGTCCAGCAGACCCACCGGGGCGTAGGTGTGCTGTGCGTCCCGCTGCATATCCCCGACGAGGATACAGGCTGCTTCCCCGGCCCCGATGATCAACGTCCGAATGCCGGACTGCGCCACGGGCCGGATGCCGCCCCGCATAAAACTGATCAGGAAAGCATAGGCTATCCGTGAACACGCAACGATTAGGGCGGTACAGGCGCATCCTGCCGCGCAGAACCTGCCGATCCTCCAGTGGAAAAGCAACACGCTGCCCGTGCCCAACAGCGCATAGGCAACGGCCTCGCAAATGACGCACCGCCCAAACTGCCGGATGCCTGCGTACCGCCAGATCACCCGATACATCCCGCCGAACTGGTAGACGATAATATGTACCGCCACCACCACCGCAAAAACCTGAACCCTGAACAGAACCATCCCATCCGCCAGATACATGGCGGACGCGGCCCCCAGCACCCACAGGCACAGGTCAATGAGTTGCAGCACGATTTCTCTGTGCTTTTTCAGTAAACGCATTTTTATCTCTCTGCCTTTTTTTGTATGTTTCCCGCGTTCTATGGTACATATGAGCAGGACGCCCACGGCCACGCCCGCAAAGTCTATCCAAACGTCGAAAACAAGCGACGTCCGTCCGGTGAAATACTGGATCGTCTCGTCCGTCAGGGCCGACAGCAATCCGGCCAGCAAAGGCGATCGGAAACATCCTTTTGCGTTTCGAAACCCAGACTGGAGCAGCGCTCCCAGTACGCAGAATTCCGTGAAGTGCGCCAGTTTTCGGATCACTGCGCCCCAGGCCCTGCCCGCCATGTCGGAGGGGCTGTCCACCGGTGTGAAATAGGCCAGCACCTTCTGGGCCATGTTGCTGAGCGCCCAGGATTTTTCGGGCGGCAGCAGCGAATTGCCCCAGATAAAGGCCAGCGTCAGGACGATCAGCGCTGTCCACAGCTTTTTGTGCTCCCGTCTCAAGACGCTTCCTTCCTGCCGTTCCAGCTGTCCCGACATATGTCCGGCAAGCTTTTCTCCGCACGCCAATGAAGCCGTCGCTCCGCTTTATCTGCCGACGCCCAGCATGCGGCGATGTCTCCCGGCCGCCTGCCGGTGATCCGACAGGTCACCGGCAGATGATTGGTTTCCTCAAACTCCCGCACCAGTTTCAAGACGCTGGTACCATACCCGGTCCCCATGTAGTCCCGGATGCCGGTCCCGTCCGGCGTGGGGTAGTCGTTTCCATATATATACAGTCTATCCTGCCTGCCCTGCGCCACCTGGACAATATAGGGCATCAGGTTGTTGGGCGTCCCGCTGGGCCGTTCCCCCAGCAAGGCGTTTTCATGGCCGCCCACAGGGTTGAAGTAGCGCAGGATCATCACGCCCGCGTCCAGCAGAGCGGCCGCCGTATTGGATTCAATGAACCCGGCTCCGCCGGTCGGTAATATTCTCATTGCGCTGTTCCTCCCATACTCAGAATCTGTATTCATAAGCCAAACCGCTGCAGCCGCGCGCGCTGGTCCTCGATCTCCCCGGCGGATATGGCCCCGGCCGCCCTGCTCCAGCGGCGAATATTCTCCCGGTGACTTGTCACGGCTCGGACCGCCCGCAGGCACCAGGCCGCCGGCAGCAGCCAAGGCCGATTCCTGACCCAAGGAAAGCGGTTTTCCATCTCCCGGCGGGGATAGAACACCCTGCTCACCACAGCGGAGCGGCCGGTGCGACCACCGGAAAAGCTGGCGGCACTCAGCACTGCCCGCGACTGGGTGCCGTAGGCTCCGCTGGTCAGAATATAATCGCCCAGTTCTTCCAGTTCCGGCGGGACGGTTCCAGAACCGAACCACGCTTCGGCCAGCGCCTCGATTCCTTCAGAAAAATCCAGCAGGCCGGCCCGCTCCAGTTCCCGGTGAACATACGCCGGATCGGGCTGGGGCGTGTGCCGGTGGCGATAGACCCAGACGTCCAACACCGACCGCACCCCGGTGCCTCCCTTGGCGAAGTGGTAGGCCAGGTGGCACAGCAGATTGAGATAGAAGCCCTCCTCCGTCAGCTTCAGCGCGAAGGGGCCGCTTCCCGGCTCCACATACTGCCAGCCGGGGTTGATGGCCGTCCCCACCGGCGACGCCGTATAGATCAGATCCGGGTGAAACTCCACCGCCACCTGGGGCGGAAGCAGAAAGGAGTAGTGTCCGCCGTCCGTGTGAATATGCACTCCACCGGCGGTCTCCATCGCCGCTTTGATCTTCGGATAGTCCTCCACATGGACCAGATAGTCCAGGTCGGACATACTCCGCATATCCGGGGAGGGGTAATCGCGCTTGAGCAGCGCCCCGCGCAGGAGCACATGGGGGACCTCCGCAGCCGTCAGGACCCTTTGTATGGTTTCCGCCGCATAGTCCCGCTGGGCGTCCAGATACAGTCCTTCCTTGTGGGCGGCGCTCAGTGCGCGGCAAACGTCCTCCGGCGTCTCCGGCACATCCCGGAGCGCATAGTAGGCCAGGGACTCCACGCGGTGGAACCTGATCTGCGCCAGCAGCTTGTCCCACCTGATGTCCCCGCCGGGCGCAAACACCTCGCCAGTCACCGCGCCGCGCAGGAGCGCGATCAATGTATATCGTTGTCCCATGATGGCAGCCCTCCCCCGGCACGAGCCCAGTGTTATTCTTTCAAATCGCTTTTCACCTTTGACGATGAAATCTCAGGCGTTCGAGGCAGATATATCACTTCGCATTGATCCTTCAGGAAGTCAAATTTTCCTTCCCAGTCATCGCCCATCACAAGTATATCTGCCTTAAATTCCGCCACATCCGTCTTTTTTTGCTCCCAGCGGGTTTCGGGAATGACCAAATCCACATAGCGGATGGCCATATCGTTTATCGCTTCAGCCGCTTCCGAAGCGCTGCTGTCTGCGACCTTTCCTCCTCATTCAAAATAAAGCGCCATGCAATGACCGCGTAGACAGCGGAGTAGAGTACAGCCGCCACGGCAAGGGACAGCCAGCTGTTTATTTCAAACCGCTGTCCAATTATCGCTCCCAAAACACACATGACGGCGGCGGGGAGCGTAATCCGCGTGATTTCCCGCCAAAAGCGCCGGATATTGAGTCCGATTTTTCTGGCGTAGAAAATGTTCATGATTATAATTTCTCCCAAAATGCAGGAAATTGCCGTGCCAATCGCCGCGCCGATGCCCTCCCAGCGAATTGCCAGCGGGATGCTGATCGCCACATTGAGCAGCGCCAATATCAAATACACCATCGAGCGAAAGCCGTGCCTGTTTTCCGCCCGAAGAATTTCGATCCCTATATTCTGCGACAGCGGGATCAGCGCGGGAATCATAATAATCAGAGCGATGTAATATGCCGCCCGGTATTGTGTGCCGGCCCAGAGGTTGATAAACGGAATGCCAAAGCAAATAAAACCGCTCATGGCAAAGCTTAAAAGGATGAACTGGAACCTGCCCACAGAAATAAACAGTTTGGAGAACTCCCCTCCGCCGTCCTCTGATTTTGCCACAAGCGCAGTGATGTGGGGCAGATAAACGCCGCTGACGGCTGTGGAAAGCCGCCTAATCAGCGCATAGAACTGGATACCAAGATGGTATGTCGTCACCGCCAGCGTACCGCAGAACGCGCCAAGGATCACCTGATCCGTGTTTTGATACAGCTGGTCAACCACCACATTCAGGAAGATGAAAAAGGAATACTTGACGATCTCCCGCACCGCGCCCCGATCCAGCCGACCCATGCGGATTTTGACATGCAGCCGGGAAAAGCAGTACCAGAGCATAAGCACCTTCGCCAGCAGGGAAAACACCGCCGCAGCCAGCGTGATCGAAACCGATTTGCCGCCCAACAGCAGCAGGACAAGCATGGTTCCGTAGGTCAGAACTGTTTTCAGAAGTTCAATGCCCTTTTCCACCGCGAATCGCTCGTAGGAAACGGCAACCGAGGTAAACACGCCCAAGGGAAATGAAAGCGCCAGATTGACGGTCATGATGA
>CAZGOQ010000164.1:0-4158 GCA_964527315.1 uncultured Oscillospiraceae bacterium | reverse complement strand
GAAAATCTCCGGGCGCTGGAGAAAGATGGCCTCATCACCCGCACGATCTATCCCGAGGTGCCGCCCCGGACAGAGTACAGCCTGACCGATCTGGGCCGGAGCGTCATCCCCATCCTAAAGATCATGTATGACTGGAGCTGGCATGAGATGAAGCGCCGGGGCCTGCCCATCGACCCGGTGGGCGAAATGTGGCACGGCTATCGGGAGAAGGATCCCGTGCTGATGAACACGCCCTATAAAAAGCTCCGACCGCTGGAGGAAACCGACCCGGCAGAGTGGGAATGAGCACACACACAGGCACCGCGCTGCAAAGGTCAGCCTATGAGCTGCAAAAAGTGTCCGATTTCTGCGGAAATCGGACACTTTGTTTGATATGGTCAGTCAGGTTATTGTGGTTGCTTCAAAAACGTCCGCCATCGACGGCACACATCCCGGAGCGGCTCATCCAGATAAGTCCAAGCCTTGTCGATGATCCACTGAGGCACACCATAAGCCGCTTCGGCTATGCCGCCGGTAATGGCAGCCAGAGTGTCGCTGTCTCCGCCAAGAGAGATGGCGTTTCGGATGGCATCCTCAAAGTCCATGCTTTCCAAAAATGCCATAATTGCCTGTGGCACGGTTCCCTGGCAGCTTTCATTAAAGCAATACTCCGGGCGTATTTCGTCCAAAGTGCGGCTCAAGTCGTAGCCGTATTCCCGCTCGGTATGTTCCCTTACCTGTTTCTTGCAGTCCTCTATGGAGCCTACCATAGGCACGCCGTAATCATCTGCGTGTTTTTCACTGTAGAGACGGCAGATGAAAATCGCGTCCGCTACAGTCTGCGCACCCTTAATGCCCTCCGGATGGTTGTGGGTCACGGCGGCGGAGCATTTTGCGATATCCTGTCCGTCAGACGGCCACATACCTGTTCTGGCGCAGAAACCGCAGTTCATGATCCAGCCAACGGGTGATACCCGCATGGCAGATCCATTACCCCAGGAATTATAAGGTTTTCTGTCCTCGGAAAACAGCCATGCGCCAAACCGTCCGCCGTAGCCCGCATCCGGGTACATCCGGCCATACTTCTTCATGGCGTCAATGAAGGCATCCTCGCTGCCGCCATTCATCAAGCCCTCCGCAACTGCGACGGTCATGACCGTGTCATCGGTAAAAAAGCAATCATCACGGAAGAGGGGAAACTCCTTTGTTTTAATATTGTCCCACTCATACACAGAACCTGCAATATCTCCGATAATTGCTCCCATCATCTGTGCTTTCTCCCTCTTTTCTTCATGTCCTCACGGATTGCCTGCATAGGAGCCGCAGGAACCGCGCCGGTTTTACGGAAACAAGCCACCGTTTCCGCCATAGCGTCGTAGTTCAGCCGCGTACCCTTGCTGTCCGGAACATAATCCACGGCTCTGTCAGCGGAGATACCAAAGCGGGAAGCAGTCTGCACAGCATCAATGTTGGCGCCCAAGAAGATGAACTCCCAGCCGTATTTCTCTTTTTCCCGCTCAATCATGGCTTTTACTTTTTCAGCAGTGTACTCTCGGCTTGCATTCTCATATCCGTCCGTGATGATAACAAACATTACCTTGTCGGCGCGGCAGTCCTCGGCTGTGTTTCTCTGGATGCTGATGAGCTTATGGATTGTCGTGCCGACAGCGTCCAGCAGAGCGGTAGAGCCGCCCACGAAATACTCCTTATCCGTCATAGGGCTGACCGTCTGGATATCAACGCGGTCATGGAGCAGAGTATAGCGGTTATCGAAAAGCACCGTCGTGATCCTGCACTCACCGCCAACCGTTTTCTGCTTTTCCAGCATGGAATTGAAGCCGCCGATGGTGTCGCTCTCCAGCCCAGCCATTGAGCCGCTCTTGTCGAGGATGAATACAAGTTCTGTCAGATTCTTTTTCATTTGGTATGACCTCCTGTTTTCGTTGATGGTATCAGTATACCGAAAACGGGAGGTCATATGGTCGCTTTTGAAGCGACAACTGGTAATTTACTTCAAATTCATAGTATAGATCTGGTATGGATTCGATTCATCCCACGATGTGGGAAACACTTCAAATTTCCGAAAGCCAAGCGTGAGAGAAAACTTGTTTGTTCTGTCATATTCCGCATATCTTCCCATTTGGACGGTTCTGACCTGAACAATGGAAATCCAACAGGTGATCATTCTCAAGAGTACAAAATTGCTTTCCGCTGTATGCTCCTCTTTATGCTCCCAGCAGCGGCTGATCATATTTGAACAGCACCTCGTTGATATCGAAAATGTTGTATTTGCCGCTGACAATAAAATACTCCACAATTACGTCAAATTTGCTGGCATGGGACAGGGCATAGCCCGCCCGTTCAAGCAAAACGTCCGTTTCATCAAGCGTAAGCTCCAGAGCGATAGCAAGCGCCAGAATGGTCGCTTTTTTCGGCGTGTAGCCCCTAACCGATCGTATCTTGGAAAACAGCTTTCGGTCAATATTCGCTTTTTTATATACCTCCACATCGGTTTTACCCTTAGCGTCGATGAATCGAAACAGTGTGCTTGAAAATGGCTCATCCAGATTCGCCATAAAATCGTCCAGGGACTGCCGCTCTTGCATAGGCGCTGCCGCCGGCCTTGCCGCCATTATCGGCGCGGCAGAGAGAGCAGAGAAATTTGCCTTTGCAAATGACGCTTTTTCAATCTCCAGAAGCTGGCGGCGGCCTATTTGGTGTGTGTCCACATAGTGCTGGTCTATGTAGCTTTTGACCTCACCAATCAGTTCTTCACTGACAACGAACGCGGTCTCGTCAAAGATGGCGAGATACACATCCATCTCGTGCTTTGCGAGGAATTCCGTAATTGCCGCCGTCGCGACCCGCAGGGCCTCCTCCTTGGGATAGCCATAGATGCCGCTGGAAATCAACGGGAAAGCGATACTCCTGCATTTGCGTTCATCCGCCAGATTTAACGACTGTGTATAGGCTGAGCAGAGCAAAGAGGCACACAATTCCTTGTGAAACGAACTGTAAACAGGGCCGGCGGCGTGAATCACATATTTTGCGGGCAGCTCAAAGCCAGGCGTGATAGCCGCTCCTCCGGTCTGTATCGGCGCAGCCCTGTTACAGGCCTTTTGCAACTTTTCCGCGCCCGCCGCTCTGAAAATCGCACCGCAGACCCCGCCCCCCATTTGCAGTTCTGTGTTGGCGGCGTTGACAATGGCATCAACCTTCATTTTTGTGATATCCTGACGGACGATTGTAAACGGCATAGGGAGGCCCTCCTTCAGGGAACCTTGCTCAAAATCAGGTCAGCTGGAATTGGCCGGTATAGAGCTTGTAGTACCTCCCCTGCTGCTCCAGCAGCTGGGCGTGGCTACCCTTCTCAATGATCTGTCCACCCTCAATCACCGCGATGGCGTCAGAGTTTCGGACGGTGGACAGCCGATGGGCGATGACAAAGACCGTGCGGCCCTCCATCAGAGCATCCATGCCCTTGGAAATCAGGGCCTCTGTCCGGGTGTCGATGGAGGAAGTTGCCTCATCCAGCACCATCACCGGCGGATCTGCCACTGCTGCCCGGGCAATGGCCAGCAACTGCCGCTGACCCTGGGACAGGTTGGCGCCATCTCCGGTAATAACGGTTTGGTATCCGTCAGGCAGACGGCGGATAAAGCTGTGGGCGTTGGCAATTTTGGCCGCCTCAATGCACTCCTCGTCGGTGGCGTCCAGCCGACCATAGCGGATGTTGTCCATTACCGTGCCGGTAAACAGGTGGGTATCCTGCAGGACAACGCCCAAGGAACGGCGGAGGGAGTCCTTCTGGATATGGCGGATATCAATTCCGTCATAGGTAATCATACCGCCGGAGATATCATAGAACCGGTTGATCAGGTTGGTGATGGTAGTCTTGCCGGCACCGGTAGAGCCAACGAAAGCGATTTTCTGGCCGGGCTTGGCATAGACCGTTACGTCCTTCAGCACCTGCTTGCCAGGGACATAGGAAAAGTCCACATGAGTGAGCCGCACATCTCCCTTCAGCTCGATGAGTTCATAGGCGTTGGCCCCTTCCCCTTCGATCTGACCGTGGAGGCCTACCAAAAATTCCTCCTTGCCGTCGGGAGAGCGGTGCTGCCAGATATAGCCTGGAGCGCTGTCATCCCGCACCGCCGTGCCATCCTCAGCCACATAGCC
>CAZGOQ010000163.1:0-4189 GCA_964527315.1 uncultured Oscillospiraceae bacterium | reverse complement strand
CCACCCTAAACTGGGCGTAAAAAGCAGGCACCAGGGACTTCATCGATATGCCCTTTAGAGGATTTTTAGGCCCTCCCTAAGGATCAATGGCTCCGACTAGAATACTGCGCCGCCGAACTGGTCGAAGTTCAAAAGATACAGTGGTGCGATTATATCACATTTTTTCGAATTTTCAAATGTTATCTCGCTATTTCATCCGTGCAGCAAGCCAACTCGCCAGCGATTTGAGAAAATCCGTCCGGCGAAATTCGCCGGCTTCCAACGTGGAAATGGCCATTTGCGTCTCCCGCTTCACCATTTTCTCACATTCAGCCAAACCAAACAGTGTCACGAATGTACTTTTCCCCTCCTGCCGGTCCGAGCCGATGGGCTTTCCAAGTTCCTCCTGAACGCCGATCTCATCGAGCATATCGTCCCGAATCTGAAACGCCATTCCCAAATGGGCCGCATAGTTTCCAGCCACGGCAATTTCCTTTTCGGTGCCGCCGCCCAACACCACGCCCATCCGGCAGGCTGCGGAGATCAGTGCGCCGGTCTTTCGGCTGTGGACGTCCCGTAGCTGCGCTTCGGACAGCTGCCGTTTCTCGCCCTCCAGATCCAGAACCTGCCCGGCCACCATGCCGTGCTCCCCCGCTCCGCAGGAGAGCAGTGAAACGCATCGGAGGATTTTTCCCGGGTCGCCTTCCATGCTGGAAAGGGTCTCAAAGGCTGCCGTCAGCAGGGCGTCCCCCGCCAGAACCGCAGTGCTCTCTCCATAGGCCTTATGACAGGTGAGCCTGCCCCGGCGGTAATCGTCATTGTCCATGCAGGGAAGATCATCGTGGATCAGCGAGTAGGTATGAAGCATTTCCACCGCTGCCGCCGCTGGCAGCGCCTTTTCCATTTCACCTCCTGCCGCTTCGCAAAAGGACAGCAACAGCACCGGACGGAGCCGTTTTCCTCCGGCCAAAAGGCTATAACGCATGGCTTCCAGCAGTATGCCATAGTCGGTCTTCTGCAAAAACTGCCGCTCCAGAAATTCCTCCACCAGCGCCGCTTTTCGGCTCAGTTCAGAGGTCATCCTCGGAAACCTCCTGCTCCACCGGCGCCCCATCGGGACCTTCGGTCAGCTTTGTCACCTTCAATTCCGCATCATCCAGCAGCTTGCCGCACTTTGCCGCCAGCGCAGTGCCCTCTTCAAACAGCTTGATGGAATCCTCCAAAGAGGTTTCCCCTGCTTCCAGCGCCTGCACGATCTCGTCCAGCCGTTCCATGGACTGCTCAAAGGTCATCGATTTTTTGCTCATTGATCCTTCTCCTTTCGCTGCTGCACCTGGGCATTGACCTGCCCCTGATGAAAGCGTATGGTAATATGTTCTCCCGGGGAAAGCTGATTGGCGGAGGTGACCGCCGCACCCCGTTCATTGGTCGTAACGCTGTAGCCTCTAGCAAGCACCTTCAGCGGACTCATGGCGTCCAGCCGGGCCGCGTCTGTCTCCAGAGCCTTGCGCTTTCGCTTCAGAAGCGACGCGCCGTTCCGTTCCATCCACCCTTGCCGCTGGTTCATTTCCTCCCGATGTGCCGAAAGGCTTTGCGTCATGTTCCGGCCCAGCCGCTGTGTCAGTCCGTCCAGCCGCTGCCGCTGCTGCTCAATTCTCCGCACCGGCGAGCGCATTTCTTGGGCCGCTGTTTTCAGCGCCAGTTGCTGCCGGTGGGCTTTCAGCATACGGCGGAGCGCCTGCGTCATGCGGCCCTGCTGCGTGGATATGCGCATCCGCAGTTCTTCCTGATCCGGCGTCGCCAGTTCCGCTCCGTTGGAGGGCGTTGCTGCCCGCAAATCAGCCGCATAATCCGCAATGGTCACATCCGGCTCGTGGCCCACTGCCGAGATCACGGGAATCTCGCTGCGATAGATAGCCCGGGCCACGATCTCCTCATTGAAGGTCCAAAGATCCTCCATAGAACCGCCGCCGCGGCCGGTAATGATCAGATCTGCGCCGTGGATTTGGTTAACATAATCAATCGCCGCTGCAATTTCCGCAGCTGCTTCCTCCCCCTGAACCCGAACCGGCAGCAGCCGGACCTCCGCCAGTGGATACCGATGCCGGAGGATGCGGAGCATATCATGTACTGCCGCGCCCGCAGAGGACGTGACAAGGGCGATCCGATGAGGGTATTGCGGCAGCGGTTTTTTATGTTCTTCGTCAAACAGGCCTTCCGCCGCCAGTTTTCGTTTCAGCTGTTCAAAGGCCACATTCAGGTCTCCCGCTCCCTCCGGCGTCATGGAAACGCAGTAGAGCTGATACACCCCGTCTCTGGGATAGACTGTAATCCGCCCGGCCGCCAGCACCGTCATGCCGTTTTCCGGGCGAAACCGCAGCCGGATCGCGCTGGAACGGAACATGACGCATTTCAGCGAAGATTCCGCATCCTTCAGTGTAAAATAGTGGTGCCCGGAAGGGTACATTTTATAGTTACTGAGTTCCCCGCGAATGCAGAGTCCGTTCAGCAGGCTGTCAGTATCCAGCGTCTCCTTGATATAGGCGTTGATCTGACTGACCTCTAATATCAGTTGTTCGTCCATAGAAATCCTTTCCTATGCGTCAGGCGGTATCTCATTCCGCGTTTTCAGCGTCTCCATGTCCCGGCCCGCCGCATTCAGCCAAGTCAGGACCGCAATTCCCATCGCGTTATCTGTCGAGTATTCCGGCGCTCCGAATATGCCGTCCAGCGGCGCCATCGCTTTCCGCAGCAGCGAATTGGACGCCACGCCTCCGGTTAATACCACCGGCAGATCTCCATAGGCTTCTTTCGCCTGTTCGGTTGCCAGCCGAACCGCCCTGATCAGACACTCCAATACAAACCGGGCCGTATCTTCCGGGCGTTTCTTCGCCATTTCCTCCGCCTTGTTCTGCATTCCTGACAAAGAAAACCGCATATTTTTTACCTTGACCGGGAATGCCTTCGCTTCTCCCTGTCCTGCCAATGCGTCCAGCGCCTTTCCCGCGGGAAAATCCAGTCCCAGAAGCTTTCCCGTCCGGTCGATCAGTTGTCCGGCAGATAAATCCTCCGTACCGCCGATGATCTCCGGATGAAGCCCCGGACCTACATAGAGCAGTTCCGTGGTGCCCCCGGACAGGTGCCAGGCCAGAAACGGCTCCTTCCAAAGTTCCAGCCGTCCAGCGCTGTAGAGCACCGCAGCCAAATGGCCCTCCTGATGGCTGAAGCCATAATAGGCGCCACCCATGGCGTGGACCATGGAACGGCCTAGGGATGCTCCCGCCTGAAAGCAGGGCATATAGGATCCCTCCACGCTTCTGGGCGCATAGCTGGCCCCAACGATAGAAACTCCCTCCAACGGTATGGTCTGCCTCAGTTCACACAGGACTTCCGGAAGATTTTTTATATGCTGAAATAGCGCATCCGACTGACGTAGCCCCAATTCCCCCGGCCTGACAGTCAAAAGCCGGCTCACATTTTTTCCGGTTTCCCCATCAAACCAGGCCACAGAGGTAGTATAGTTGCTGGTGTCGATTCCCAGGGCGATCATAGATTTTCCCGGACAAAAGCGCCTAAGACGCCGTTGATAAAGGACACCTTTTCCTCCTCCTCATAGCGCCGGGCGATCTCTACCGCTTCATTGATGACAGCGCCGGCAGGCGCATCCTCTACATACAGGATCTCATAGATGGAAAGCCGCAGCACCGCCAGGGATACTCTGGAGATCCGGCGTACCTTCCAGCCCTCCGCGTATCGTTCGATGAGAGCATCCAACTCCTGCTTCCGTTCAAATACGCCCTGAACGCAGTTTTCAATATATGAAAGCTGTTTGGCGTTGGGTTTTTCCTGATACAATTCCGTCTCCTCCGCCAGCCGGGGATAGTACTCCTCCTCAAACACCTTACTGAGCAGTACGTTTGGGAGATCATCCTGAAACTCCATCTCATAGACGAGATGCATGGCGATCTCTCTGGCCGTCGTTCTGGTCATTCTGTTTTCCCCCTTTATGGAAACACCGATGCAGCCGTTTTGCGCTGCCGATGCATATGCCTTTGTATATTATACAGAATCCGACTGCATAAATCAATGAGTTTTAAACAGCAGATATACAAAACGGAGCGGCGACGACGCTCCCTCAGTCTGTCAAGAAGCCGGCCAAACGCCCCTGATTTCTGTATAATAGAAGGAAAGGGGCAAATATATAGTAACA
>CAZGOQ010000162.1:0-4193 GCA_964527315.1 uncultured Oscillospiraceae bacterium | reverse complement strand
GAAGTCTGGGAATGTCCTGCGGCTGGGCGGGTTGCGGAGGTTTTTCGCGTGTGGTAAACCGCATGACATAGATTTTTGCGGGACGGCCCTGGCCCTGTTTTATGCGCTCGATTAGGCCGAAGCCTTTGTCCGTATCTAACTCGGCCAACAGCTTGACGGCCTTCTCATGCCCGCAGCCCAGGCCTTTTTGTATTTCGTCCAGTGTATAGTAGATATAGACGCGGCCCTGGTCGTCGTACCAGCCGTTTTTGGCGGAAAGTCCCATGCGATCCAACAAGAGGCCATACAACAGCTTGGCATCGGTAGACAGCTTTTTGAACTGTTCGCCGGTGATAAGCTGGCGAGGGATGCGGTAGAATGAAAATTGATTGCTTTCGTCACCGTAGTAGTAATCAAATGCTGGGACTGTACTCATGGGCTGTTCACCTCCTAACAGGCAGAAAAGACATTGCCATTCACGACAACGCCTTTTCTTAATTTTTTGCTATAATTTGTCGAATATTATATAATAATATTATGAAAACAGTTGCTTTTTTGAGCAAACAAAGTGCATTTTCGACCTGTTCTGCCTTTGTGCGTTGGTAGAATGAAAAACTATGATAGGATAGCGCACAATACATATCATACGGAGGCGAGATAAATGTATCACGGCAATCCTTGGGCTATCTATTCCCGCAAATCCAAATTCACAGGAAAGGGAGAAAGCATAGAAAATCAGATAGAAATGTGCAAACAGTATATCCGGGTGCAGTACGGGGACGAGGTTGCGGACAATGCCTTGATTTATGAGGATGAGGGCTTTTCTGGCGGCACGTTGGAGCGCCCGCAGTTCAAAAAAATGATGATGGACGCAAAGACCAGGCATTTCAAGGCAATCGTTGTTTATCGCCTTGACCGTATCAGCCGCAATATTGGGGACTTTGCCAAATTGATTGAACAGCTAAATGGCATGAAGATAGACTTCATTTCTATAAAGGAACAATTTGATACATCCTCTCCGATGGGCCGGGCCATGATGTATATATCCTCGGTTTTTTCTCAGTTAGAGCGGGAGACCATCGCTGAGCGTATTCGGGATAATATGCACGAACTTTCCAAAACTGGCCGCTGGCTCGGAGGAACGACCCCCACCGGGTATGCCTCGGAAAGCATTTCCCATGTGACGATTGATGGCAAGACGAGAAAAGCCTACAAGTTGAAAATCATTCCCGATGAAATTGGCTTGGTCAAGATGATATTCGATAAGTTTATGGAAACAAACTCTCTCACAAAGACGGAGACTTACCTATTGCAAAATGGGTATAAGACAAAAATGGGGAAAGATTTTACCCGTTTTGCTATTCGTGGGATGCTGACAAACCCAGTCTATATGATTGCGGACGAAGCGGCGTATGAATTTTTGACCCAAAACCAGGTTGATCTCTTTTCTGATAGAAGCGAGTTTGACGGCGTACACGGCGTTATGGCTTATAACCGCACTAATCAGCAACCAGGCAAGGCCACTCAAATTAAGCCGATGGAAGAATGGATCGTATCTGTTGGCAAGCATGAGGGAGTTATTGCCGGGGTGGATTGGGTCAAGGTACAGCGGTCTTTGGAGCAGAACAAATCCAAAAGCTATCGGGCGCCCCGGAGCAATGTGGCGCTACTGTCCGGCCTCCTGATCTGCGGGAACTGCGGCAGCTTCATGCGCCCCAAACTGACCGGAAGGCACAACACAAAGGATGAAATGATATATACCTATATGTGTTCCATGAAAGAGCGAAGCCGCCGCCATGTCTGTAATATTAAAACCTGCAACGGCAACATTTTGGATGCAGATGTGATTGAACAGGTAAAGCTGTTGAGCGAAACCAACTCCGACCTTGTACGCCAAATTGAGGAAAGCAAGCGGATATTGATGGGCAACCGGGAGAGCTATGACGAGCAAATAGCCAAACTGGAAACACAAATTACCGAGAATGAAGATGAAATCAGAGGACTTGCCTCCGCATTGGGCAGAGCCTCCGGCACTTATGCCGAGAACTACATAATGAACCGGATCGACGAGTTGCACAACAAAGGCGAGGGCTTAAAGCGGCACCTTGCGGAACTGAAAGAGCTGACAGCCAGCCATGCCTTGGCCGATATAGAATTTGATTTGTTGACCCAAATGCTCGCCTCATTCAAAGACAGGGTGGATGATATGTCGGTAGAGGAAAAGCGGGCGGCCCTCCGGGTGTTTGTCAAGGAAGTCATTTGGGACGGTGAAAACGTCCACTTGGTACTGTTTGGGTCTGATTACAAATATGAGTTCCCGGAAATGCCCGTTGGAATTGGCAATAAACTGGTACAATCTGACGAAGAAGAAAATTTTGATGGTGTGGCAGAAAGGTGGAATGTGGAGCCGTTATGTGAGGGTAGCAAACGAGATTTTGATGTATTTCAGAAGCCAGCGCAAGTTACAGGGGGAGCTGTCGCTGTCAGACAGCCTGGACGCGGACGGGGACGGCAATTCCCTGGCCCTGATCGACGTGGTTCGGGTGGAGGACAACATGCTGGAGGAACTGGATTTGCGGGACGCCTGCGCCAAGGTGCGCCGGTGCGTGAACAGCTGCCTCAGCGGCAGGGAGGCTCACATCATCCGCCTGCGCTATGGCTTGGACGACCGCCCGCCCCTGACCCAGCGGGAGATTGCCACTCTGTGCGGCATTTCAAGAAGCTATGTATCGCGCATTGAGAAAAAAGCGCTGGAAAAGCTGCGGGAAGAGTATGAGAAGGAGTAAAACGGTCGGGCGCCGGGGGATGCAGTCAGGCGGCGGGATCGCGCTTTGCGGCTGCCCCGGGTTCGTCCGTCCTTGACGCCAGCCCAGTCTTGATATAAAGCGGCGCCGCCAAAGCTCCGGATCGCATCAACAGAAGAGTCCGCCCATGCTCAGCATGGGCGGACTCTTTTCAGCTTCTTTTAAACGGACGGGGAACCCCGCGCGCCTTTCGCGGCCCGCATTGGGGCTGCCGTTATTCCGCGTCCTCAACGGTGGCCGCGGCCTTCATCTCGTCCGTGTGGGCTTTCTGAATGTCCGGGAACGCGGAGAGCATAGGCTCCACCGATTCGCCCTTGATTTTGCGGTTCACATAGTTTTTCGTGATCCGCATGACAGTGGGGCTCAGCACCAGAACGCCGATCAGGTTGGGGATCATCATCATGCCGTTCAGGGTGTCTGCGATGTCCCAGGCCAGGTTGTCGCCCATGACGGCGCCGCCGAAAATGGCAATCACGAAAATGACACGGTAGACGATGGTGTATTTTTCGCTGAACAGGTACTCACAGGCTTTGGTGCCGTAGTGGCTCCAGCCCAGTACGGTGGAAAAGGCGAAGAGCATGATGGCGACGGCCACGAACGCGCCGCCGATAAAGCCGAAACGCATCGTGAAAACCGTGGACATGATGTTTGCCTTGGTCAGTTCGACGCCGCTGTATTCCGCCACGGTGACGCCGGTGTCCAGGTCCACAAGGCCGGAGGACAGCAGGGAAAAGGCGGTGAGCGTGCAGACGATGATGGTGTCCGCGAACACCTCAAAAATGCCCCACATGCCCTGACGGACAGGCTCCTTGACGTTGGAGTTGGAGTGGACCATCACGGAAGAGCCAAGGCCCGCTTCGTTGGAAAAGACGCCGCGCTTCATGCCCTGCTCAATGGCCAGCTTCATGCCGTAGCCCACGATGCCGCCGCCGGCGGCTTTCATGGCGAAAGCGCTCTTAAAGATGGCGCCGAATACTTGGGGGATCATGGAGAAATTGGTGACCAGAATGATCAGGGAGCCCAGAATGTACAGAATGACCATAAATGGGACGATCTTTTCCGTGACGGAGGCGATGCGCTTCAAGCCGCCGATGATGACGAGCGCGGCCACAACCAGCACCACGATTCCGGTGAGCCAGGTGGGAACGCCGAAGACGGATTCCATGTTGCCGGAAATGGAGTTGACCTGGGTCATGTTGCCGATGCCGAAGGAGGCCAGGAAGCAGAAGATGGAGAACAGCACGGCCAGCACCTTGCCGATGATCTTGCAGTGCTTTTTGCCGCCCAGGCCGTCCCGCAGGTAATACATAGCGCCGCCGGACCATTCGCCGTGCTTGTTTTTCCGGCGGTAGTAAATGCCCAGAACGTTTTCGGAGTAGTTGGTCATCATGCCGAAAAAGGCGATGAGCC
>CAZGOQ010000161.1:0-4245 GCA_964527315.1 uncultured Oscillospiraceae bacterium | reverse complement strand
TGGGCTTCATCGCCAGAAGCCGCGCTTTGTACTGTTCATAAGTACCGATAGCCATTGGAATCATACCTCCAAATATTTTATTGACCAGCGAGACTCACGCCAGTCGGGTCTTAACTAAAAACAACTTCCCGGAGCCGAAGCCGCCGGCTCCGGGAAAATCGTTTCACAAAGGGGATCCTCAGTTGATGGTCATACCGCCATCCACGGGGATCAGGACACCTGTCACATAACCGGCGGCAGGGGTTGCCAGGAAGGTGATTACAGAAGCAATCTCCTCCGGCTGCGCATAGCGGCGGACAGAAATCATCCGGGTCACAGCCGCAACATTCTTTTCGTCTGCCATCACGTCCTTGGTCATGTCGGTAAGCACATAGCCGGGAGCGACGGCATTGCAGAGGATGCCAAAGCGGGCCAGTTCATTGGCCATGATTTTGGTCAGATGGGTCACGGCAGCCTTGCAGGAGCCGTATACAGTGTCGCCGATGGGAGCCTTGATGCCGGCAGCGGAGGAGAGATTAATGATCCGATAGGGGTTTTCGCCCTCGGGACGACCCTGCTCCTTCATCTGGCGTGCGGCCAGCTGGCTCATGAAGTAAAGGCCTTTCAGATCGGCGTCTACATAGTTATCAAAATACGCTTCATCCATGTCGATGAGTTTTTTTGGTTGTCCGCCCAGGCCCGCGTTATTGACCAGAATATCTACATGGCCGTATTTCGCGACCGTTTTTGTGATCAATGTTTCGCGATCCTCCGCCCTGGTCACTTCACAGGCAACGCCCAGCGCGTCGATGCCCTCGGCAGCCAGCGCGGCGGCGGCCTTGTCACAGGCGTCCTGCTTTCTGCCGGTAATGACGACCTTCGCGCCCTGAACGCCCATCGTCCTGGCAACAGCGTTGCCGATGCCGCGGGTAGAGCCGGTGATGATGGCAACCTTGCCGGTCAAATCATACATGTTGTTCATTGGAATATCCTCCATTAAATAAAAATATATAGATTCATCCGGTGAGCGGCCGCGCTTCTTAAACGGGGGCCATGTATGCGGCCATCCCTATTATAATTTATCATTTTCGATTTCGCAATATGGCACGGCGATTTTTTTCTGTTAGTTTCTATCATATTAGACAGGAAGAGACAGGATCCAAGCTGCCACTCACCAGAAATAGTTTAACATAGCATCTGGGAAAATTCAACCATGAAACCATAAGATTTGTGGCATGTTTGTGCGTTTGATCGTCTATAAGACGCATGAAAAAGGGCAATGAGGTGACATAACTGAAAAACGATACAGTATTATGCATAAAGAATGGCAGCCTTTCCCGCAAAAAAATTTAAAAAAACAAAATAGGCGCTTGAAAAAGACGCGTCCCTGTGCTAAACTCTAGCTATTGGATGGCACGAAACTTACCTTGGCAAAAAACTATGACTTGGAGGGTTCCGTATGTTAGACTTGAATAACCTGCCAAAGCAAAAAAATGAGGATGTATGTAAAATCATTGACATCGTCCTTGCTGTATTGCTGGCAGCGTTCTTCATTCTTTCTTTGTTCCCCTACTACTCTGTGTCTGAAGGCCAGATGGTCTCAAGCAGAGGCTATGCGGTAGAGGCAGAGAAAGACGACTCCTGGTCTTTGCTTTCCTATGCTGGTTTCCCCTATAACCACTCTTCTGTGGCAAATTGGCAGAAATCCATGTATGCGGAAAACAAGGACGCCATCAAGGATAACGAGGAAAACGGCTACGACGGCTTCTTCACAGAGTGGGCCGGCAAGCTGGGCATTACTCTG
Source organism: uncultured Oscillospiraceae bacterium (assembly GCA_964527315.1). GTDB lineage: Bacteria > Bacillota > Clostridia > Oscillospirales > Oscillospiraceae > HGM13006. The sequence goes on along the minus strand of CAZGOQ010000161.1, from coordinate 2,462 downwards.
ACCAATGAGGATGGGGAGAAGAATCCCTATGTGAAGTTGGCGGTTCCCGGCGTTACCACCAAAACTGTGTCCATTAAGCAAGTCGGTGCGATCCTGTTCCTGGATGTGTTTGCTATCATCGGTATCGTGCTTTTGCTGTTGACAAAGGGAACTGCTCGTGCTATTTACGCAGTTGCCTGGGCCGTCATCGGCGTTCTGGCGTTCATGTTCAACTATTTGCTGAATATGTCGTCCAACGCGATTCGGCCTGTGATGCTGGCAATTACCATTGTTGTTCTGGTAGTCGCCCTGGTGGACAGTGTTCTGTACATCATCGACGGTCGTTCCAGAGCCGCCTACCTGAAATCCATCAGCGCTGCCTACGCTTGATCGGTTTCGGAAAACAGAAAGAAAGTCCTGTGTCTTGCCTGGCATGGGGCTTTTTTCTGTTCTTCAAAAAGAAAAAGCCGAATTTTCCAACAGAATGTTTGAAAATTCGGTTCCGCTTTTATGCAAAAATGGTTTGAGAATCTATCTGGCGGGGTATCATTCTGACAGGAGGGGTGGATATGCTGGTATCAGAATTGATGTCGGTTCAAGTGATTTCTCTGCGGACAGACGAGTCTGTATCGCTGGCGGCCCGGCTGCTGAGCCGCAATAACATCGGCGCACTGCCAGTCTGCGATGGCGCAGGGTATGTGCGGGGCATCGTGACGGATCGGGACTTGGTGACCCGCTGCATGGCGCAGGGCAGAAATCCGGAAACGACATCCGTTGCGGAAATCATGTCCCGGCGCATCGCAACGATCGAGCCCGGAGAAACGGTGGAAACAGCACTGCGACTGATGGGCAAAGAGCAGGTGCGGCGGGTGCCTGTAACGGAAAAAGGACGGCTCAGCGGCATGGTGTCTCTGTCTGATCTGAGCCATTTAAAAGGTGCGGAAACCGTTTTGGAGAAAATCAGCGCGGGCGTCAGCCGAAGATAAATATTGTGTGCAGGGGCGCGGTCCGAACCGCGAATCGATGGAAAAGACCTTGACTTTTTGAAAAGGCATGATATAATGGCTGCAATAGTTACAAATTAGTATCAATTGTTTTCGATTTATTACAAAGTTCGGAGGATTTCACCTATGTATCAGAAACGACGAAATCAGAGAAAAACTGCATTCAAAATCGGCCTGGTGCTGACTATCGCCCTGATGATCGGCGGCTACTTCTGTCTGACGGCGTTTTCCGGAAACAAGCCGCAGAAAGAAACGGAGCCGATGGAAACACAGGCGGTAACGGTACTTTGCGGCAATGCGGAGATCAGCGCACTAGCCTGCGGCGGTACGGTTGGAACCCTGCTTCAGGAATTGAATATTATGCTGGGCGAAACCGACCGGATCACGGACGGCGCGCAGCCGGTCTCGCTGGAAAGCAAGCTTTACGATGGCATGGTCATACAGATCGACCATGTTACCGTGGAGAGAGAAACCATACAGGAATTTATTCCCTATGAGACGGTCACCTATGCGGATGCGTCCATGGAGGAAGGGGAAACCGTCATACAAACCAGCGGCGCCAAAGGCGTCAACCAGCTGACGAAGGAATTGACCTATGTCAATGGGATGCTGACCGGCGAAGAGATCGTGTCGACCTGTGTGATTTCCGAGCCGGTAGATGAAGTGATTCTGGTGGGCTGCGGAAGCGTCGCGCTTTCGGAAGATGAAACGGCATTGGAGATCTATCAGGAACCAGAGCCGGAGCCGACGGTAACGACTGCGAAACCGGCGGCGTCCGCTCAGACCGATTCGTTGGAAACGACGCAGGAAAAGACATCTGTCCCAAGTGCGGCCCCGGTCTCTGCTGCATATTCCGGAAAAACGGTTACGACCTCCAGCGGGCAGGTGCTGCGGTATTCCAAAACTCTGACCGTCACGGCAACCGCCTATACCGGCGGTGGGACAACGGCCACCGGGACACAGGCCCGGTATGGAGCCATTGCGGTAGATCCCAGCGTCATCCCCTACGGAACGAAAATGTACATTGTCACCAGCGATGGGAAATGGGTTTATGGGATTGCAACGGCGGAGGACTGCGGCGGCGCGATTAGAGGAAATGTCGTTGATCTCTATTTTGACAGCTACGATACCTGCATTCAGTTCGGACGGCGAAGCTGCACGGTCTACATACTGGAATAAAAAATTGCCCCGACCATTTGCTACGCTCCGATAAGGAAGTGATTTGAGAATTACACCTATGAGCGCAGCAAAGGCAAGAGACGGTGAAAGGTACAGAAACGTACCTCTCGCTCAGGCTGTAGACAAGCACCGCTGCTGAGCGTCAGGTCAGCAGCGGTGTTCTCTGTTCTATGTGAAATTTCTGGAAAAATACAAAAAACAAGAGAGATAACGTACGATTCCGCAGGTTCCCCATCTCCGTTTTGCCAGCTTTTTCAGATTCATGCACGCAAAGGGGAGCGCGGACTCTACTTCCTTTGG
>CAZGOQ010000160.1:0-4338 GCA_964527315.1 uncultured Oscillospiraceae bacterium | reverse complement strand
TGTGGGTGTAGATGGAATTGATCATCAGATCCAGCAGGCGCTTGGACTCCGCCTTGAATTGTTTCTTTGCCATAGTAAAACTCATCCCTTTATGAAAAAATTGTTTACAAATAGAAAAGGTTTAGCACTCTTTCTTCTCGAGTGCTAAACCTACTATACCCCTTTTTGCCATAGAATGCAAGAGGGAATTTTGAAAAATTTGTGAACTTTCCAAAATACGCTCTGCAGCCGGGATCCGATTCCAGTATATCGCCTGCACCATCCACGTTTTTTCCGATTTCCTTTCGTTTAAAGATCTAAGAGACGGCTCGGTTATTCCGGATAGGATGCCTGCTCCGCTAACGGGGATATTTTTCGCTTCAATCCTTTATACTTTAATCAACTCATATTTCCGGCTCCCCAGGCCGATCTTTTCCGCATGGGCCAGACAGGTGCGCCATTCGGAATTGGGATTGGAATTGGTAAAGTGATCCTTCCGATCCACGAAGTCCGGCAGCGCCATATTGTCCGTCAGTTGGGTTCTCGGCAGGGGCGCTGCCGCCAGACAGGCGTCCACGCAGGCCTGATCCAGCGCCAGCGGATCAAAGGAGGCAAACATACCGATATTGGGCAGAATGGGCGCATCATTCTCACAGTGACAGTCACAGTTGGGCGACACGTCGATAATCAGAGATACATGGAAATTGGGTCTGCCGTCCACGACAGCCTTGGCGTATTCCGCCATGCGGCAGTTGAGTACCTCGTTGGCATGATCGTTGTCGAAGGCGATTGCGTCAAAGTTACAGGCTCCAAGACATCGGCCGCATCCTACACAGTAGGTCTGATCCACAGACATTTTCAGCTTTTCCCGGTCAAAGACCAGTCCCCCATTGGCACATTCCCGCTGGCAGCGGCGGCATCCCCGGCACTTTTCCGGATCAATATGGGGCTTCCCGCTGGAATGCTGCTCTGTCTTTCCGGCCCGAGAACCGCAGCCCATGCCGATATTTTTGATGGTTCCGCCGAAGCCGGTCATTTCATGGCCCTTGAAATGGGTCAGACTGATAAACACATCCGCGTCCATCACAGCCCGACCGATCTTCGCGGTGGTCACATACTCACCGCCGGCCACCGGAACCTCAATGTCGTCAGTGCCTTTCAGCCCGTCTCCAATAATCACGGGACAGCCCACCGTCAGCGGCGTAAAGCCGTTTTGCCAGGCGCACTCCAGATGCTCCAGCGCGTTTTTTCTGCTGCCGGGATACATGGTATTGCAATCCGTCAGAAACGGCTTGCCGCCCATGGATTTGACCAGATCCGCCACGGCGCGGGCATAATTGGGCCGAAGAAAACTGATGTTGCCCAATTCACCAAAGTGCATTTTGATGGCGACAAATTTCCCGTCCATGTCAACTTCTTCCACGCCAGCTTTTCGCATCAGCTTCTGCAGCTTGCTGGGCAGTCCGTCTCCAAATGCCTGGGTGCGGAAATCCGTCCAGAAAACCTTTGATTTCTCCATTGAGCAGTCCTCCCAATATGTATATTGAATAAAATTATTGTAGCATATTCCATAGGGTTTGTCCAACAGAATCATTGACAGTCCCTTCTTCACAGTTTATAATATTTCAGTCATAAAGGGGGAGTTTCAAATGGAACGCACAGAAGCATTGGCGCTGCTTCGGCAATATAACAAAGAGCCGTTTCACATTCAGCACGCGATTACTGTAGAAGCGGTCATGGGGTATTTTGCTGAAAAACTGGGCTATACCACTGAAAAAGACTTTTGGAAAACTGTCGGTCTGCTGCACGATTTGGATTTTGAACTGTATCCGGAGGAACACTGTGTCAAAGAAATGGCAATCATGGAGGAACTGGGTCTGGATCCCAAACTCATCCACGCGGTGGGCAGCCATGGCTATGGCCTTTGCTGCGATGTAAAGCCCGAACACGAAATGGAAAAAGTACTCTTCGCCACCGATGAACTCACCGGGCTCATTGGCGCGGCTGTGAAAATGCGTCCCTCAAAAAGCACGAAGGATTTGGAGCTTTCCAGTCTGAAAAAGAAGTTTAAGGATAAGAAATTTGCCGCCGGGTGCAGTCGGGATGTCATTCGCAGCGGTGCGGAAATGCTGGGCTGGGAGTTGGACCGGCTTTTGGAAGAAACCATACTGGCCATGCGGGCGGCAGAAGATCAGGTCATTGCAGAAATGGACGCCCTGGGGCTATAGCAGAAACGAGGTGCAGGCAGTCGAGCCGCACCTCGTTATTTTTTTTGCTTTTTTTTAGAATTCCTTCTGTGCTTGAGTACCACAAACATTCGCCAGAAAATGCTGGGGTAAAGCCGGTTGATGACTGCCCCGATGAACACGATCGACATGCAAAAGTATAGCCAGAGCATCACCAGGATCAGTGCGCCCAAGCCGCCGTACAGGGTGGAAAAGGAGGAAAAATTGTTGACGTAGATGGAAAACAGTGCCGAAAATCCCATCCAGGCCAGGGATGTAAACAGCGCCCCGGGCACCTGCATATAAAACCGCATTTTCTTATTGGGAAAAAACGTGTAAATCAATGCAAACACCAGCGCCATCACCAGAAACAACGTCAGCCCGCGGAAATTCATCACTGAGGAAAATATTCGGGCAAGTCTGGGTAAATAACGCTGCAAAATCGATAAAATATGCTGACCGAACACCCGCAGGCCCAGATTCAAAATCAATCCCATAATCAAAACCAGCATATAGCCGATACAGGCGATCCGTTTAAAAATAAAATTTCTGGTGTCGTTGACGTCTGCGATAGCGTTCAGGCCGTTCAAAAGTCCCAGCATACTCTTTGACGCAGACCACAGCGTCGCTACAAGGGAAACGGACAGCGCCGTTACGCTGCCTGTGAGCATTCCTTCAGACAGGCTGGAAAGCAACGGAAGGAAGCTGGCCGGCAGCATTGGCGAGATCATATCCAGCAGCGCCTGCGGATCGAAAGACGTATAGCTGATAATGGACAGCAAAAGCATGAAAAATGGAAAAATCGCCGTGATGATAAAAAAGGAGGCGCTGGCCGCATAGGTAGAAATATGATAGCTGCCAAACTGTCTGGCATAGTAGCGAAGGGTGTTAAGTGCTTTCACAGGAGCGTCTCCTTTCCCAGCATCAAATTTTTGCATATGCCGCGCGGCCCATGGTAAAAATACTGTCTCCACGGCAGTCGATGGCTGTGAATACCGGCAGTTCCTCGATCATAAATTCCTTCACGGATTCACAGCCAAGATCTGCAAAAGCAATCTCTTTGGCTGAGCGGATGCAGCAGGCAATGAGCGCCCCCGCACCACCGACCGTGCAGAAATAAACGCTTTGGTTCCGGACAATGGCGTCTATGACCGCCTGATTGCGCTCTCCTTTTCCGATCATTGCCGTTAATCCCAAATCCAGAAGTCTCGGCGTATATGGGTCCATTCGGGAGGACGTGGTCGGCCCGCAGGAACCTACCGCCATTCCCTTTTGGGCCGGTGTCGGGCCGGCATAATAGATCACCGCCCCCTTTAAGGGATAGGGTAGGGGCTGCCCATGATCCAGCAGCGAAATGATCCGCTTGTGAGCGGCATCTCGCGAGGTATAAACCTTTCCGCTGAGTAAAAGCCGTTGTCCGGCTTTCAGTTCCGGAATCGCAGCTTTCAGTTCCGAAGTATGCAGTCTCAGTTCGCTCATATTTCCTCTCCCAGTCCCTCCGCCGGATCCGGGATCATCGCGTCCAGGGATTCCAACTTTTTCCTGGCCGCAGACAGATCGTCGCGGAACGCCTGATAGGTTTCTGAGATCCGCGCCATATTGGCTTTGATCTGATCGATCGTTTCCTGAGAGGCCGCATTGGCCACCTGCAAATGGGCAGAAGTTCCCTCGCAGATCTGATCCAGCGTTTCATAAAGCCGCTGGGAACGCGCCAGCGCCAGCCGCTCCGCCGCTTCGGCCCGACGATAGGCTGCCAGTTCCAGTTGGTCGATGGGGGTCGACGTTTCTGCGGCCACAACCGCCGCTTCGGCTGGTGCAACTTCCTCCCCGGCTGTCTTCAACTGTTTCCGAAGTATTTCATTCTCTTGGAGCAGAGTTTCCACTCGCTGCTCCAGCGCTTTGAGTGCCGTCTGATGCTCAGACGCCGTTTTTGCAATATAGGCCGCCACATCTCCCTTGTGGAAGCCGCCGAGAGACGTGCGAAAATAAATCTGATTGGATTGCTCCATAAAACTTCCTCCCTGTGTCAAACAAGTCTATAAATTATATCACATCCTGAGGGGGAAAAGCAACTCTAAGCAAAGGCTTAATAGTGACAAGTAACTATTTGCCGCAGAGGGCGGCGTGACTGTGT
>CAZGOQ010000159.1:0-4353 GCA_964527315.1 uncultured Oscillospiraceae bacterium | reverse complement strand
TTCTTGAAAAAATCTCAACTACTACAAACTATTCGGCGTTTTTCAGCAAGGACTATATAAGCTTCCATTTGAGAAGGGTGTTGTCATGGTACCAGTACACTGTCTGATTGATGCCGATGACCAAGAACTGAAGGATATCGTGAGGATGCCGATTGAGGACCATTTTGGAATTCTTCAGGTGGGAATTGTATTCGATCCTGCGACAAAACTGCTGGGAGCAAAAGAAAAATTCTTCCGGTTTGCAGATCAGAACTTGCAAGCTGTGCCTTCCGCTGCTGAAGCAGTATGTGGGAATCTGATCCGCACACGGTGCATTCCCAAAATAAACCTCCCGGAAGAGCAATGGAACTGGGGTGAAAAAGCACTCAACTTATCATCTTTAGATACATAAATTTTAATTTATGCTTTTATAAAAAACAGATAATTGATTCAAATGAGTTTCTTCCTTATACTGAATCACAGGGATAATTCTATCCATACGATTATAATGAGGAGGATAAGTCATGAAAACAAATCGTTTTGTATCTGTGGTGCTTGTAATTGCATTGCTGCTCAGTGCCCTGACGGCTTGCGGTGCATCTCAGGCATCGGATAATCTTGAGTCATCTGCTTCTGCACTTGACAGCACAACAGAACCTGCAGAGGCAGAAGATGCACCGCCTGAGACTGCTGAGCCGCCTCAGGCTGAAGCAGACAGCACACAAGATGATGAGATGTCGGCTTTGCAATCGGATGCTGCAGAACCAGAAGCAGAACAGCTAGAAGAAGAGAGCGCTCCGGATCTGTATCCGTTCAGTGACGAGAAAATGGAACTATCTCTGCTGATTAATGTTGGCGATTTTATGTTCCCTTATATGGAAGATGGCGATATGGCGGTGATCCCATCAATTGCGGCTGCTGAAGAAGCGACTAATATTCACATCAATTTCAATTCCGTTTATGAGAGTTCATATCAGGAAAAATTCCAAATTATTATGGCGGCAAACGAATACTACGACATCATCTCCAAACTGGACAACCTTTATCCGGGAGGGATGGAAGCGGCATTGGAAGAAGGGGTAGCTATGGATATAGCCCCTTATCTTGCTGATTACGCCCCTGCTTATCTGGCATATTTGGATGATCATGAAGCCACTAAGAAGCTCATATCTTCTGACTCTGGAGCGATTGTCGGATTCTATCAGATGGAAACAGGAGTCACAATAGGCCCTGCGATTCGAGGAGATTGGTTGGATGCTCTGGGGTTGGAGATACCCACCACTTATGATGATCTGCATTCTGTCTTAACAGCGTTCAAGGACGAATACGGTGCGGATAATGCGCTAATGCTCTCTCAATATGGATTCGCGGATCTTTATGCGTCAAACTTCTATACAGATGGATTCGTCATTAAGGGCATGACTGAAAACGAGATGGGCTGGTTTGTGGATGATGCTGGTAATGTACAGTGCAGTGAAATCCACGATAATATGAAGGACTATATCCTTACAATGCGTCAGTGGATCGAGGACGGGCTGACCAGCATGGATACGATCAATTTGACAGGTACAGACGCTTCTGTGTTGTATCAAAATGGCCGTACTGGGACAAAATGTTTCCAGTTATCTGAACTGGGTATGTCCGCAACACGTTCCTATGACGAGAATATGTATTGGTATCCCATTCCTGACCCTGTCAAAAATACCGGAGATACCCTAGGCATTGGAAAGGTATTTGGCACAGCGGACACCGCAAACGGCCTATGTATCAGCGGGAACTCAAACTACCCTGAGGCGGCTACTGCGTACCTGAACTGGTACTTTACCGAGGAAGGTCAACATGTTTATAACTGGGGCACAGAGGGTCAGGCTTTTGAGTATGATGAAAACGGGAAAGAGTATTTTACAGATCTGATTCTGAATAACCAGAATGAGCCTCTTCCAAGTTTCCTGCTTCTGGCTGTATACACCAGCTGGATTGATTGGCCGGGAGTTATCCATACGGACAGAAACAGCGCGCAGTACAGCGACGAGTATCAGGCGAAAGCATTCGATGTCTGGTCATCCAATAAGACAGAGAAAAACATCTACTACGGAACGTTGTCCGTTGAAGAGAGTGAGGAATACAATTCGCTTTATTCAGACGTCAGATCCTACTGTGAGGAAAACATCCTAAAATTCTTAAACGGAGATCGCAGTATTTCTGAGTGGGAAGACTATGTGAGCCAGGTTAAGGCGATGGGCATTGATGAAATGATTGCTCTTAAACAAGCCGCATACGATCGATTTAATAATAGATAAAAGAAATGGTGATGAGAAGTGGCTTATAGTATTTCAGGATTATGCGCAAAGTGCCACTCCTGTGAACTCGAATGCCCCGTACAGGCGATTCAGTTTCGAGGGATTAATTATTTCATCGATCAGAGTATTTGCATAGAGTGTGGACATTGCGCGGGAATTTGCCCTGTCTGTGCGGTTTTTGACGATCGGGAGAAAAAACCTAAGAGACATGGCCTCCTGCGTCAGCAATGCGAAGCTGTAATCGTTGGCGGGGGCGGCAGCGGCATGGTGGCAGCTGTGAAGTACGCGCAGACAACCGGAAAAAAGGTAATCGTTCTTGAGAAAGCAAAAAAGATAGGCGGATGTGCGAACTTGGCGCATGGATTCGGTGCAATCTATTCCAAGATGCAGCAGGATGCCGGCGATTACGATGCCAGAGAAGACGTTGTCCTCCGAGCGATGGAAATGTCGAACGGTGCATTTGATGAGTCGTTTGTGCGCAAGATGGTGTATTCCACGGGCGAATTCTTTGATTGGCTTTGCGGATTTGGCGGATGGGAAGACTATTTCACGCTGACAGGAAGCGAAATCGGTCCGCAGGATGCATCTGCTGTGCCTGGGACTCATAGGATTGCATTCCCGGCTCGAACAAAGAACAAGAAGTGTACAGACCAGGCGATAGGGCCAGGATGGATGGGCACCTATGTGATTGAGAAAATGGAGCAGCAGTGCAATTCCCTCGGGATAGATATCATTTCCGGCTGTACTGCAAAAAAAATTATTACAGACTCCCATGGAATAATCTGTGGGATCGAAGCGGAAGATGCCGGCGGTCCTTTGGAGATATCATGCAGGAAAATCCTTCTGGCTGCCGGAGGCCTCAGTTTTAATCCCAACCTGATGAAAAAAGTTGCTCCGGCGTTTTTCAAAGGACACTATATCCGGCAAAGCGTTCCAACTACGAGTGGCGATGGGATCCTGATGGCAGAAGCAATGGGGGCGGATATCGCGTATGAAGACATCCGCGTACCCATGCAATGCCCGCAACATCATCCGTTCAGTTACTGTGGATATCGATATTTCCAGGAAAATGAGGTCGTAATTGTAAGCACCAAGGGTTCCCGCTTCATCGCTGAAAACCGCTATGGATTCACTCCGGAATGTATGAGCGCAAATGCTCCGCATTTAAGAGAAAACAACGGGATCGCCTTTGCAATCATGACGGAACAAATGATTGAGATGTTCAATTCCAGGCTATTGGAAAATCCCCCGGATGAGTTTGACAGACCGTTTTTCGAGAATTACAGAGATGACTTGAAAAAGGATCTCGATACAGGGGTTGCACTGTTGAAGGGCGAAACAATCGAGGAATTGGCAGTTAAGCTGGAGAATACGTTTGGCGTTGATTCTCAAGCGCTGATTAAGGAAGTTGAATCCTATAATGAGTTTTGCAATTTTGGTAAAGACCTAAAATTTGATAAGCCTAGGGAGTATTTAATAGCGCTGGACAACGGACCATTTTATGCGTTTTATGGGCAGGGATTTTCGGAGGGTACATACGGTGGAATTGTCACAGATGAGGACCTTCATGTCCTTCGGAAGGACAAAACTGTTATTTCTGGCTTATATGCTGCTGGAGATAACGCCCAGGGCTTTAATCGTGCGGGCTTGAGAGGCCCAGCGGCAGCTCCTTTATCAGATTTGACATGGGCCATGAACAGCGGATATCAAGCTGCAATTACAATGGCAAAAGAATAAATAATTGCGTTTAGCGGAATAATTGAGTTTGGCATTATACCTGGATTGCAAAAGAATGTAGCGTCAAATCCACAGGTGTTTTGCAAACAGCGCTGGAATCTGAGACAATACAATAGGGACCAAGGAAGTGTGATGTATATTATGTAGTACATCGCACTTCTTCACAACAGCAAATCGTCGTGAGGGGGATTGTCATGTCTGTGTCTCAGAATCTGCAGAAACTCAATATGCAACAGTTTTATCCTCAAAAGGAACCCATTCATTCTGACAGCTGAAAAGTATGCGTAAAAAACTGAGGTGGGAATTATCAAAAAGTCCTGACGATTCCCACCTCAGC
>CAZGOQ010000158.1:0-4390 GCA_964527315.1 uncultured Oscillospiraceae bacterium | reverse complement strand
ATAGAGAGATCCGATGGATTTTCGGCATATTCCCCGATTACTCATGAGGGCAAAATTTACTCTCCTGTGGGGAATTTTTACGAAAAATATTATGTTAACTAGAAATTCTGGAGATACATGTGGATAACCGCCGTTACCACGGGGGAAAGGGGAAAGATCTTATGGCTTTTATCGGGGAATTTTTCGCAATTCACCTGTGGACAAACTTGTGGATATTGTGTATAACTTTTTCCAGGAAAAAATATTTTTCAATTTTCTGTCAACCGCTCTCCGGGAAAAATCCCTTCTGTCTCCCGGTTCTGACGGCAATTTCCCCAAACAGGCAAAATTCCCCGGTCAATTTGCACAGGGCATCCTTGTGGACGCTGCAAGGAAGGATGGGGCGCACAGGCCGTTTTATTTCTGCCCAGGTATCCATTTATACTGCTGGTAAACCAAGCCATCCCCAGGTACGCCGGAAGGCCAGGGAACCGGCAAACGGCATAGCGCTGATCATCCCCGGGACAAAGCAGATGGCTCGTACGGCAAGGGCCAGCAAGGCCACTTCCTGTAAGCAGCAGTTTTTCTTTACCGGAATCTGAGGATAGATCACAAGAGGCAGCAATATTGGGCGTCCTTCAGATCGGTCCAGTGCCTTTCGATGGAGGCGCCCATAGGCCCGCAAAAGCTGAAACATAAGGGTAAAGAATCATCCACAGCCCACCACCGTGATAGACGCCAGCGCAGCCACCGGCAAGCCAAGCCCCGCGCTGCACCCCTAGGACATGGGCAGAAGTGCCCATAGATATTCAATTAAGTTTGACAGAGGTTATCTTTGTTGATCCCTCATGGAGCAAATACTGTTTCTTCTGTTTCTTTACTTGTGTTATATTATCCATAAGGTGTTGTTGTGGAAACCTTACTCTTACAAGCACAATCATCTTTTGCTATATCCTTGGCCTTACATCTATGGAACGCTGCAAATTTGTCTGCATCTACGATAAAATTTTCATTGACGGATGGAAGAATTTGTGGTAATATACCGACGTATCCTTTGCTACTGTGGCTCAGTTGGTAGAGCAGCTGATTCGTAATCAGCAGGTCGCCGGTTCGAGTCCGGCCAGTAGCTCCACGTCGGGGCGCGCTCCGCACGTAAATAAACGGCAAATGCCTATGGCATTTGCCGTTTCCTTTTATAACGTAATCCTCCAGCGCAGCTGGTGGGGTTCAAAAGCTTTCGCTATACAGAATAAAGTGTCCTCCTTTGATAGAATAAAGAGGGGTAAGACCCTGACATGATAAACCGGATCTGTGTCATAAGATACAACAACCCCCGGAATCCCGCTGTTTTTCCGTAGGTTGAGACTGTCCAAAAAAGCAGTCGCCCGTGCGCAATGAAACGCACTACCACAGTCCTGCTGATGGAAATTGAGAAAGCGTACTGGGCTAACTTGGGCAACACGGGGTGCTACGATTTCCAGCAGGGCGCACTAACTGCCATTACCGCAATCATCCGGTGTCATACAAGAAATATCTCTCTGGAAAGATCACGCGCAATGAGATCACTGCGGTCGGGGATCAGCGTTCATCAATAAATATACAGTTTTTATCTGCCACAAAATTGCCAATGCTATTGCTGAAAAAAGGAGGAAATTTTTTCTCAGTATTCCTACTGAATTGGTATATATTAAAATAGGCAGAAAGGATGGAAACATCCTGTAATTATTGTTGTCAGCGAATGTGCTGACAATATAAAATATAGATATCAGTCCAAAGAAGGTGGCACAAGCGCAGGCCAGTATATAAACTTCCTGCCAATTAAAAATCTTGAGCAAAGTGTGGTAGATGATGTGGCCTATATTCGCAATCATGCGCTTATTTCGAAACATATTCCAATTTACGGTTATGTGTATGATGTAAAAACCGGTGCGCTGATTGAAGTAGAAGAAGCAACCAAGGTTGGAAGAGCGGAATAATTATTCCGGATAGATTGAGGAAAAGATCCTGTCCATGTACGCTAAGGGCATGACCACATCGGATATTGAGACCCATGTCCGCAGTGATGGCCAGATTATCAAGAAAGTTGTGTACATCGCCATCGGCATTGGTCTGGACGGGAAAAAGGACATTCTGGGTATATGGGTCGGCGAAAATGAGAGCGCTAAATTCTACCCAAGGGTACACTGAATCGCTAAGCGCACACGGCGCATTCGCCAGTGCTTGCTAAGCGATTCATGTGTGGGCAACTGTACTAAATGGTCTGAAAAACCGTGGAGTTGAGGACATTTTCATCGCTTGCACGGACAATTTGACTGGATTCTCAGCCGCCATTGAGGCTGTATTTCCCAAAACAGAAATTTAGAACCGCATCATTCATCCGCTCCGGAATTCCAGCAAATATGTCTCCTACAAGGATCTCAAGGCCCTTATGGCAGGCCTGAAGGCAGTCTACGCGGCTGCGGACGAACTTTCCGCCTTGGCCGCCCTGGACATCCAGGCTCACCGGCGTTATGCTGTAGACAAGGCGACATCGGTCGGGGCCGCTGCCGCCCTGAAAATATGATGCGCTGTTCTGCACCCTGTGCGGAGTTTACTCAGAATTTGGGATACACCCTTTCCGAAACGAAGATGCCAAGCCGCTTCCATGCGGCTAAACCCTGCATGGTAATACAAAACCTCGGATCGCCTGACATCCGCAATAGGAGCGTTACAGCGGTTCAGCCTTCTATTAGTATTTATTGGTTTTCTTCCCATTACAGTCCCCGCAAAGCATTTGACAGTTGTCGGGTGTTGTGTTGTGTTGTGTTGTGTTGTGTTGTGTTGTGTTGTGTTGTGTTGTGTTGTCAGGATTGTCGCTCACCTTGTCGGGCATGTCAAGTGGTAAATAGAAACGAATTCCGCCGGAAACATAGCTTCCTTTTGGTGCAATTTCCGACATTGGCCTGCCGAGCCAGCGGCTTGCCCCGATGACCTCAAACTGCTCCGGGTTATGCTTGTCCAGATAGGTAATGGGCACGGCCGATTTCCTCAAAGTAGTCGCAGGGAATATCCGCGACCTTGCTTACCTTGATCGCATCGTAATTGGCGTAGCGTGGATATTCGTCCTCGTTTCCGTAATAATGTTTATACAGAACAAGTTCCTCGTGGCGAATCGCATAATCAAGATTAGTAAACCACCTGACGCCTTTTACCCGAATATATTTTCTCCCATCTGGGTCAATACCACATCCAGCGGCGTGAAGTGGATAGTCATCAGGCACATAAAATCTTCCGTCACCGCTGTGAATACTTGCACCAAGCCATAGCTTGTTGTCTTTAACCAGTGGAAAAATTTCTTTGTATTAATTGCATTGACATTTCCAATAATCAGAAACTCTTTACTATACTCCATAAGTTGGGCCACATATTCCCGGAATAGGCTGAACGGAGGGTTGGTATCCACGATGTCGGCCTGCCTCAGATATTTGATGCACTCCTCCGAGCGAAAATCCCCGTTGCCTTTCAACTTCTTCCGCCCTGCTTACCAAGTCGATTCCGCCTGTGGAACTGTTGAAGTCAGAAATGCGGTTTGTATATACGAACGTCCAACTTGCCACGCAAGCCGAGCCGTTTTATTTTCCAATGTTGATTTTCCTCTTCCGTTTTTTCTTCGGTGGACGCCGTTCCCCTGCCGGTATTTCAGAGATTTCTATAACTTCCTCCGGTGCAGGTTTTTCCTCCACGCAGTCACTCAGATAGAGTGGGTACTTGCTTTTCCAGAGGGCGTACTGTTCGTCCGAAATCTCCCCGGCGTCGTGGCGCTCACAGACGTTCAGAAAACTCCGCAACCGAAGCTGAAGCGCCTTTCCAAAGTCAAGAGAGGCAAGGTCTTTCTCGTCCGCGGAAAGTTCCATCGGGAGGCTGTACCGGAACACAAAATGGATCTCTCCGTTGACCATCCTCGGGCACAGGCCGCAATAGGTTTCCAGTTCAAAGATCGTCTCCATGACGCCGTTGATGTCGGACAGGTTGACGTCGGCAATCGCATAGATGGCATTCTGGAACAGCTTGGCCGGATGGTGATGCAGAACAGGCTGACGCATAGCGACTGCGTTGCCGTTGCTGATCTTGCGATTCGGGCGGTCATGGGAGGCTGTGCCAATCGGGAGGTTGAAAACACGGTTTTCGAGGTAAAATTTGACAAGGAAACTTTGCAAAAGGCATTGACAAGTACACTTGGCAATGCTATAATGAAAATGCAAATAAAACTTGGCAGAGTTGCCGGAGGCATTCATTATGAACAAAGAAGAAATTCTTGAAAAAAGTCGTAAAGAAAATCAAAATCAAGACGAACGTGAAAAATTCGTCTTGGCGCGTGCAGGGCAAATTTCGACAGCGGTTGGTGGAATTGTATGCGCCGCCATCATTTTGT
>CAZGOQ010000157.1:0-4539 GCA_964527315.1 uncultured Oscillospiraceae bacterium | reverse complement strand
GGCAAAGGTAAGATGCCAGATCTTCCAGTCGTCCCCGACCTTCTGAAAGTCTATGCAGAGATATCCGATGTTCCAATAGGACAAGGCTCCATAGGGCGTAATATCGTTGTCGCTCCCCTGAATGTTCCAGATGCCCTTGGCGGTTTTTCCGTCTCCTGCAATCTCAATGACAGGGGTGGTAATGGGCAATGCTTTCAGCTGTCCGACGCCATAGAGTTCGGCGTCGTCCTTGTCGCCCAGTTCTTCGGGAAACATCTCCTTCAGGAACCGGGACTTTTTCGCGGTGATGTCAGCGGCAGAGGCGTAGTACGCGGCAATCGCTTCGCCGCCCACATAGGCTCCGTCATTGAAGGTCAGTGAGGAATCCGCCGCGTTGACCCAGAACGCTTCAAAAATCTCGGCCTCTTTTTTCAGGAGCAGCGCGGTAACATACTTTCCTGCGAGATTTGTGACGGCTCGGCGGTCATACCAGCGATCGGCAAGCTGATCCATTGTAAAGTTGACCATAGTGAAAACTCCCTTCTTATGGATTTTTCATTGTTTACGCCTTTATTGTAATGACCCTCCGATTATTCGTCCAATATATATTCAAAGCAGACTTATTTTTCCTGCATTATAACTTTAAGATATGCCACAGCTTCCAGGCTTGTAGAGACAAGCAGCTTTTCGTAAGTACGACGCATGCTTTCACCATAACCATTGCGTTATGAGCACGGAGCGCATCACTGCCGCAGTCCAGGAAACCGGAGCAGGTGAATTTCGGCACAGCAAAGCGGGGTGAGGCCCGTGGCCCACCCCGCCCAGGTTGCTTTTATTACGGAATCCCTGCGAGGGACACCAGACTTTTTCGGATGCCGTCGTAGATTTCTTCCTGATCCTTTTTGATTTTCTCAACAAACAGGTGCTATATACAGACAAGATATGCGTAATCCTCCCTGTCATTTGTTCCGGAGCCCTCATTGTCGCTTGCATAATAGGTCAGCACACACTGATAAGGCAGCACAACTTTCTCGCCGTTCCACCAACCGTTCATCCTGACACCGACAAGAATGCCGTCCCGTACAACCAGCCCTTTCACATTTTCGTATTCGGTCAGTTTATAGCACCTTTTTGTAACGGTTTCTTTGTCCACCTGCCCGTAGGAGGTGCGGGCAAGCTGCCGAGATTCCGTAATTCGGTAAAAATCCATCTGTTCTTCAATACTTTTGCCTTTCAGTTTTTCTTCAAAGCCCTTCGGAAAATTTACTTCTCCAGAGCCCGATTGATACTTTTCGACCTTCATTTTATCGCCTCCCGCTCCGGTGCATTGCACCATTCATACTGTACTTTTCCCCGGTATCCTTATATTGGTACACTCTAAGGTAAGTCGAATCCGTCAGATTCCCTTTTAACTCAAAATTATCGTCAGGAGAAATGACAGGAACATCATTTATTTCGCACTCAGCCAGCCGGTTCAGGGAAATCATAAAATTCGATGTGCTGTCAAAATGCTCCTGGCCGTCATATTTGTGCTGATTGGGCGCAATCAGTTCAAGGCAAGGGCTTCCGCTGCCGTCGCTGAACTTCGATTCTACGCAGCCGCTGTCCATGTTGAAGGTGCTTTGTCTCTAAAAGGTCATTACGTATCAGCGATAGATGATCTCATGGCGCTTGGGGCCGGTGGAGACCATGGTGATGGGAATGCCAATTTCATTTTCGAGATATTCCACATAGCCTCTTGCCTCGGCGGGCAGATCCTCCCAACGGGTGATACCGCGGATGTCGGATTTCCATCCGGGCATCGTAACATAAACGGGCCTGGCCTTTTTCAGTTCCGGAGTAACCGGGAAGTCCCGTGTCACCCGGCCATCCAGTTCATAGCCCACACAGATGTGGATGGCGTCCAGATAGCTCATCACATCCAGGCAGGTCAACACCACGTCCGTTGCGCCTTGCGTCTGGCAGCCATAGCGGGTGGCCACGGCGTCGAACCAGCCCACCCGGCGGGGACGGCCTGTTTTTGCGCCGTATTCTCCAGCGTCACCGCCCCGGCGGCGCAGTTCTTCAGCTTCCTCACCTTGCAATTCACTGACAAATTCTCCTGCGCCTACCGCGCTGGAATATGCCTTTGTGACCACATAGATCTGGGACAGACTTTGAGGAGAGATTCCCGCACCCACGCAGCCGAAGCCGGCCAGCGTATGAGAGGAAGTCGTCATGGGGTAGATACCAAAATCCGGATCCTTCAGCGCGCCCAGCTGGCCTTCCAGCAAGATGGTTTTCCCAGCGTCCTGAGCGTCCTTCAAATATTTCTGCACATTGCCCACATAGGGGGCGATCAGGTCCCGCCACTCCATCAGCTGGGCAAACAGCGTGTCAGCGTCCAGCGCAGGCTTATGATACAAGTGGACGAACAGAGCGTTCTTCAGAGTGCAGATATTGTCGAGATGGATCCGAAGCCCCGCTTCATCAAACAGTTCATTGATTTGAATGCCGTTTTTGGCATATTTATCAGAATAAAAGGGCGCGATGCCGGATTTGGTGGAGCCGAACGCGTTTCCGGCCAGACGTTCCTCCTCATAGGCGTCCTGCAATACATGGTAGGGCATCAACAGCTGCACGCGATCTGAAATCATCAGCTGGGGCGTGGGAACGCCCGCGTCCGTAATGGTTTTCAATTCACTCATCAGTTCCGGAATGTCCAAAGCGACGCCGTTTCCGATGATATTCATGGTGCCGGGATTCAACGCACCGGAGGGAATCAGGTGAAGCGCAAATTTACCGTAGTCATTGATGATCGTGTGGCCAGCGTTGGCGCCGCCCTGAAAACGTACCACAATATCGGAGGTTTCCGCCAAAAGATCCGTGACTTTTCCCTTTCCCTCATCGCCCCAGTTTGCGCCGACGATTGCTTTTACCATAGTTGATACCTCCGCAGGTGGGATTCGCAACCTTTGCGCAAGGTCAAAGGATTTGCCTTTTCCATGCCTGCAATTATGCGCTCTTATTTTAGTATATTTTTGTGCAAATAGCAAGGTGGAGATCAAAATTTCCCCAGGTTTTCAGAAAGCGGAACGGCTTGTGGAAAAGGATCTGTGAAAAATCAGGGAAGCGGGTTGAAAAGCGGCGGAATTTTTGTTATATTATAGCCGTATGAAAAACGACATTCCCGGCCGGTTCCGGCCCATATGGAGGAAACAATATGAAGCAGATGAAACGAGTGCTCGCCCTGCTTTTAGCATTGGGCGTTATGGCCTGCGGGACGGCAGGCTGCGGCAGCAGGAAAAACCCGTTGGCAACCCTGACGCTGGAGGGCGGGCAGGAAATCCTGATTTATCTCTATCCCGACAAAGCGCCCAACACCGTGGCAAACTTTATTTCTCTGGCAAACAGTGGCTTTTATGACGGGCTGACATTCCATCGTGTGATAGAGGATTTTCTTATACAGGGCGGCGATCCCAATGCCGACGGTACCGGCGGCCCCGGCTATACCATTGAGGGGGAGTTTGCGGACAACGGCTTTAAGAAAAACGACATTGCCATGGAGGCGGGTGTGATCGCGATGGCCCGGTTTTCCAGCAATGGCGCAGATACGAAGGAGGCCTATAATTCCGCCGGAAGCCAGTTCTTTATTTTGACCAAAGATAAGGAGGATCTGCAGGGGCAATATGCCGCTTTCGGCAAGGTGTTCTCCGGGTTGAATATCATCCAGAAGCTGTCCCAGTGTGATGTGGACAGCAACGATAAGCCCAGAGAGGACATCCTGATCGCCTCTCTTCGGGTGGAGACATACGGCGAGGATTACGGCGAACCCAAGACAACGCCCAAAGAGGAAGAATAAACGAAGCGCCCTTATGCATGATAAGGAAGTGTCGTTCATTGCAGTCTTGCGGGCATCGGTAAAGGCAAAAAACAAGGACAGCACAGAAAGCAAAATGCTTACCGTGCTGTCCTTTTGTTATCCAGCTATACGTCAAGGGACAACGGAAATCAGTCTCGATGATATCCTGAGGATCCAAGACCGCAGGTCACTTCAATTCCCTGATGTTACAGAAGCCCTATTTTTTCAGATAACGGTGTATCATCGCCGCAGCTTCGTCGCGAGTTGAGTTGCCCAGGGGGTCGAGGCTGCCGTCAGTTTTTCCAATGATCACGCCATCACCACAGGTCCATTTCACAGCGAGGATCGCCCACTGGGATACCTTAGCGGCATCGGCGAAGCTTAAATCATCGTCAGCGCTCCCCTCACGGCCTTTGCATTCATTATACCGCCAGAGCATGGCCGCAAGCTGCTCACGAGTGATTGCGTCGTTCGGTCCGAATTTTCCGTTGCCATAACCGTGACAATGCCCGTGGCCGTGGCCCAGCGGATGGCCTCGGTGTACCAGAGATCCTCAGACACGTCATCATAATCCATGGAATCGTCAACCACAGAGGAACCCTCCTGCCGCCGCCAGAATCAGGGCCAGGATCTTTCTTTTCATACGTCTGCGCTCTTTTGTGAATAAATTTTTATTTTCTCAACGGCAAAACATACCCCTTGCGCGATCCGGAGCCCTC
>CAZGOQ010000156.1:3674-4544 GCA_964527315.1 uncultured Oscillospiraceae bacterium | reverse complement strand
TCTTTACTGTCCCATATATGGGACCAGGTCCACGTTTTCGGACAAACACCAAAATTTTTTGTTCAAAAAAAGCGCATTTCAGATTGGCTTTTGTTCATAGATTCAACGGGCCAAATGTGAGAGAATGATTATGTTGCTATATCATTATACCCCTCCGCGCGTCAGGAAAGCAACATAAAACTGCGCGCAAAAGAAAGGAGTTCTCATGAGAAAACGTATTCTTGCACTCGCACTTGCAGCGTTGATGCTTTTGAGCCTGGCGGCCTGCAGGGAAAGCGGTAATGCTTCCGTAGTCAGCACCGAAACCAGCAGCGCTGCTGCTGCAGTCCCTGCAGAAACAGAGACTGTAGATTCCGCGCCGGCGGAAAATGCTTCGGCTGTTGAAGATAACGTAGCCTCCGTAACAGAGGAGTCTGCCGAGGACTTGGCGCCAGTTGAGCTCCCCCTCAGCGAAGAAACTGCATCCATGACATACTGGATTCCTATGCCTCCCGCTGACAGCAAAGGCGTTCGCCCCGATGGTGTAAGCTTCAACGTATTCATGCTGGAGCAGACCAATGTACAGTTTGAATTTGTCGGTCCGGCAGCCAACGTTGCTGGTGAGAATTTCAGCATCATGGTTGCCAGCGGTGATTATCCGGATTTTATTGAGAAGTTCGGAAACTACTTCACCGCTGGATATGAAAGCGCCATTGAACAGGAAATCATTATGGACGTTTCCGAGCTGATTGACGAATTTATGCCGCACTACAGTGCCGCTATGAATGCCACCGATGACAGAAAATTGGCTGTGACCACCGATAGCGGTGCTATTCCAGGGTTTTCTAGCTTTTATCAGAACCCCGAGGACGATCTTACTACAAAGAGCGG
>CAZGOQ010000156.1:0-3664 GCA_964527315.1 uncultured Oscillospiraceae bacterium | reverse complement strand
CGTCATCATTCGCCAGGACTGGCTGGACGAAAATGAGTTAGAAATTCCTGAAACCTATGATGCGTATTATCAGGTGCTCAAGGTGTTCCAGGAGGCATACGGCGCGACCATGTGGCTTCCAAACATTGGCGTTGCCATGAACGATGCCTTTATCAGCGGTTACCAGACCGCCGGTTATTCCAGTGGTTCTTCTGTCCCATTCTTTGTTAAAGACGGCACTGTGACCTTCGGTCCCACCGAGGACGGATATTATGACTATGTCTCAATGATGGCCAAGTGGTACAGCGAGGGCCTGATTTATCCAGACTTTGTCTCCGGCACCGACGTGATGAATGCAGATTCCTCCCTGTACAGCAGTGGCGAAGTCGGTGTGTTCTTCTGTAGCAACCGTGCCTATAACAGCTTGATTACAGGCTATCCTGAGATGGGTTTTGGACCTGGCGTGAACCCCGTGGTTAACGCCGGTGATACGGTTCATATCGGTACCACTAGTTCTGCCAACTCGATTTCTGTTGTCATGAGTACCCAGTGCTCCGATCCGGAATTGGGTGCAAAGCTTATCGACTGGATGTACACTGAGGATGCCAGCTTCCATGCCTGTTATGGCTTTGAGGGAGAAGCATATACCCTTGACACCAATGGTAACCCTGTGTTTACCGAACTCGTTACGAACAGCCCTGAAGGACGAGAGCCTGTAGAGGCACTGGCCGCGCTGTCGATCAACTACTTTGTGTGGAACACAGATCCGGCCATTGAGGATCAGCTCCAAGGTGACGCATACAGTACGCTATATGAAATCTGGGGCAAGAATGATGGAAACGACTGGAATTATCCCACCAGTGCTACCATGACGGATGAGGAATCCTCCAGTTTCTCGGCAACCTATTCTGATATTGAGACCTATGTCCGGGAACAAACCCTCAGATGGATCTGCGGTGACTTGGAATTTGACGAAGCGGCATTTGAGGCATTTAAGAAGGAGATCGCCAACATGGGGGTCGACACCTGCATTGCCGCAAAGCAAACTGCTTATGATCGCTACGCACAGCGCGGTGTCTAAGCAATATAATCCCGATTGGAGAAGCATACCATGAATGACTTTAAAGTGATACGCGACGTATGGACTATTTCAGAGACCACAACATTGCGGGGATTGACTATTTTCCCGGGCGCTAAGATTCAGGCACCCGCAGGAAAACTTGTGACCATGACCATCAACGGTGAGGGGTATGAGATGGCCCCCGGCGTCTACGAAGGAAAAATCGTTTTGACTGTTACAGACCGTATTCCGTTGGGAACCTATCCCTTCCGGGCCGGGGTCTGTGCCATCGACGGTGTTTATGTACCTAATATGTCCGTGCCGGCCATTGTGAAAGGCAACTGCAATGACACCTCTGCCGAAAACGTAACCATTGTCAGCCGGGAGGAGAATTTCAACGGATTCTATTTGGCCGGCAAAGAAACTTATACCATAAATGATGCCAAGCTATACCTGGAAGGGAACGGCGGGAATGATTTCGTCGGATTTGGAGCGGGAATATTCGTTGGTGACGAGGCAAATGTCACCATCAACCGCTCGGAGATTAAAACCAGAGGCGCCGCTCGCGGTACCATGTTTCTGGCTGGTAACTGCAATGTTACAGTGAATGACTCGGTGATTGAGGGAAGAAATGGCGTGCTGCCCTATGATTACATTGACACGGTTACACCAGGTGTTATGCGCGCGGTCCCATGGATGCTTGGACTGCGTGGGAACTGCCGGGCCTTCAATTTGGCGGAAAGCGCTACGGCACAATTTAACCGCTGCATTATGAGATCCGAAGGCTGGGGTGTCATGTCCACCGATGGTGTCCGCGTTGGCAGGCTCTATATGAAAGATTCCCATATTGAGATTACCGGAACCAGTGGCTACGGTGCTTTTTCAATCAATGACTGCCTTGTCTCCTTTGACAACTGCACAGTCAAGGTTCCGGACATTGGGCTGATTGTGGCCAATGGAAAGGCATCAGGGCACTTCACCGGGAATACTACCGTGAAATCTGATCGTTTTGGCATCATGTGCTTTCGCAACACGCTGGGCAGCGTAAAAATCGAACCCGGGGTAAAATTCCATACAGGTGAGACTGTGTTTCTGATTAAAGGCTGCACCCCCGAGATTCAAGTTGCCGGAGCAGAGCTTAAAAGCGATTCCGGGTCTATCCTGACACTGATGGATCTGGATGATCCCAACGATACCGGTGCTTACTATAGAGATCCCGTTGGGCCAGATTGCTACATTGAGGGGCGAGATCTTACCACGGCGGTCCCTGGGACCGATGTGGTGGCAACCTTTTCGGATATGGAGCTCGTGGGCGATTTCTATAACAGCACCACCAATCTCAAAGCAATTACCGGGATTCTGAATCCGGACGCGCCCAAAGCGCCTAAGGATCCCCCTTATTCCGGGGGACCGGGCACCCACAATAACGCTGCACCGCCTCCTGGCGCACCCAACGGTGATTCCCGTGCCGCGACCAAGGACGCATCTGCACAGCCCGCCGGAGAAATGCCCGAGTTCTTTAAAAAACTTCTGGGACTGGACAAGCTTCCTGTCAAAAACCTGGGATTGACCTTCCGCAATACGGCCGTGACCGGCGTAATTTCTTCCTCTAAGGCGAAACACCGTGTTGAACAGATCAGCAAATACAACTGCGAGGAACTGGGAGAAGTTGTGATGACCCCAGCACCCGCTGTCAACAATGGCGTTGTTGTGGTGCTGGAGCAAGGCTCTGTGTGGACTGTTACCGGGACAAGTTATCTCACTAGCCTGACAATTGAACCAGGATCGGAAGTGAAATCCGCAGACGGAACTGTGCTGTCACTATTCGTTGACGGTGTAAAAATACCGCTTGCGACTGGTCATTACACTGGAAAGATCGTGCTGGAACCCACGCTAGTGTGATTGACGTAAATCCATCCCCTCAGTTTTCAGAAACCTGGACATTCTGATTTAAAATACAAAGAACAAAATTACAGACAATGTTAGCGCGCAGCTTCCGAGACACCGAAGCTGCGCGCTAACATTGCCTGTTCCTTCCTACAGGACATACTACGAAACACTGAAAGGCGTACCGAAACAGCCGAACCGTTAAGGTGAAACTCAGATGCTCGACGCTTGGCGCGTATGGAACTAACGGTTACAAAATTTTACAGTAAACGTTAAATCTCCCGGCAGATTACAAGAGAACAGCGAGCATGAGAATATTCTCATATAGTAGCAGGTGTATGGCGAATATCTATAAACCGTGAGATGGGGTTGACTTAACGGCACAGGAATTACAGGCGCTGAATGTTCAGAAAAAATGGCAGAATGAGCGGCGCGGAGTCTGGAACGCAGAAGCTGAGGCCAAAGCGTAAAGAACTGGTGTAAAGGAAACAGTGTCCGCAAGTAGACTGACTACAAAAGGAAAAGTAAAATGCAGTTTACATTTTGAGACAGGCCCAGGAGAATTTTGACTGATTTTTATACATAGATGTATAGAATTTTGAGACCATCCCCCAATTTGTGTAAACCTCCGATAAGGTGTAGAATAGAAGCACCATATTGGAGGTTTTACTATGGAGAACGGCCTGGATGCCAAACTCGGGTACAGCAAGTATGACTACAAGAACAAGGACACGGATA
>CAZGOQ010000155.1:0-4550 GCA_964527315.1 uncultured Oscillospiraceae bacterium | reverse complement strand
CCACCACCTGCAGCGGTGGAGAGAGTTCATTCCCGATTATGTTAAAAACATATAAATATTCTATCTTGCATTATATGCATCCAGCATTTCCTGCCAGATACTAATGCAAGTATCCAGGTTCATCGCCTCGACCTCATCAACGAAAGTGTCAAACTCATCTAGGCCTCTGCTACCGGTGATAAACTTATTGACATTCTCAGACACATAGGTGTCGATATCTGTGTAAATCGTATTGTACTCCGTTACATATTCCGTGGAAATCGTAACACCATCCGGAATCAGGCCAATCACTTGTGGAGTTGATTTGCCAAATATCCGCCGCATCGATCTCTGCTTGAGTGTAGCCAACGTTAAAGCGGTCGTAATCCTCCACAAACGGAGCCCACAGCAACGTGTACTTTAATTGTGCCATTGAGGTATTATAGTCGGGGTTGTTGGTGATGGCTTCATTGATAACCGGATCTCCGTTGGAATTATAGTCCCAACTCAGGCCCTCCACGCCATAGTTTGCAAGCAGACTGCCTTCCTCCGTGAAGAGATAGTCGATGAAGGTGGCCAGCAATTCAGGGTTTTCACAGTTTGTTGAAATAGACCAGCTGATACCTCCGATCCAGTCTCCAAAGGGGATGAAATCGTTTGTATCACCATCCTCCAGGATGGCGTTTGGTGCGGCGGATAGCACGATACTGGTATCATCTGTGAAGCTGTAGACATCCTCCATATAGGTGTTTTCCTGGGGGAAAATACCGAGCACGCCTGCCGTGACATCACCGTTATCCGGGTAACCGCTGACATTGTTGATATAGTCCCCAGATATTAAGCCCTCGTTGTACCAACGATTCATTTCGGTCAAGTAATCCTTAAAGCCTTGTTCTGTATATCCATATTTTACAATGCCATTCTGCTGATAGAAGTCCCCCTGGACACCGTAGGCACCAATAATCGCATTGGAATACGCGATGCCGGTGTTCATAATATAATAGCCGCCGGCGGCACCCTTTTCATCCCGGAACGCGGTCAAAACGTTGTAGTAATCGTCAATGGTCGTAGGTAGCTCCAGACCTAGATCATCCAGCCAGTCCTGCCGAATCACATTCCCGGTTTTGGGGACGGACGGCTCTGAGTACAGCCGGTAAATTGCTCCGATATAGCCATCGGAGGATGTCAGTGCCTTGTGAATTTCGTCATTTGCGGTAATCATGTTGTTGTAATTTTCCATGGTGGATGTAATCAGCTCCGTCAGATCAATTACGATTGAATCCTCTACAGCACGGTCCATACCGACTCCATAATAGGTCGTAACGTCCTGGATAATATCCGTATAATCGCCAGAAGCGACCATCAGGTTAAAGGACTCTGACGCAACACTGGCTGCAACAGCATCAAATTCAATGTGAACATTGGTCTGTTCTTCCAGAGCCTGCTTCGCATATCCGTCCGTCAAGTCATCGATCTGTTCGGCAAGAAACGGCGGATAAGTCCAGAAAAACGTAAAGGTTTCGGTTTCCTCACACAGTGGAAGAGCATATGTGTTGGCGATGGGAATGATCTTGTCCGGAACGGCGCTTTCCTGCTCCATGATCTCCTCCGGTTCTATTTCAGACGGTAGCTCCTCCGCAGGCGCTTCCTCCTCCGTAGTCTCCTCCATTGTTTCCCCCACCGATGAATTCTCGGCGTTCTCGGCCCCCACAGTCACTTCAGCCTCCGATGCGGAAACCGAACCCGATAAGGCGGATTCCTCGGATGCGGACGAATCTCCGCACCCGGCAAGCAGGCCGCAAACCAGTGTCAGTGCCAAAAGTATCGCAGTAATCTTTTTCATTTTATTACCTCCTTAATAAAGTTACTGGCACACCTAGTGATATTATCAGGCTTTCGGAGGTAAATTGCTTTCAAAAAAAGAGAACGTTCTTTTCATTTCTGTGATATTTTACGTTTTGATCACATTTCCGTCTACATTGTACCGCGCTTGTTCCGGCGGTATTCCGCAGGAGAAACGCCACTGTATTTTTTAAATTGTGTTGAAAAATAAGGAAAATTGGAGAATCCAACGCTCAAAGCTATATTTGTGATGTTCAGATTGGTTTGCTCCAGCAGTTTAGCCGCCAGCGCCATACGTTCCGCGTTGATATACTCCAGCAAATTCATTCCGGTTTCCTTTTTAAACAATCTGCCTAGATATCCGCTGCTTACAAAAACATGCGCTGCGATCGTATCGCGGGTCAGCGTCTTGTCCAGATTCTGCAAAATAAACTTCTGAGCACGCTTTACCACCGTATCCGTCTTTTCTGTGGCTATAAACTTAGAAAGATTATCCAGGATCCGTCCGATCCATCCAATCATAATCTGTACATTGGAAACTGCACGGTCAAATTCCTCCCCACCAAGCGGCTCTGAAAGAATTTTCGAGGCGGGTACACCTAGGGCTTGCAGGACCTCACATATCATCTTTAAAAATTCATCGCGAAATACATTCAGCCACTGCACATTGATGCGGTTACTGCGTGCAAGGCCCGATAAATATTCCGCAACACTCACACGGACCGTTTCCCAGTTTTCTTGAATCAGCATGGTTTCCCATACCTTCATATCCGGGTAGGTAATGGCAGCTTCTTTGTCTTTTGTGGAATGACCGAGCAGCACAATTTGTGCATCGTATCCAACGTCGCTGTCAGACAAATGGTCTAGCCTTTCCCACTGCGCCAGAAGTCCCTCAGGAAGAACCTCCTCGCCGATGAAAAAGCTGAGCTGCCAGGCGTTCTGGTCTGCTTTTTCCATGACGTCCTGACAGCGTACATAGATCTGTGACGTGGAGCACGGGAACTGATCTACATAGAGTAACACTGCCCATTTTTGCGAAAACCGGTCCAGAACCGCTCCAGCATGGCTGTTTCCCAGAAGAACTCTCGTAAATAAATCCATAAAGTACAGGTGGTCTTGACTAGCACCCTCTCTGGAAACCTCCGTTCTCGTTTTGTGGACCGTTTTTACAAGCATCGGCAACAGATGCATATTTTCTAAATTGGGCATTTGCATATTCTGGGCCGCCATTGCAATCATCGTCCTATCCGACAGCACCCACCGGTTCAGCAGACCATTCCACAAATGGGTCAGCAAAATCGGGTACACCACCGATAAAAACTGCTGGTCTTGCGTCAGATGTGCCACCGGATTTTCCTCACGAGGATGTTGTAGAAAAAACGTGAGGGAATGGGGCCCTAGCGGCAACTCTATGCGAATACAGCCCGGATACTCCCGGTTGCCAACGACGAGAAACCACGTCCTTCCATATTCCCTAGAAACATCCCAAAAGGAATCCGGCAGTCCGTCCGCAGTTTCTATTAAAACAATGCTGTATTGGGTTTTCGAAAGATGTTCCAGGCATTCTTTCCAGTTTTCCACCACTGTAAGGCTCCATTTATCCAGCACCAGCCTGAGGCTTTCCTGAACAGACTGGACAAACGCGGGCTTTTTAGAGAGCACGATACACGGCTTCACCATCCATCCCTCCTGACCAGAAATTGGCGGATTCGTGCGATTTTGTGAAAATATTATGTTCAAAAAATGAAAGCATATTAGATTACACCATTGTATGATAAAAATGTTAAAAGAACAAACCTATAGGAGGTAATTTTATGGCAATTAAGAAAAAAGGGTTGATTATGGTCGCCTCGGTCACGGGCAATACCATGCGCGTTGCAAAGGCTTTTGGCAAGGCCTTTGACAACTGCGGTTGGACCTATGACCTTGTCCAAATCGACAAAAAAACAGATTTCAAGAAAAATCCTGTCTATTTTGACGACTATGATTTTGTGTGCCTGGGTTCTCCCGTTATGGCAGGACTCCCCTCCCCAGCCATTGGCCGCGTCCTTGGCCTGACCCAGCCAGAGCCTCCGCGTATGTGGCGGAGTCAAGCGGGTCCCGGTATGGATATGCAGGGTTCCGCGCCCGATGATGTCAAGGGCGTCGTCTTTGCAACCTATGCAGGCGCTATCCGTGAAGCGTATTCGACCCTGGCTGTGGAGAAACAGTACCTGGAGTGCCTGCGCTTGAAAATCGCCGGCGAGTTCTCCTGCCCCGGCGGCGAAATCTCGCACATGGCCGTAGACCGAGTCTCCGCGATTATGGGTGTACAGGTCGAAAACGCAGCACCTCTGGTTCAGCTTTATAAGACAAATCCCAACGCCCCCGAATTTACCAAACTCAGTGCCGAGGAGCACGAAAAAATGAAAGCGGCTGTGGCAGATCCCAGAGACATGCCCGATTACGATGGGATGCAGAACTTCGTCGCACCCAAGTACGATCTGGAAAACCGTCCCAATGAGCGCGATTTGCTGATGGCGGAAATCTTCATGCAGAATCTGATTCAGGACTATTTTATGGGCCGCACAACACCCCAGGAGACATACGGCGAATATCTCTGCATCGGCTAATATCATACCACATTATTTCAAGAACGCAAGCACTATGGATGTGCTTGCGTTCTTGAAGATTGTTCTACAGACCATGGCATGACTGTACGCAATTCGCGTCTGTTCCGTCGTTTGTCT
>CAZGOQ010000154.1:0-4700 GCA_964527315.1 uncultured Oscillospiraceae bacterium | reverse complement strand
GTATCGGCCAACTGCCGATATACCGGGCGTATCTGGTTTTCCAAAAAGCTCCGCATGCTCTGTTTTTCTTCGACGCGTAAACATCATGTGAATGTCAATGAATTTTTGAGCCATGCGCCAGCGAATATTTGAGCCACTAACGCTGACGAAAAAGTCCAGACCTGCGGAGTGGCGAGCCAAGGCCACTTTGCGAGGAGGGCGTCAGTCCTGCCTCGGATTGTCATGGGGCAGGGATTATCCCATAGTGGCTTTCAGGTGGAAAGAATCTCCGTCCAACGATTTCAGCTTTTTCACTCCTTGGCAATGGACATCCGTTCTATTTACCGCGCATTGTAACGGTCCAATGCTGCTTGATAGACAGCCAGGCAATTTTGTATGCCATTTTTGTTCAAATACTGTACCATTGGATCCCACTCAGTTTCAATGTCGGATTCACCTACAATAAACCGGGTGACCATTTCATCGGCATACGTCTCCAAATCACTGAGTGTATTCGCGATAGAATCGGATTCCGCTTGTGTCAGAGTCACGCCTCCGGGCAGGACGCAGGCAGAATCAAAATTTTTGGTATTTGCCTCCACAAAGTCCATCTGCCAAGTCCAGTTCAGAGCCGATTTGGATTTTTCTGTGTACGTGATGAAATTTCCGCCAAGCGTATATAAGTAGGTGGCCTGATTGTAACTGAGACCATCAGGGTTATTAAGTATTAGATCTGTCACATAGAGATTCCCGTCTGCATCGTAGTCATAGGCCTCGCCCTCGATGCCGAAGTTTGCCAGCATGGAGCCTTCTTCTCCAAAGAAAAAGTCCATCCAGCGCATTGCAAGTTCCACATCTTTGCATTGGGTAGAGACGGATGCGGTATTTCCCATCACGTGGTTATACTCTGATCCAAAATGGGAAACGGAATAGCTATCCAGTCCAGGGGCAGGCATAGGTGACACCGCAAAATCGGTTCCCTCTTTTAGGGAAATATAGGTTGTGAGAGAATCCACAGAATCAAACCATGCGCCCGTCTGATCTGTCGTGATGAGTTCCTCCACGATGGAATCCATAGGGTTGCTGGAGATATTTAAAAAGTCCCTGCTGATCAGGCCTTTTTCATACCAGTCGTGCATCATGGCAAGGTAGTCCCGGTAGCCGTCTTCAAGGTAAGAACAGTGAACAGTGCCATCTACTAAGTAAAACTCTGATCCGGTGGCGGACGGTCCGCCAATTTCACATCCGCTTACACCGTAGCCGTCTGCCAGAATATTCGCGAAAGAGGAACTGTTGACCAAATATGGGCTGGAGCAGCCATAAGCGGATCGAATAGCCTCCAGATACATCTCCAGTTCTTCGTAGGTTTCCGGCACGTCCATCTCCAATGCGTCCAACCAATCCTGCCGGATTTGAGGGCCGGAACTAACAAACTGCTCACCCTCAATCCAGGCGAACATGGCAATCTCTCCGTCATCGGTTTTAATTGCGCGTTCCGCCTCTGGGAACATGGACAGGACATCCATATAGTTGGGTGCGCAGTTCAGATAGTCATCCAAAGAGATAATGACACCATCTTCCATAGCACCTGCAAGGCCACTGGTGTAGTTCTGATCTACATTGGTGATTATATCGCAGTAATCCCCAGCGGCGCACATCAAGCTGAATTGCTCTCCGGTCTGATAGTCCGAGCAGCTAACAAAAGTCATTTGTACATTTGTAGCGTCCTGAACCGCCTGGAACACGGGATGTTCTTCATAGCCCTGGATATAATCTGCAATGTTGGACGGGAACGGATACCAAATGGATAGGGATCCAGTCTGCTCCAAAGGGAAATAGGGTTCTTCAACTGTTGGTTCCTCGATGCTGTCCGGCTCCGCTACGGGGGTCGAGATCTCTGGTGGTGTTGGCGCAAGCGAAGGTGTTTCTGCCGAAGCCGCAGATTCAATAGAGTCCAAGTCTGATGTTGATATTCCTGTGTCTCCACTGCCACAGCCAACCAGCAGGGATATAAGCATCATGCCGGTTAGCAACAGCGCTGTTGTCTTTTTCATAGTGGCCCTCCTTATCTTAGTTATGTTGGATTGGAAAATTCGGATGAATCGTGTATAATACAGGGGAAAGGTGGGATAACCGTGGAACTACAGCAACTCAATTACTTCTTATCCGTAGCACGGGCAGAAAATATGTCCAAAGCTGCGCAGAATCTCTTTGTCACACAGTCCGCGCTCAGTAAGTCCATTGCACAGTTGGAATCTGAACTGGGTGTGAATTTGTTTATTCGCAACGGAAGACATCTGGAACTTAGCGGTTTTGGCCGGGTGTTCTATGAATATGTAGAAAGCGGTTTAGCCCAGATCTCCAGCGGTAGGCAGGAACTGCTGAAGATGTCCCAAATTCCGCATCCAGTTCTCTCCCTCCATATCTCCCTGCCGGAGGTTTTCTGTACGCTGGTGCCTATGTTTTTACAACAACACCCTGAGATTGAACTGCGCCAGCGCTTGATTTCCGGGAAAGAACTCACAGAGGCACTACTCACTGGAAAGATCAATCTCTCCATCTCCCTTCAGCCGGAAAACAACCGCAATCTTCAGTGGTTCCCGGCGCTGGAAGAAGAACTGTGTCTGCTGGTGTCTAAACAGTCGCCGTTGGCTGGACGGCAGAGTGTCTTTCTTCACGAACTCGCGGCGGAAAATTTTATTGACATTGCCGACAGTGAAACAAGAACTGTCTGCGAAGCGTTGTTTGCACAGTTAGGACTCACGTATCCCCTGACGATTGAAGTACAGAATGATCAGTGCCTCTATGCAATGGTCGGAAACGGCTGCGGTATCGCTTTTGTACCGAAGCTGGACTATCTGCAAAGGTACCGCCAAGGCTTGACGGAAGAGGTTACGGTACTGCGAATTACCAGTCCTCGTTGTGTGCGAATCATTGGCATCACGTTGCCGTGCCGCCGTCCTTTGCCGGAAGAAACTCAGCTTTTCTACGAGTTCGCCTTGTCGGAATTTCAAAAGGCAAAGCAGTTTCTGACCTGACCCCCGGCTAGCGCAGGATATGCCGCGCCGCACTCTCTCCGGCAATTATGCCGGAGGTCAGCGCCCAGCGGAACGAGTGGGCGGCCAGAGGACAGCAATATGTGTCCGTATCTGTACCGCCAATGTCCACACCGGCACAGAAGATTCCCGGAATCGGATCGTATTCCTGATCCAGCAGTGCCATAGTTTCGTCCACCTTCAGAGGACCTCTGGACAGGAGAATACCGATTTTCGCTGCCACACAATAATAAGGGGGGGTTCGGATTGGCTTCAAATATGCAGGATCCTTTAAAAACAGATCGTCATGTCCACTGTCACAAAATGCATTGTACTGGTTAATACTTGCCTGAAGTACGTCAGGGTCACAGCCGATAAACCCGGCCATCTCTCCAATGCTGTCCGCTATAATCAGGCGGCCCAGCGCTTGCTGTTGTACCAGTTCTTCTTCGCATTTTTCCCGCCAGTTGGGACCAATATCCTCCAGCACATACGGCCGTGGCGGCGTGTTGTAAAACTTCTGCTTTAGCGTTTCATCGAAAATTGTATAACTCATTTTATCCTTTAACGTATAGATTGCGTTGAGGGAAACGCCGTCGCTTTCATTGGTGAATCTCCGCCCTTTTTTATCGACCCAGAGGACCTCGGGGTTGGCATTTGGCTCGACCAACTCTATCAGGGAGGATGCCCCAATTCTTGCCCAGGGGAATCGATTGATTTCCCACTCGAATGCAACAGTCCCGTTGAGATTTCCACCGATCTCTTCCGCCATGGCGATACCATCACCGGTATGCCGCATACCGAGATATGCCAGTTCCTCCTTCAACTTTGGCGAATACGCATGGAAAAAACGTTTCATGTAGGTGTCACTGTAAATAAAGCCTCCGGTAGACATAACTACTGCCTTTGCGGAAATTTCATAGCAGCAATGCTTCCCCTCTGCAAAAACCCCGGCAACTGTTCCAGATGTATCTTTCCTCAAATGCATGGCACGAGTGTCCAAATAAATCGGGATCCCATATTCCTTCAAGGTTGGAATGATCAATTGCGGTAGCCGAGTTTTCGTGGTAATGAGAGTCCCCGGCACCATATGCCTCTGCAAAAAGGGTTCCAACTCCCCGACTCGGGATACCAGCGCACGGACAATTCGCGCATCATTACGCCAGTGGCTCCATTCCATACTCAGTGCGAACATTTCATCCGGGGTGTGCGCTAAATTTTTCCCTGGTGGTTCTGCCATGCCTTCTCCGTTCGACGCATTTTCCAGAGAGGGACCTTGCATGCCCGGCCCATCCAACGGAACGCGTGGAAACAGGGTATTTCCGCCAGGTGTATGCAACTTCTCCAGTATCAGGATATTCTTGATGCCGGCATCATGTGCAGCCAATGCGGACATAAGTCCGCCGGCTCCAGAACCAATAATAACAAGATCGCATTTCACTTTTTTGATGGGTTTTGCCATTACATTACTCCTCGTATAATAAGATTAGCAGATGATTTTAAGTGTATCTGCTTAGTTCACTCCACAATACCAGCAGGCTGTGAGATGCCCGTGATACAATAGCTGTAGGACAGCAGGGACAAGTTCTTTCATTCCTTGTTGAGCCGCAAGGCTGCTTCATAGACAGTCTGTTCCCCTGATCCGGAAGTTAGCTGCAAACTCATTGGCTGTTTGCCGGGATGTGG
>CAZGOQ010000153.1:0-4720 GCA_964527315.1 uncultured Oscillospiraceae bacterium | reverse complement strand
TGCACCATTTGGTACCCTGACGGTGGTGCTCGATAAAGCGGATCCGGTAGAGCACCGGGTCGCGCATATTGAAGTTGCCGGAAGCCAGGTCGATCCTGGCTCGGAGGGTATAGGCGCCTTCCGGGAATTCCCCTGCCCGCATCCGGCGGAACAGATCAAGGCTCTCTTCTATGGGGCGATCCCGGTCAGGAGAGACGGCGGGATGGTTTTCATCTCCGCGGTATTCCTTAAATTGCTCCGGCGTCAGGCTGCAAACGTAGGCCAGTCCTTTTTGGATGAGTTCTTCCGCATATTGATAGGTCTGCTCAAAATAGTCGGAGCCATAGAAAAAACGATCGTCCCAGTCAAAGCCCAGCCAGTGGATATCTTCCTGAATGGCGTCGACATATTCCGTATCCTCTTTGGCGGGATTGGTATCGTCCATGCGGAGGTTACACAGTCCGCCGAATTTCAGCGCGCTGCCAAAGTCAATGCACATGGCCTTGCAGTGGCCAATGTGCAGATAGCCGTTGGGTTCCGGCGGAAAACGGGTATGAAGCTGTTCCCCTTCAAATCGACCGCCTGGCGCCAGATCCGCTTCAATAAAATGATGGATGAAATTAGAGGATTCTTCCATGATATTTTCCGGCATAACGATCATCCTTTCCTGAAAATGCGGTGATATTTTTGTATTATAACCGTTTTTTTGAGGTTTTGCAATTCCTTTCTGCGAAAAAGGGGGCGGAGATAGGTCGCTCGGCTATTTTTTCACGCGTTAACTGGAAATTTACAAATTTCCTCTTTCCTTCTGAGGAAAATTAGGGTAGAATAAGGGGAGGAACAGAGAGACATCTCGACCAACGGAAAAAGGAGTAGTGAATATGAGTCAGCCAAAGTACAAGCGGGTGCTGCTGAAAATCAGCGGCGAGGCGCTGGCGGGGAACGCCCACCGGGGCCTGGACTTTGACGTGATTGGAAAAGTATGCGATGTGGTAAAGAAATGTGTCCGAGCGGGCGTCCAGGTGGCTGTCGTGGTAGGCGGCGGGAACTTCTGGCGTGGGCTGAAGGACGGCGGCGATCAGATGCTGCGGGTTCGGGCGGACCATATGGGGATGCTGGCCACCACCATCAACGCTTTGGCGGTAGCGGACAGTCTGGAACAGAGAGGGGTGGAGGTTCGGGTCCAGACTGCCATTGAGATGCGCGCCATCGCTGAGCCGTATATTCGGCAAAGGGCTTGCCGGCATCTGGAAAAAGGCCGGGTGGTCATCTTTGGCTGCGGGACCGGAAATCCATTCTTTTCCACGGATACTGGTGCGGCCCTTCGGGCGGCGGAGATCGACGCGGATGTGATCCTGCTGGCAAAGAATATCGACGGCGTTTATAACAGCGATCCAGCGGTCAATCCCAGCGCGGAAAAATACGACGATATCACCTACGCCGAGGTGCTGGCCAAGCAACTCCAGGTCATGGATACCACGGCCACCAGTCTCTGCATGGACAACAATATCCCTGTGTTTGTATTTGCCCTCAAGCAGCCGGAAAATATTTGGAAGGCTGTCATGGGTGAAAATATTGGTACATATGTACACGGTTGATTTTCAGGAGGAATGAAACATGAAAGTTGATATGAAACCCTATAGCCAAAAAATGGACAAGACGCTGGAAGTACTGTCCGGGCAATTTTCTTCCGTTCGGGCAGGCCGGGCCAATGCCGCGTTGCTGGATCATATTTCCGTGGAATATTACGGCCAGGATACTCCAATCAATCAGGTGGGTTCCATCACTTCTCCCGACCCCCGCACACTGGTGGTGGAGCCGTGGGATAAGTCGCTGCTTAAGACGATCGAAAAGGCCATTCAAATGAGCGACCTGGGCATCAATCCTCAGAATGACGGAAAGCTGATCCGTCTGATCTTTCCTCAGCTGACGGAGGAGCGCCGGAAAGATCTGTCAAAGCGGGTAAAAAAATACGGCGAGGAGAGCAAAGTTGCGATCCGGAATATTCGCCGGGATGCTATGGACGCCATCAAGAATATGAAGAAAAAATCGGAAATTACTGAGGATGACCAGAAGGAAGCGGAAAAGGATCTGCAGAAGGTCACGGATGACTATGTGAAGAAGGTGGATAGCATGGTGGCTTCCAAGGAAAAGGAACTGATGGAACTGTAATTGAGACGGTCAAGGGACTCCTTTGACCGCCTGCGAAGCGCCATGTGTGAACTGCGCTCAAATTTGAGCGCGTAAATGGAAAAA
This sequence comes from uncultured Oscillospiraceae bacterium, assembly GCA_964527315.1. Taxonomy (GTDB): domain Bacteria; phylum Bacillota; class Clostridia; order Oscillospirales; family Oscillospiraceae; genus HGM13006. Next base: position 2,485 of record CAZGOQ010000153.1, on the reverse strand, counting down.
TACGACGGTTTTCCATTATGCCGGGCGAATCCGTTTCGCCCGGGCAGATTCTATCACAGCGGTCAAAAAGTGCCATAGGCACTTTTTGACAGGCTGGAATGCGCCTTTGGGCGCATTTTTGATGATGGGAGATTGACGATGCTGCGAAGAAGAAAAATACAAAACACTTCAGACCGCATTCCCCGGCATATTGCCATTATTATGGACGGCAATGGCCGCTGGGCGACCCGACGGCATCTGCCCCGGACAGCGGGCCACGCCGCCGGCGCGGAGACATTTCGGAACATTGCGCTGTACTGCCGGAAAATCGGCGTTCAGTATCTGACGGTCTACGCCTTTTCTACAGAGAACTGGAAACGGCCGGAGGAAGAGGTCTCCAGGATCATGTCTCTGATGAAGGAATATCTGTTGGAAGCGATTCGGGATATGCAAAAAAACCATGTCCGGATCTGCTTTTTCGGAGATTTTGACGCGCTGAGCCAGGAACTGAGAGATCTGGCGAAGGAAGCCAGTCAGGCGTCCATGGAGTTCTCGGATTCTCAGGTGAACCTCTGCATCAACTACGGCAGCCGGGATGAAATCGTCAGAGCCGCGAAGGCCTGGGCCAAGGAGTGCGCGGAGACGGGCGCAGACCCGGAGTCCCTGACAGAGGCCCGGTTTTCCAGTTTGCTTTATTCCAAAGATACACCGGATCCGGATCTGATCATAAGGCCCGGAGGAGAAATGCGAATTTCCAATTTTCTGCTCTGGCAGGCGGCCTATGCGGAACTGTATTATACCGATGTGATGTGGCCGGACTTTAACGAAAAAGAACTGGACAAGGCTGTAGCGGCCTATCAAAACCGGCAGCGCCGTTTTGGAGGAGTTTAGATGAAAGCAAGGCTGCTTGTGGCGGCGGTGGGCATCCCTCTGCTGCTTGTGATATTATTTCTGTGTCCCACAATCGTAACGGCGCTGACGCTTTCCGCGCTCAGTGCCATTGGAACGAGAGAGTTTTTAAAAACCACCGGACTTGTGACCCATGTCCGTATGCTGATCTACAGTATGGTCATGGCCTTTTTGGTTCCCTTTTGGAGTTATTACGGCAGTCCGATCCTGCCCTTTGCCATTGCGGTACTGGTGCTGGGACTTACGCTGTTTTCAGAAGCGCTGGCGGCCTATCCGGCGGTGAGATTTGAAGGCGTCACTGCCTGCCTGTTTGCGGCGCTGGCGATCCCGCTGTGCCTTTCCAGCATTGTCAGAATCCAGATCGGGGAGTTTGGGCGGCACTATGTGCTGGTGCCCATTATGATCCCGTTTCTTGCGGACGCAGGCGCCTATTTTGCCGGTTATTTTTTTGGAAAGCACAAGATGGCGCCGGTACTCAGCCCCCAAAAAACCGTAGAAGGCGCGGTGGGTGGTGTGCTGACCGGTGTGCTCAGCATGGTGATTTACGGTCTTGTGATGCAGTTCGGGTTCCACTGCCATGTCCAGTATGGCTTTGCGGTGCTTTACGGGCTGCTGGGAGCGACGGTTTCCGCAGTTGGCGATTTAAGCTTTTCCTTGGTCAAACGGGAGACCGGCATCAAAGACTATGGGACATTGTTTGGCGCCCATGGCGGCGTGCTGGATCGGTTTGACAGCGTGATTTTTGCCGCACCGGTGGTGGAACTTTTGATCCTGCTGCTGCCGGTTTTGTCATAAGGGCGCAGGCGCATACACAGGTGCGTCTGTATGGAACAAAAGACGTAGACGCCCGGGGCGAGATGGTGTGTTCGCCCGCTGAACCATAGAAAAGAGCGCATAATATGAAAACAAAAACCATATCTATTTTAGGAAGTACAGGCTCGATTGGCCGCCAAACCCTGTCTGTGGCGGAGCATCTGGGAATAAAGGTCTGCGCCTTAACGGCCAATGGCAGCGTAGACCGCATGGAGGAACAGGCCCGGAAATTTCAGCCTAGGCTCTGCGTCATGACAGACCCAAGGGCTGCGGAGGAACTGAAACAAAGGCTGCGAGATACCGACATTTCCGTCCTATCCGGCTTGGAAGGGCTGATGGAAGCGGCGACCATGAAAGAAGCAGAGGTCGTGGTTACGGCGGTCATGGGCATGGTGGGTCTGCGGCCCACGCTGGCGGCCATTGAAGCAAAAAAGCGGATCGGCCTTGCCAACAAGGAGACGCTGGTTTGCGCCGGGGAACTTGTCGTGGCCGCAGCGGAACGCCATGGGGCCGAGATCATCCCGGTGGATTCAGAACACAGCGCGATTTTTCAGTGTCTTATGGGGACCCGGGACCGGGGAGAGATCAAACGGCTGATTCTGACTGCTTCCGGCGGCCCGTTTTACGGAAAAACCTTTTCGGAATTGGAGAACATACAAAAGCAGGATGCCTTCCAACATCCGACCTGGACCATGGGAGAAAAAATCACGATTGATTCCGCCACCATGATGAACAAGGGGCTGGAGGTGATCGAAGCCATGCGGCTTTACCATCTGCCCCTCAG
>CAZGOQ010000152.1:0-4759 GCA_964527315.1 uncultured Oscillospiraceae bacterium | reverse complement strand
CCCCCGCCACCATCATGACCGATAAGGACATTGCCGACCATGTATACATCGAGCCGCTTAACACCGCTTCCGTGACCCAAATCATTGAAATGGAGCGACCGGATTCCATTCTGCCCACTCTGGGCGGCCAGACCGGATTGAATCTTGCCATGGCGCTGGCGGAGGACGGCACGCTGGAGAAATACAATGTGCGGCTGCTGGGCACCAGCGCCGAATCCATTCGTAAGGCGGAGGACCGCCAGGGCTTCAAGGACACCATGGAAGACATCGGCCAGCCCTGCGTCACCTCCAGGGTGGTGGAATCTGTGGAGGATGCCATCACCTTTGCCGAAGAGATTGGCCTGCCGGTCATTGTCCGGCCTGCTTATACGCTGGGCGGCACTGGCGGCGGCATCGCCTATACCATGAAAGATCTCCATGAGATCGCATCCAACGGCATCCGCCTGTCACGGGTGGGACAGGTGCTCATTGAGCGCTGTATCTCCGGCTGGAAGGAAATCGAGTACGAAGTGATCCGGGACGGGGCGGGCAATGTCATCACTGTCTGTAATATGGAAAACATCGACCCGGTGGGTGTGCATACCGGGGACTCTGTAGTGGTGGCTCCCTCCCAGACGCTGGCGGACAAGGAGTATCAAATGCTCCGCACTGCGGCGCTGGATATCATCTCCGCATTGGAAATCGAGGGCGGGTGCAACGTCCAATTTGCTCTGAATCCGGACAGCTTTGAATACGCGGTCATCGAGGTCAATCCCCGTGTCAGCCGTTCCTCGGCGCTGGCCTCCAAAGCCACCGGTTATCCCATTGCCAAGGTAGCGGCAAAAATTGCTCTGGGCTATACGCTCGATGAGATCAAAAACAGCGTCACAGGAAAGACCTGCGCCTGCTTTGAGCCAGCACTCGACTACTGCGTGGTCAAGATTCCCAAGTGGCCCTTTGATAAATTCGTCAGCGCCAGCCGGAAGCTGGGCACCCAGATGAAAGCCACCGGTGAGGTCATGGCCATCGCCAGCAGCTTTGAGGGCGCGCTGATGAAGGCGGTACGCTCTCTGGAGCAGCACGTCAACTCCCTCCAGTTGGAGAGTCTGAAGAATCTCAGCGACGAGGAGGTCCGCAATCGGCTGGAACTGGTGGACGATCAACGGCTCTTTGTGATGGTAGAAGCCCTGCGCCGGGGCATGACTCCGGAAGAGATCAACGCCGTCACCCGGGTGGATACCTGGTTTCTCGACCGCTTTTGGGATATCGTCCAGCTGGAGCGTCGCATCTCCTCCGAACCCCTCAGCTACGATCTTTTGCACCTTGCCAAGGAATATGGCTTCACCGATGAATTCATCGGCCAACTCTGCGGCAAGACGCACTTCGATATCAAAGCCCTGCGGGATGAAATGAACCTCCACGCATCCTTTAAAATGGTGGATACCTGTGCTGCGGAATTTGACGCGGCCACCCCCTATTACTACTCCACCTATGACGAGGAAAATGAAGCCGAAGGTACGGAGGTTCCCAAAAAAGTGCTGGTGCTTGGCTCCGGCCCCATCCGCATCGGCCAGGGCATTGAGTTTGACTTCTGCTCCGTCCACTCTGTCTGGAGCCTGAAAAAACTTGGCTGCTATACGATCATTGTCAATAACAACCCGGAAACCGTTTCCACAGACTTTGACGTGGCGGACAAACTCTATTTCGAGCCATTGACTCCCGAGGATGTGCAGAACATCGTGGAACTGGAAAAGCCCTGGGGCGCGGTGGTGCAGTTCGGCGGTCAGACCGCCATTAAGCTGACGCAGGATTTGACGAACATGGGCGTCCGCATTCTGGGCACCGATGCGGCGGGCGTGGACGCGGCAGAGGATCGGGAAAAATTTGACGAAATTCTGAAAATTACGAAAATCGAAAAAGCCGAAGCCGGCACCTGCTTCACCGCCGAGGAGGGCAAAGAGATTGCAACCCGCATCGGCTACCCGGTGCTGGTGCGCCCTTCCTATGTGCTGGGCGGTCAGGGAATGCAGATCGCCTACAATGACAAGGACATTGAGGACTTCATGGGTATTATCAATATGTATTCCCAGGAACATCCCATTCTGATAGACAAATATCTCATGGGCCGGGAACTGGAGATCGACGCGGTCTGTGACGGTGAGGATATCCTGATCCCCGGCATCATGGAGCACATTGAACGGGCCGGCATCCATTCCGGCGACTCCATCTCCGTCTATCCGCCCATCAAGATCGAGCGGCGGCATCAGGAGATCATTGCGGAATACTCCCGCCGTCTGGCTACCGCGCTCCATGTGGTGGGTCTGGTCAATATTCAGTTTGTGATTTTTAACGACAAGGTGTATGTGATCGAGGTCAATCCCCGCTCTTCCCGCACCATTCCCTATATCACAAAGGTCACCGGCGTTCCCATCATCGAGTTGGCCACCCGGGTCATGTTGGGCGAAAAACTCAAGGATCTGGGTTACGGCACCGGGCTTTATCCCGAAAGCCCCTATTACGCAGTGAAAATGCCGGTGTTCTCTTTCTCTAAGCTGACAGACGTGGACACCTCTCTCGGGCCGGAAATGAAATCCACCGGCGAGGTACTCGGCATTGATCGGGACTTCAACCAGGCGCTGTTAAAGGCTTTTAAGGGCGTTGGCCTGGAAATTCCCAAAAAGGACAGCAACATCCTTCTCACCATTAAGGACGCGGATAAGCCCGAAATCCTCCCCATCGCCAGAAATATGGAGGATCTGGGAATGCATCTGTACGCCACCAAGGGCACCCATGAATTTTTGCAACAGCACGGCGTCAGCAGTCAGCTGGTCAACCGCATTGCGGACGCGGGAGACGGCCGCTCCATACTGGACATGATCGAGATTGGTATGTTCGACATGGTCATCAATACCCCTGCCAGAGATCGGAAACATAACAAGGACGGCTTTACCATTCGTCGGGCCGCCACTGAGCGTTCTATCCCTGTCATTACCGCCATTGACACCGCACGCGCCGTCATTCAGGCCCGCACTGAGGGCCGTTCCAGCGAGTTGAGAGCGGTGGACGTGACGAAAATCAGCCATCGGTAAACGGAAGGAGAAAACACCATGAAACACCAGCTGGTCGTTGTTTTGGATTTTGGCGGTCAGTATAATCAGTTGATTGCCCGCCGTATCCGAGAGTGCAATGTCTATTGCGAGGTCAAGCCCTATACCACTCCCCTCTCCGAATTGAAAGCCATGGATCCCATCGGCATCATTTTCACTGGCGGCCCCGGCAGCGTCTATGAAGCAGATGCCCCCCGTTATGACTCTGCGATTTTTCAGCTGGGCGTTCCCATTCTTGGCATCTGCTATGGCTGTCAGCTGATGGCCCAGAGTTTGGGCGGTCTGGTCACAGAGGCCCAGGAGGACAGTGCCCGGGAGTATGGCAAAACCAAAACCTATTATGAAACTGCCTGCAAGTTGTTCAAGGGTCTGCCCCAGGAGGGAATTTCCTGGATGAGCCACGGCGATTATATGGCAAAAGCGCCCGATGGTTTTTCGCTCATCGCCCATTCTGACGGCTGCCCCAATGTAGCCATCTGCGACGAAAATCGGGGCTTTTACGGTGTGCAGTTTCATCCGGAAGTGAATCACACGGAAAACGGCCTGAAAATGATCCGCAATTTCCTCTACGCGGTCTGCCATGCGGACGGCGACTGGACCATGGAAGACTACTGCAAGACTGCCATTACATCCATTCAGGAAAGGGTTGGAAACGGCAAAGTGCTGCTGGCTTTGTCCGGCGGTGTGGATTCCTCCGTGGCCGCAGCCCTTCTGGCAGAAGCCGTTGGCAATCAGTTGACCTGTGTCTTTGTGGATCACGGTCTTATGCGGAAAAATGAGGGTGACGAAGTGGAAGCGGCTTTCGCCAAGTGGAACATTCACTTTGTCCGGGTCGATGCGGAACAGCGCTTCCTGGCAAAGCTGGTCGGGATCTCCGAACCAGAACAAAAGCGGAAAATCATCGGCGAGGAGTTTATCCGTGTCTTTGAGGAAGAAGGTCAAAAAATTGGCTCTGTGGACTATCTGGTGCAGGGCACCATTTACCCGGATGTCATCGAGTCTGGCGCCGGCGATGCCGCCGTGATCAAGAGTCACCATAATGTAGGAGGCCTTCCGGATCATGTGGATTTTAAGGAGATCATTGAGCCTTTACGGATGCTCTTTAAGGACGAGGTGCGGGAGTTAGGCCGCGAATTGGGTCTGCCCAAAGATCTGGTGCAGCGCCAGCCCTTCCCCGGCCCCGGTCTGGCCATCCGCATCATCGGCGACATTACGAAAGAAAAAGCCGACACCCTTCGGGATGCCGACGCCATCTTCCGGGAAGAAATCGCCAACGCTGGTCTGGATACGGAAATCTCCCAGTATTTTGCCGTGCTGACCAATATGCGCTCCGTGGGCGTTATGGGTGATGGCCGTACATACGACTATACGCTGGCCTTACGTGGCGTGACTACCTCCGATTTTATGACTGCTGACTGGGCCAGGATCCCCTATGAGGTGCTGGATAAAATCAGTGTCCGAATCGTCAATGAGGTTCAAGGCATTAACCGCATCGTCTATGATGTAACCAGTAAACCCCCTGCAACGATTGAGTGGGAATAAAATTCAAGCCCGCAGAAACCCAGTTGTATCAAGGCTTTGCGGGTTCTGAAAGGCTCTTTTGATAACAATTTGATAACAGTCACCTGAACCTCTATTATTCTCATGGCACAGTGGTTTGCAAGTGTGAGGAT
>CAZGOQ010000151.1:0-4828 GCA_964527315.1 uncultured Oscillospiraceae bacterium | reverse complement strand
AGACAGACCCATACGACAAAGAGGCCTGGTACCAGACCAACCCCTCCTTGGGGACCATCTTCACAGAGCGGTCCGTCTATGACGAAATTGGGGAGGATCTCGTCGATTTCAATATTCAGCGCTTGGGGCTGTGGATTCGCTACAACCAAAAGAGCGCCATCAGCAAGGCGGAATGGAAAGACCTGGAGGTGCCAAAGCCGCCAGAGCTGCGCCGCAAAGCGTATATCGGTGTGAAGTACGGCCACGACGGGGCCAATGTGGCTGTGAGCGTTGCGGTCGGCACTGCGGACGGCCGGGTTTTTGTGGAGTGTATTGACTGCCGTCCGATTCGGGAGGGCGTTGCCTGGATTCTGCCTTACCTGTACAATCCCCACGTGAAAACGGTCGTGATTGATGGGGCAAACGGGCAGCAGCTTCTTGCCAACAGGATGAAGGAGGCCAAGATGCGGCCACCGATCCTGCCTACCGTGAAGGAGATCATCCTGGCTAACGCTGCTTTTGAGCAGCATTTATACAGTCAGCACATCTGCCATTGCGACCAGGCATCTCTGGAACAGGCGGTATCCAACTGTGAAAAACGCCCGATTGGCAGCAACGGCGGATTTGGGTATAGATCCATCAAAGCGGGTGTGGAAATCGCCCTGCTGGATTCTGTTATTCTGGCGGCCTGGGCATGCGGCGAGGCCAAGGAAAAGAAGCCGCAACGCATTATGTACTAAACTTTATATGCACAGAGCAGGACCGGTTTTGGCCTTGCTTTTTTCATGCATAAATTTACGCTACGGCGCGGAAAGCCGGGAAAAGGAGAAAATACATGGGACTTTTGGAAAAACCGATCACCACACAGGAGGATCTGGACGCTCTGATCGGAGATCGCCTTAAGCGCGACCGGGAGGCACAGGCTAAGAAATATGAAGGCTGGCTGTCTCCGGAAAAGCAGGAGGAAGCAGCAAAAGCGTCCAAAAAGCAGATCAATGATTTGACGAAACAGATCGAGGATCAGGAAAAGAAGTACGCGGATATGGAACAGCAGAGCCAAATCTTGCAAGCGCAGAACCACAAATACGAGACCGACTTGGTAAAACAGAGGGTGGCGAATGAGCTTGGACTGGACTGGGGTCTTGCCGACCGTCTGACCGGGGAAACCGAGGACGACATCCGCAAAGACGCAGAGAACCTCAAATCTTTGCTAGGGACCAACACCGCCGCCCCGCCGCTGAGGACTTACGAGGCGGACAAGGGCACGCGGACCACGGAGACGGCATGGAAGGACGTGCTGTCACAAATGAGAGGAGAATAAACTATGGCATCTACTTTGACCACACAGCTCGAACTGCCTAAGGTACTTGTTGCCGGCATGTTCGACAAAACAAAAGGGCATTCCACGCTGGCAAAGCTGTCCGGTCAGACCCCCGTTGCATTTACCGGCAGCGAGGTCATGACTTTTACTCTGGACGGCGAGGTTTCTATCGTCGGTGAAGGCGGAGCGAAGCCGGCTGGCTCTGCCGCGTTTGCGCCGATCACCATCGTTCCGATCAAATTCGTTTACCAGCACCGGGTGAGTGATGAGTTCATCAAATCCAGTGATGAGGCGCGGCTGCCGTACCTTCAGGCATTTTCGGACGGCTTCGCCAAGAAAATCGCCAGGGGCCTGGATATTGCCGCTTTTCATGGGGTTGATCCCGCAACCAATACCGCAGCTGATTCCGTATCCGGCAAGAGCTTTGATGCGTTGGTAAACTCCACGATCACCTATGACGCCGCTTCTGCCGATGACAACATTGACGACGCGGTGGCGGTGATCCAGGGGGAGGACGGCGAGATCAATGGCATTGCCATGGCGCCCACCGTCGGTTCCGCCCTGGGTAAGATCAAAGCCTCCGGCGCCGGCGTGTATCTCTATCCCGAATACCGCTTCGGAGCGAATCCCGGTAGCTTTGGCGGCATGGCTGCCGATATCAACAGCACTGTGGCCTTCGGCTCCAGCACTGACCGGGCGATCATTGGCGACTTCCAGAACGCTTTTAAATGGGGCTATTCGGAGAGCGTGCCGATGGAGATAATCGAGTACGGCGATCCGGACGGCCTTGGCGATCTGAAGCGTTACAATCAGGTGGTGCTCCGCGCCGAGGCTTTCGTAGGCTGGGGCATCCTGGATGCGGCATCCTTTGTCCGCATCGTGAGCGCCTGATGAAGTACCGGAATAAGAAAACCGGAGCGGTGATCGAGATTCGGTCAGCACTGTCAGGAAAAGATTGGGAGGCCGTGAAAGACCGGCCTTCCACCTCAACAGCGCGGAAACCGCACAAAGCTAAGGAGCCGGCAGAATGAGCAATTATGCAACCACAGACGATATCGCGTCGCTTTGGCGGACCCTGACAGCTGCGGAGATCGATCGGGCCGCAGTGTTGCTGCCGGGCGTATGCGACGCACTGCGGGCTGAGGCCGGCAAGCGCGGTAAGGATCTGGATGAAATGATCGCTTCCGGGGAACTCTCCACAGAGCTGGTGAAAATCGTCACCGTCGGAATTGTCTCACGAACACTATCCCAAAGCACCGAAACCAGCAATTTGCTTTCGCAGGAATCTCAGTCCGCTATGGGCTACACCTGGAGCGGCACCTATGCCCTGCCAGGCGGCGGCGTGCTGAACATCCTCAACAACGACCTGAAGCGGCTGGGGCTGCTGCGGCAGAAATACGGGGTGATCAATTTCTATGGGGATCAAGGGGATTGACGTAATTCTGTACGTCAGGACGCAGACCGGCGTGGACGCGTTCAACGCGCCCGTTTATGAAGAAGTGGCAGAAACGGTGTCCAATGTTCTGATCGGTGAACCGTCCACAGAGGATATTACCAACGAGCTTCAGCTATACGGGAAGCATCTGGCCTATACGCTGGCAATCCCGAAAGGGGACACCCACGACTGGTCTAATGTCACAGTGGAGTTTTTCGGGCAGAAGTTCCGAACTTATGGCGGCGTCACCCAGGGGATCGAGGCGCTCGTCCCGTTGTCCTGGAACAGAAAAGTAAAGGTAGAGCGCTATGAGTAATCTGAAGGTGAAACTGAACCGCTCCGGAGTGCGCAGTCTGCTCCGCTCCCAGGAGATGATGGACATCTGCAAATCGTATGCCTTTTCCGCTCAGAGTAGGCTTGGAAACGGTTATAGCGTAACCTGTCAAACCGGCAAAAACCGCGTTAACGCGGAAGTAGCGGCCATAACGGCGGAGGCTATCAGAGAAAACGCCCAAAACAACACAATCTTAAAAGCGATGGGAGGCGGTTCCGGATGATTGAAAAGATCGTGTTGGATCACCTTTCCAACGCTTTGCCAGTGCCGGTTTACCTGGAAGTGCCGGAAAAACAGCTGGAGACATTCGTCGTTGCGGAGAAAACCGGGAGCAGCCGGGAGAATCGAGTGAACCGCTCCACGTTTGCCGTCCAGTCTTACGCCCCGACACTGTATCAAGCCGCGGCGCTGAATGAGCAGGTCAAAGAAGCCATGGACAGGCTTCCCGGCCTCTCTCAGGTGGGCGGCGCCAGACTGAACGCTGACTACAATTTTACTGACACCACAACCAAAACATACCGCTATCAGGCGGTATATGACCTAACGCATTACTGATAGAAAGGATGATAATCATGTCAAATTCCACTGCTAACGTCAACATCGGGAAACCTAAGGTTGGCGGCGCAATCTACCGTGCGCCTTTGGGGACAGCCCTTCCAGCAGACGCAAAGGCCGAATTGGACAAAGCCTTTGCTTGCCTGGGCTACGCTTCTGACGACGGCCTGACCAACAGCAATTCACCCACCAGCAATAACATCAAAGCCTGGGGCGGTGACATCGTGTACACTTACAACTCCGACCAGGCTGACACCTTCAGCTTTACGCTGATCGAATCCGCCAACACCGATGTACTGAAAACTGTGTATGGCGATAATAACGTGTCTGGTTCCCTGTCCGACGGCATAACCATCTCCGCCAACGCCACGGAAAAGGGCGCGTCCGCCTGGGTATTCGAGCTTGTACTCCAAAACGGCGGCGCAAAGCGTATCGTTGTCCCCAAGGCGTTTATCACAGAAATCGGGGAAATCTCCTATTCCGATGAGAGCGCCGTTGGGTACGAAATCACAATTACCGCTATGGTGGACGATGCAGGCAATACGCATTATGAGTATCTGACTGCGGCGGATGCAACGTGAGGTGATGCGGCATGACGGGAACGACAAAAAGCGGCTTTGCGTACAACGTTCCAGATTCCGTGTTTGAAAACATGGAGCTAATCGATGCGCTGGCGGACGCTGGCGGCGAAAATCCGCTTGCGATCTCCACTGTATGTAAGTTGGTATTTGGCAATGAACAACGGAAGCGGCTCTATGACCATCTAAGATTGAAAGACGGCACCGTCCCTTTTGAAAAAGTGACGGAAGAAATTGCGGAACTATTTAACGCAAAGGGAGCCGAGGGAAAAAACTGATTGCCCTCGCCGGAATGCTCGCCACAGACAGGGACGCATTGATCTGCGATATGGCGGAAACCTATGGAATTTTCAACTATCGAGGGTTGCCGGTCCCTCTGCTGGCAACCCTAGCTTCCGGGCTGAGGGAAGATTCACGCATTAAGCAAAAAACATCCGGCATTCCGGCAGGGCGGGATACGCTGCTGCTGGCTATGGCAGTTGACGCGCTCAATCTCCTGGTATGGGGGAAAACAAAAGATGGGCAGAAGAATCGCAATCGCCCTAAGTCCATTGCACAGGGGTTGCTGCAGCATACAGCGAAGGCAGAGCAGGCGCGTATTTCGGCGTTTGACACGCCGGAGGAGT
>CAZGOQ010000150.1:0-4898 GCA_964527315.1 uncultured Oscillospiraceae bacterium | reverse complement strand
ACGAGGCCCTTTCTTTTCCTTCACAGATTGTTATTTGCAGTTTATCACGAAATTTTCCTTCTGTCAATATTATTTATTACTTTTGTAGTAATTAATTTTTACTTATTATTAGGTATATAATTAGCACCCCCGCAGGAATTTTCCTGCAGGGGTGCTACGGCGATCGGTCTTGCGACCAGAGGTATGCAGTTAAAGATAGAACAGCTTTCTGGCTTCCGCCGTCAACTCTGCCCGGTAGTCGGGATGGGCAATGGCAATCAGGTTTTTCACCCGGTTCTGCACCGTCTGGCCCCGCATATGGGCAATGCCGTACTCCGTCACCACAATGTCCACATAGGGCCGCGGAATGGTCACCGCCGCGCCGGGGGTCAAAATGGGCTTGATCTTACTCTCACCCTTGTTGGTGGTGGAGTGCATGATCAGAATGCTGCGGCCGTCCTTACTGTGAGCCGCGCCATAGGCGAAGTCGAAGCCGCCTCCCGGGCCGGAATACTGCCGGGTGCCGATGGTCTCGGAGCAGACCTGGCCGGTCAGATCGATCTCCATAATGGCGTTGATGGAGACCATGTTGTCGTTCTGCTTGATGACCATGGGGTCCGTCACATAGCTGGCAGGCCGGATGATGCAGTCCGGATTTCCATGGAGCAGATCAAACAGATGACTGGTGCCGCCGGCAAAGCAGAAAATATGCTTGCCGGGATTGAGATTTTTCCGGGCGCCAGTGATGACGCCCTGTTCCACCATGGCGCCCATCAGGTTGGTGAACATCTCGCTGTGGATACCCAAATCCTTTTTGTCCATCAAATTTCGGGCGCAGGCATTGGGGAGACTGCCGATGCCCAGCTGAATGGTATCGCCGTCGTGCACCAGCTCCGCCACATACTGACCGATCCGGTTATCCAGTTCAGAGGAGGGCGCGTCGGGGATCTCATAGATGGGATATTCCGCTTCATAGAAAGCGTCCACATCCCTGATATTGATTTCCACGCCGCCGTTTACGGTTTTCAGATTGTGATTGACCTCCAGGATGATCTTTTTGCAAGAGAGCGGATCAATGTCCCTTTCCCACATCTGGGAAAGATTTACCTGAAAGTTGCCGTTTTCGTCCATGGGCGTCACCGCAGCAATGTACACATTCCGGGGATTGGCTGCATTGTACCAGAAGGGCTGATCTCTCAGATCATTGGGCACAAAGGTGCAGTTGCCCAGTTTCAGCGGCCGCTGCCATCCCCTGGAGAAGAAAGCGGACTGGGTCAGAATATGACCCCTGATGTCCTCGTTCTGCAAAAAGCCGAAGTCTGAACTGCGGCCTTTGAGTACCGTTACGCCTTCGACCCGGGGCGCAATGGTATGAAGCTGCTGGCAAAACAGCAGCGGCTCATTGCAGTCTTTTCCAAAGCAGATGTGATCCCCGGAAATGATCATATCCAGGCATTCCTGCAAGGTGCGCTTTTTTTCCGCATACATACTCTGATAATCCTTGTTGCTGTACGCCATCTTCCATTCCTCATTTCCAATATTTCCTCTCATTTGCGCTGCAAATATTCTTTGAGCATTGTATCGCTTTTTTCCCATAGTCGTAAAGTCTGATCTGCACACTTTTTTTGCAAAACCGTGTACATTTTTGCCCCAACATTCAGCAAAGCTGCTGACAATCCGCTCAAAATTTGTTATACTATGCACATCCCGACGTGTCTCCACGACGGTTATCGTAATAGCCCCCTCGCAGCTTTTGAAAGGAGCATATTCCATGGATAATACACTGCAAGAGAATATTCATGCGCTCATGAACTGCCGCAGTCTCTCGGCGTTGCTGGAAACGGCCCGCCTCTTTCTTCGCAGTCCCCTGATTTTAGCCGATCTCACCTACCATGTGCTGGCAATCACGCCGGACCAGTCCATCGACGATCCCCGCTGGCTGCAAATCAATCAGGAAAAGAGCCTGCCGATGAATGTGGTCAATATTTCTCTTTATCAGACCGCCCTTCGGGCCGGCGCACCGGTACTCTCCACCGACACCACCGGCCTTCCCATCATCCGCTGCGCCGTCAGCCAGGAGGATAAGCTTATCGGCTATCTTCTCTCCCCCTGCTACGGTGGTGTGCCCACCCAGGAAGAATTGGATCTGATCGCGCTGTTGGGCGATCTTTGCAGTCTGAAAATGCAAAAGGAACTGCACTATGCGGAATATCCGGAGGATATGTTGGAGTTTTTCATCTCCGATCTGCTCAACGGCGCCATCACAGACGAGCAGAAAATACTGGATCGATGCCGGTTTTTCCACTGGAATCTCAAGACGCCCTACCGGGTTTTGACCCTGGGGCCGGAAAGGCAGGCGGAAACCGACGCAGGCGCGGACTATCTGGCGCTGGAGGAAAAACGGCTGGCGCTGGTTCAAACATTCCCTGACGCCACAGCCTTTTTGTATGGAAACCAGATCAAGCTGGTGATTCATGTTTTCGATCAGACCACCCAGGACACACCCGTACTCCGAGATCTGGAAACCTTTTTCCGGAAGCAGCACATGATTGCGGGCGTCAGCCAGATCTCCTATCACATCAAAAATCTTTCCGTGCGCCATCAGCAGGCCATGAAAGCGCTGCAAATGGGCATACTTTTGGAGGGTGCCGGCCCGATGTTCTACTACGACGCCTATTCCATCTATCACTGCCTCGAACTCTGCGCTCCGCAGACCAGTCTGCTTCAGCTGTGTCATTCCGCCGTTTTAAAGCTGGAATCCTATGACCGAAAAAACGGTACGGAACTGATGGGCACGCTCCACGCATTCCTCTCCTGCCACCAGAATACCAGCGAAGCGGCTGCTTCTCTCTTTATCCACCGCAATACGCTGGCAAAGCGGCTGGAGCGCATCAACGACCTGATCCGCGTTGATCTCCACGATGGCGAGACGGTGTTTCATCTGATGTTTTCCTTCCGCATTCTCGAATACTACGGCGCAACGGTCATGCGGGACGCCTATGACAGCTGGATGCGGAAAAGCCCCAATCTGCGGCATCCCTGATGAAACCTTTTCTGACCTATGAAAACGCCCCGCTGCACATTTGCAGCGGGGCAAATTTTTGCTTGCAATCAGATGTTACTGGCCGCCATGAAGGCCGAGAAGTTCGCATAGCGCATATTGCCCTTGATAAATTCATCGGGCTTGTTCAGCAGCATCTGGCTCTGCATCCCATGGGCGCGGGTAATCTGTGCGTCACCCACCACATAGAACTCCGGCGCTCTGCCAAAGAATGTCTCCGCCTCCTCTACGCAGGGTCGGACGCCGGCATTAACCACCACAGAATCGAAAGGCTCTTCTCCACTGGAGCCGTCCTTCCTCCGATAAATGGCCTTGCCGCCAGTAACGGACAAAATCTGCGCGTTACCGATCTCCTTGATATTGGGGTACTGCCGGAGCAGTGCTGCCCGGGTCTGTGGCGCATCATGCCCGCCGCAGTCGCTGGCCATCCTGGATCGGGTGATGATGGTCACATCATGGCTCGTATCGCAGAGATACATGGCGCACTCAAAAGCCGTCATGGTGCCTCCGGTGATGACCACCTTGTGCCCCAGCTTACTTTCGTTGCCAAAGACTTCAATGGGGTGCATAGCCTCTGCGCCGCCGGGGATATCCAGCCGCATGGGCGCAGCGCCGGTGGCCGCAATGACCGCATTGTAGTTCCCCGCTTCGATCATATCCGGGGTGGCTTCGGTATTGAGTTTCACCTCAATACCCAGCTTTTCGCACTGGAGGATCTCCCAATCTTTGAACCGTTTGATGCCCCATTTCCCGTTTACATAATCTGCATGGGTGGCCTGACCGCCCAGCACCGCAGCCTTTTCAAAAATTGTGACCTTGTGGCCCCGCTCCGCGCAGACCATGGCCGCCCGCATTCCCGCCGGGCCGCCGCCGATAACAGCCACCTTTTTGCCGCCCTTGGAGGGCTTGAACATCCCGTCATAGACATTTTCCAGCCCGAAAATCGGATTGACAGCGCAGATGGCGCTGTGGCAGCAATCGCACCGGAGACAGGGCGTGATGTCCTCCGGCCGCTCCTCGATGATCTTTTCCAGATAATCCGGGTCACAGTTAAAGGTGCGGGCCATAAAGACCATATCGCACTTGCCGTCCTCGATCGCCTTTTCGATCACGTCAGGATTTTGGAACCCGCAGGCCGCACCCACAATGGACGTTACGCCTGCTTTTTTGAGTTTCTCCGTGTACTCCAGGGCCAGCGGGCTTTCCTCCGCAAAGATATAGGTACTGGGATGTTCGCCGCAGGCTCTCGGGGGCCGGACATGGTAAATGTCCACATATGCGTCCCAGATTTTCAGCATTTCCACCCACTCCGGGTCAAAGTCCGCCTGGACCTGCATGGAAATCAGAAAATAGGGGCCGCAGAGCGCACGGATCCGCTGCAGCAATTCCGTGGTGGCACGGCAGCGATTCTCCAACGAGCCGCCGTACTGGTCGGTACGGGTATTAGCCGCCGCACCCACATCGCCGATGGGCGTGACCTCTACCACATCGAAACCAAGGCCCCGATATTCCAGCGCGTCGTTGGCGATCTCCTCGATATAGTCCCTGATCTCCTCGGCGGTGGCCACACGCTTGTCTCCGCCGCCGCCCATGAAGCCCATGCCGCCCATGCCCCGAGAGGACATGCCGGGCCGGCCCTCTGTGCCGATGCGGTGCTGCTTCGGCCCATTTCCGCCCATGCCGGGAGGTGGACCACCGGGACCGCCGGGGCCGAAGGGTCCGCCGCCGGGCTTTGGCTCTGAAAAGCTGAGACCATCGGGCATCCGCCGGTGAGATTGCATCAGGCACAGACTTCCGTGAGCGTGTACCCGGTCGATCATCCGGATCACATAGTTATGGACAAACGCATTGTTCATGG
>CAZGOQ010000149.1:0-4912 GCA_964527315.1 uncultured Oscillospiraceae bacterium | reverse complement strand
AGAATTTCTCTATTTCATCCGCTATTGTTCAAAGGGTTATTGAAGCAATAAAAAATAGAATATGAGCTGCCGGTGCTTTGCCGGATGCTGCCTGCGGGTATTCTTTGGAATATCCGCAAGCTTAAAAACTATTAGAAAGGGCTAAATAAGACTACTTTGCAGATAAAGAACGATTTGTCTGACAAACCATATTATCAGAAAAGGGTGAAAAACAAGGGCGGGATGCTGACCCCGCCCTTGTTCATCACAGCACATTTTCAATAGAAATGACAAATCCGAACACACTACCCACCTGGATAATGTAGTTCGGATTATCATTAGATGGTCCGAGTGCCGAGATTCGAACTCGGGGCCTCTTGAACCCCATTCAAGCGCGATACCAAACTTCGCCACACCCGGAAATCTACGCTCTCAAAACGCTTAAGTATTCTACTATAGGTTTAAAAAAAAATCAACCCCTTTTTCAAAAAAACCGGAATTTCTTTTTTCACGTTTCGACAAAGGTCCCATAGGATGAACCAGGCGCTCCTGAATAATTCTTCCATAGGATGGGGAGAATAGGACTGCGGCGGGAACGCCAGCAAAGTAACGGAGTGATATCAAAATGGATAACAATGTGAAACGCGGAGACATTTATTATGCGGATCTCAGTCCTGTAGTAGGAAGCGAGCAGGGAGGAACCAGACCGGTGCTGATTGTCCAGAATAATATGGGCAATAAGCACAGTCCTACGGTCATCGCGGCTGCCATTACATCACAGATGAATAAGGCGAGACTCCCAACTCACATTGAACTTGTGGGTCCGACGGTAGGACTGACAAAAAATTCGGTGGTACTGCTGGAACAGGTGCGGACGATCGATAAGCGCCGCCTGAGAGAGCATATGGGCCACCTGGACGAGAAAATGATGGATCGGGTGGACAACGCCATCGCGGTAAGCCTGGGACTCCACGGATAAAGAAAGACGCCTCCGCATAGACTTGTGCGGGGGTGTTTTTTTGGAGGTGCCGGTTTATCTGGATGAGACGAAATGCGGCGTGCTCAGCACGGAGCAGAAGGGACTGTATACCCATTTTTACGCACAGCTTCAAGTGGAAGCACTCTGCCGTGTCTACGGCGTATTTTCCGGCGGGGAGTGTGCCCTGGGAGTACCGGCGCCGGAGGAGGGAAGAATGGTGCTCACGGCAGCCATGCCGACGGCCCGGCTGCCGCGCGGAAGGCTCCTTTCCGGAAAAATCCGTTTGCAGGGGGAGGGGTTCCAGCCCTTCCCCGGTGGGAAGATTGCCGGCGTCAACTATCCTCCCGGGCAGCGGAAGGGGAACATATTTCGTTTCCGGTGGGAATGCGGCCAGCCCCTTCCTGCAGAGGAACTGTTTTGTTTTTATCAGCTGGTTCGGGAAAGCGGGATATCCTATTTGGAACTGCGGCTCAGGGAAGATGGAATGCCGGAGGTATAAAGAGAATCGGAATCGGATATACTTTGGAAAAACAAAAAAGCGGGGAAAGCCATGTCCAGTGAAAAAACAGATCAGCTACGGGAACAGCGGGAGCAAACCATCGAATTTGGAAATGCAGAACTGCGGAGCGACGAATGTAGCATCCATTGCCTGACGATTATTGGCCAGATTGAAGGGCATCAGGTATTGGGCGAGACCACAAAAACCACAAAATATGAGCACGTGATCCCACAGATCGCAGCCATTGAGGAAAGCAGAGAGATCGATGGACTTCTGATTCTTTTAAATACAGTTGGCGGGGATATTGAAGCCGGGCTTGCAATCGCTGAGTTGATTGCCGGAATGAGGAAGCCAACGGTATCTCTGGTGCTGGGCGGCGGCCATTCCATTGGCGTACCGTTGGCGGTGAGCGCGAAAAAATCTATGATTGTGCCCACTGCGTCGATGACCATTCATCCAGTGCGGGTCAACGGGACGGTCATCGGTGCGCCTCAAACCTATCACTCACTGGAGCGGACGCAGAATCAAATCGTGGAATTTGTCTGCAAAAATTCAAAGATTAACCGGGAGGAGTTTACACGGCTGATGCTTTCTACCGATGAGTTGGCCACGGATGTGGGAAGCGTGGTCTATGGAGAGCAGGCGGTATCCATGGGACTGATCGACCGGCTCGGAGGTTTGGCGGACGCCCTTTCCTGCCTGCACGGCATGATCAACCGGAAACGGCGTAAATCATAAACAGGGAGCGGCGTCGCCGCTCCATCAAACTGTCAAAAAATTAGTAAACGCCCCCTTCCCGTCTTTTATACAGAAATCAGGGACGTTTGGGTAGTTTTTTGACAGACTGCGCACGCCAGAGAAAATTTCTCTGGCGTGCTTTGCTGTTAGCCGACCATATCCTTAACGCCGTTTTCAATGCTGCGGCCTGCATCTTTTACCGCGTTTCCGGCATCTTCGCCGGCCTTTTTCAGAGAACTGTCGGCTTCAGTACCTGTACCGGTATCATGGGCGTCGTTGCTGTGGCCAGTGTCGGTTCCATTATCGGTATGGCCAGAACTGGTAGCGGAGCGGCTGGCGGCTCTGCTGCTGTCGGCGGAAGAGGATCCCCGATCCGCAGCGCTGTCATTGGTACTGCCGGTATTTTCCCCGGCGTCTGTGGCGTTGCCATTTGCGCTGCTTTGATCGTCCTCAATGACGCCGTTCGGAGCGCTGTCCGACGTGTCGCCCGCGTTGTCTGTGGGCGCCATGGAGGTCTCCGCGCTGGGAGAGGGGGAAACCTGAGAGTTGTCGGCTTCATTCGAACCGCAGGCGCTGAAACAGAAGATGAGCGCCAGTATGGGAACTAACAGCTTAATTTTTGTATGCTTCATTTTCATTTTCCTCCTGCATATTGTTTCACGGTTAGTTTAACCGCGAAAAAAAGAAATACACAGGAGATTTTTTCAAAAAACAGTGCGGCACGGAGGAATATACATCCGGAACTGCTGCGGGAAACAAGACACCTGCGGGCGAAAACTCGTCCGCAGGTGCTTTTCGAGGAAAATGTAAGGAGTAAAAAGAGGAGAAAAAGGAAGGGTATCAAACAAACTGTGGAGGTTTTGTTTGATGATTTCATCATAAGGGATACTTGTGACCTTTTTATAAAGAAAATGTGGACAAATTGTAAATTCGAATTGGTCAGGCGGGCGTTTCCCCGGGGGAAACGGGAGGGGACTGCGGAGGTTCCGGTTTTGGCGGATCCGCGGCCGAAGATCTCGAATTTTGTTCCTGCGGCTGTTTCTGCTGTTCCGCCCGGCGCCTGGCTTCCGCAGCCTGCACTGCGGCCAAAATAGCGGCAAGGTTGGGAGAAGGCTTTCGGGCCATGCTTAACTCCATGAAATGCTGCGTCAGGACAAGTGCCACATCCTTCGGTACTCGGCCTGAAATGCTGTTATAAAAGATAGAAGCGGTTTCTGCAATGGCGCCGACATTTTGAATGACGTTTTCTGCGTTGGGATCCATATTACTCACTCCCGAATCAATTTAATATATAGTATACCGCATTTTTTGTGACAGTGCAAATAAAAAAACAGCTTTGGTGCAAAATATGCCGCAGCTGTTCAATTTGATTGCTTTTAGAAAAAAACAATGACTTTTGACTACCAAGAGGGTACAATATTTTTGTTCAATCAACAGAAAGGAAGGAAACAGAATGAAAAAGATGAAACAACTCCGGCGCACAATGGCATTGCTGTTAGTGGTTCTGATGTTAACTGCCAGCGTGTTAGCGGCAGATATGGCGTCCCCGCCCGGCGGGTTTGGCGGGGATGATGCGCCGCCTGCACCGCCTCCCGGCGGCGGTTCCATGACATTTTATACTGCCGATGCGGTGACAGATCTGGACTCTGGCGACTACACCGATCAAACATTCCCGGACTCCACCGGGGAAAAAGAGGTGGCGCTCCGGGTCGGCCCCGGGGTCACAGCCACCATCCAAAATTCCACTGTCACTAAGACGGCAGGAGATTTGACCGGTGACGACGGCAGCTTTTACGGCGTTAATTCCGGCGTGCTGGCCTATTCTGAAGATGAGGCCGCGCCTGCTGAACTGACCATAGATGGCGGCCGGGTGGAGACGGCTGCCAGCGGCGCCAACGGTGTCTTTGCCTATGGTAGCGCCACCATTCATATGAAGGATATGGAAGTAATCACCAGCGGGGCAGGCGGCGCAGGCGGTATTATGGTAGCCGGAGGCGGCACGCTCCATGCGGAAAACTGTACCGTGACCACCGAAGGCGGTTCCTCGGCGGCGATCCGTTCTGACCGAGGCAGCGGCATTATGACCGTAGACGGGGGCACTTATATCGCCAACGGTTCTCTGGGCACCGGTTCCCCTGCGGTTTACTGCGTGGCGGATATCACTGTGGCCAATGCCACCATGCAGGCAAACAATGCCCAGGCCATCTGTTTTGAGGGCCGTAATCCTTTCCGTATGTATAACTCCTATCTGGAAGGAAACTACACGGCTTCGGACGATGATGAAAACTGCAACGTCATGATCTATCAGTCCATGTCCGGCGACAGCGAGGAGGGCACCACCTTCTGCACTATGGTGGGCGGCGTTCTGAAGGCCAATAATGTCTCTGAAAACGGCAACGCCAAGATGTTCTATACCACGAACACCTATTGCTATATCAGTCTTTCGGATGTGGAAATGGTCTATCCAGAGGGGATGGAAACCTTTCTGCTCTGCGCCTGCAATACCAATCAGCGGGGCTGGGGCACTGCCGGGGCCAACGGTTCGGAATGCGTGCTCTATACCATTGATCAGGAGATGGATGGTAACATCATCTATGATACATGGAGTTATCTGGGCGTCTATATGACGAAGGGCTCTGATTTGGAGGGCGCGATCCTCTGCCGGGAGGATAACGGCGACCGGGGCTGCGACGTCTATATGGACGCAAGTTCGGAGT
>CAZGOQ010000148.1:0-4978 GCA_964527315.1 uncultured Oscillospiraceae bacterium | reverse complement strand
CGACACGCCGATCACGGTCAGCGGACTGACGGACGAGGAGTTTACCATCACGGCCGACGAACTGGCCCAACTGGAGTGCGTCTCCCGCACGGCGACCGGAGCCACGGCTAAGGCGGGCACCGTGAACGCCTATGGACCACTGCTGGACACCTTTCTGGCCCAGTACGGCTGCCAGGCGTCGGATTTTTACAAGATCCGGTTCCTGTGCGCTGATAACTACAAGGCCGTGTTAAAGGGAGAATATCTGACGGACTACGAGGTGGTTCTGGCGGTTTCCTATGGCAGCGAGCCGCTGCCGGAAGGCTGTCAGCCCATGCGCCTTTTGATTCCAGAAGCGGAGTCCAGCTTGTGGGCCTATTCCGTTGTCCGCATCGAGTTTGAGCGGGAGGCGGAATCATGAGAAAGGCGATTGCGCTGCTGCTCTCCGCCATGTTGCTATGTTCCACGCTGACCGCATGCGGCGCGGCAAGACAGAAAGAGCAGGGGGAGACATGGACATTTACCGACTCCTGCGGACGGGAGGTGGAGTTACCTGTGGAGATAAACGACATCATTCCTTCTGGCCCGCTCGCCCAGATGATCCTCTATACCCTCTGCCCGGATAAGCTGCAAAGCTGGGCCTCGGCCCTGACGAAAACACAGAAGAAGTACATAGACGAGAAATATTATGACTTGCCGGTGACCGGGAAATTCTACAGCAGCGGCGGCACGGTCAACTATGAAGAGATTATCGCCTCCGCGCCCGACGTCATTATCGACATGGGGGAGGCGAAGGAGGACATCAACGACGATATGGACGAATTCCAGAGGCAGACCGGCGTTCCGGTCGTCTTTATCGAGGCGAGTCTGGAGGCCATGGCGGATGCATACGACACGCTGGGACAAATAACTGGAGATACGGAGCAGGCTACGGCCTGCGCAGCCTATATCCGCGAGACTCTGGCCGAGGCAGAGGAGTACGCCGCGAAAATTCCGGAGAGCGATCGCAAGCACGTTTTGTATGCTCAGGGGGAGTACGGCACAGAGGTTCTGGGTGCGGGCAGCGTCCACGCCCAGGTGCTGGACTACGCGGCAGCGGTCAACGTGGCCGTGCTGGACAGCATTGCATCCGAGGGAGGCAACGAGGTTTCCATGGAGCAAATCATTTTCTGGGATCCGGAGGTGGTCATCCTTTCGCCAGAGGCCAATTACGATGAGATCTTTGATGATCCCACCTGGGCTGATGTTACGGCGGTGCGGACCGGCGCAGTATATGAGGCGCCCTATGGGCCATACAACTGGATGGATCGGCCACCCTCCGTGCAGCGCGTGCTGGCGGTCAAATGGCTGGGTGATCTGCTCTACCCGGACGTATTCGACTACGACATGATCGCTGAGACACGATCGTTTTACAGCCTGTTTTTCCACTACGAACTGACAGAGGGCGAGGCGCGGGAGTTGCTGGCCCATTCCACATACCGGGAGGAATAAATGCATATTTTTTTGACAGGAGAGGTGCAGGTGGGCAAGTCCACGATCATTCGCCGTTGGCTGGAATCTCATCCCGGACTGCGGGTGGGCGGATTCCGCACCGTGCCCAGCGTGATAGGAGCAAACGGCGAGGACAGCGTGCATATTGTCCCGGCGGCTGGTGACACGGCGCTGACGGAAGAAAACCGGATTATGTTCCGGCAGGGAGAGTGGCCCCACCGGCGGCGGGAGGTTTTTCCTCAAGTGTTTGACCGCGTGGGCGTGGCTCTGCTGAAGGACGATGGGGAGAAGGATCTTCTCATTATGGACGAGATCGGCTTTACCGAGGACGATGCCGTCCTCTTTCAGAGGGCGGTCTTGGAAAAACTGGAGGAAGACACACCCATTTTTGGGGTGGTGCGGGCGCTGCCAGGCGTACTGGCGGACGCAGTGCGTGCGCACCCCAAAAGCAGAATCCTCACGGTCACGCGAGAGAACAGGGATGAGGTCTTGGACAAGCTGCTGAAAGAGAACATATGAGCATAAAAACAGTTTTGATCGTTTCATTAAAATCCGTATGACCGGGAGAGAGCGAGGAAGAAAATGGACAAAAGAAGCGGGCATGGCGCTCAAAAGGGGCTTATTCTGCTGGCGGTGTTGTTTTGCACCGTTTTTTTCGTTTCTCTCCTGTTGGGCCGCTATCCAGTGGATCCTGTGACGCTGGTCAAACTGCTGCTGTCCCGGGTGGCAGACATCCCACAGACGTGGATGGACGGCGCGGAGTCATCCTTCTTTCAGATCCGCTTGCCTCGGGTGACAGCCGCCGCCTTGATCGGTGCGGCGCTTTCGGTGGCGGGGGCTGCATACCAGGGCCTGTTTCGCAATTCCATGGTGTCGCCGGACATTTTGGGGGCATCCTCCGGGGCGGGCTTCGGCGCAGCGCTGGCTATCTGGTGCGCGGCAAGTTATTTTACCGTCTCACTGGCAGCGTTCGTCATGGGGCTGGCCGCCGTCCTGCTGGCCTATGCCCTGGGAAGGGCCAGCAGGATCAACGCGACCCTGTCCATGGTACTCTCCGGCATGATGGTATCCTCCCTGTTTACAGCGGCAACCTCCTTTTTGAAGCTGATTGCCGACACGGACGAGGTGTTGCCTGCCATTACATACTGGCTGATGGGAAGCCTGTCATCCATCCGGCCCAGAGATTTGCCATTTCTGGCTGTGCCGGTGTTGCTTGGGATGGGCGTTTTGCTCTGTCTGCGCTGGCGGCTGAACCTGCTGACAGTCAATGACGAAGAGGCAGAGAGTATGGGCGTCAATGTTCAGCGTCTACGGGCCGTGGTAATCGTGTGCGCCACGCTGATGACTGCCGCCAGCGTTGCCGTGGGCGGTCTGATTGGCTGGGTGGGGCTTGTGATCCCCCATTTCTGCCGCCTGCTGTTTGGCTATGACTACCGTAGGCTGCTGCCATCCGCTGCTTTACTGGGCGCGACTTTTCTGATCGTTGTGGACGATGTAGCGCGGCTGATTGCTACGGCGGAGTTGCCCATCGGCATCCTGACCGCTTTTGTGGGCGCACCGGTGTTTGCCTGGCTGATCCTGACAGGAGGTGGAGCGCGTGAAGATTGAACTGCGGGACGTGTGCTTTTCCTACGGAGCGCGGCCAGTACTGAAGGGACTCTCCTTCTCCGCCGGGGCGGGGGAACTGATCGCCCTGCTTGGTCCCAACGGTGCGGGCAAAAGTACCCTGATGCGCTGTATGCTGGGTTTTTTGAAGAACTATACGGGGACAATTTCACTGGCAGGGCAGGACATACGTACTATGAGCCGGACAGTGCTGTCTTCCAGGATCGCCTATATTCCCCAGAACTCGTCCGCGACATTCAACTACACGGTCATGGATATGGTGCTTATGGGCGTGACAGGCCGCATAGGCATACTTGGCACGCCTGGCGCGGCGCAGGAGCGGCAAGTAACGGAAACCCTGGAGGCCTTAGGGATTGCCCATCTGGCGCGGCGAGGCTTCGAGGAACTCAGCGGAGGTGAACGACAGTTGGCGCTGCTGGCCCGGGCACTGGTGCAAGACGCCCATGTTCTGGTCATGGACGAGCCAACGGCAAATCTGGACTATGGGAACCAGAACCGGGTCATGGAACGAATCTCGGAACTTGCAACTCAGGGGTATACCATCCTTTACTCCACCCACGACCCCAATCAGGCGCTGCTGTACGCGAGTCGGGCACTGGCCCTTTGGAACGGTAAGATCCTGACTGATGGGCTGCCGGAGCGAACATTGACAGAGAACGTGATTCAGACGCTCTATGGCATCGGCGTGTGCCGCCGCAGCCTGCCGGATGTGAATGGTGGAATTACGATTTGCGTCCCCCAAAAACACAGTCGAAAACGAAATCCTGGAGGATCCAGGTAAGGAACATGACACAAAAAGAAGCAAAAAACATAACATGGATCGGCCTCGATCTGGTCTGACAGTGCGGGGCTTGTTCGCGTTATGCCTTTCCGCAAACCAGGCAAAGGCCGGTTCCACCTCATACGCCAATTGTGAGTGCATTGTGGAGCGGTATGTTCTGCCGGCGATGGGCGATCGGAGGTGAATTATCTCACAGTCACGGACATCAACGATTTTTTGAAGGAAAAGCTGAAAAGCGGACGGCTGGACGGAAAGGGCGGCTTATCGCTGAAGAGGGTGAAGGATATCTCCTGACTCCCGCACTCTGCGCTGCAGTTTGTGGAATGGGACTATAGCTTTGCCGCGAGCGAACACATATTTATCCGATTGCAGCACGTCAAGCGTGAAATTGAAGTGCTGACGCTCAACAGCAGCGTTTGTCTAGGGCCTGAAATCCGCACCTTTGCTTAGATGGCGCGGATTTTCCTGCCAGGGGCATAAATCGCCAGATTTTAAGTTTTCTTAGTGTTTCTTCGCAGCAAACCAACGCCAATACAAATGATACCAGCAAAGGCGCATACTACAGCAGGGATCCAGTCCTGTCCTGTCTGCGGAAGTACAGGTATTGGGGTAAATGTTGGGACAGTCCTTAGAACTGGCGTTGTTTCCAAAAATGGCGGCACGGAAGGCTCTGGGCCTGGTTCGACGGAAGGAGTTTGCGTGGATGCTGGAGTTGGGGAAGGAGCCGGCGTCTTACTGCTTCGGTTTGTGATCACGAGAATCTCATCTTTTCGGTCGATAGAGGAAACATACCCAGCCGGGACATTTTTTATAGAAAAGTTCATCGTCCCGCAGCAACTGAACAGCAGTGGATTTTGTGACGGAATTTGTCAAGGGTGTTTTCTCCTAAACGTAAAATAAAGCGATAGAAATCCCTACAGCCTTTTTACTATATCTGGCTATTGCCATTGGAATCGAATAAATCGGGCTCTTTTATGACCCTATTATCTTTGACACTGCATCAATGCTTGATCTTTTGCCGAATACCGTGTAGCAGACATGAAAAAAGAGATGGAATGCGCAGAGTCTTTCCATCTCTTTTATTGTTTTGAAAATGTGGGA
>CAZGOQ010000147.1:0-5052 GCA_964527315.1 uncultured Oscillospiraceae bacterium | reverse complement strand
CCTTGACAGTTCCCCTCTTGACTTTCGCGTTACCGATGCTTGACGCCCGTACACACTTGTTATGAATATATGTCAAAAAACTGTTGACTTTCCCCAAAACTTATGATACTATATAAATAACATGTAGGCACGGATACGCCTAAAAAAACAAAAGTGGAGGCCGATTGACTTCCCAAACAAGGAGGGTGTTTATGAAAAAGTTCCTATCCCTGTTCTTGGCCCTGGTGATTCTGCTTGGTCTGGCGCCAATGGCCTTGGCCGACGACGTTATCGAACTGAACATGTACTTTCCCGTGTCCGTTGGTGCCGGCCCGGATCAGCTGATGAACGAGTTGGCGGCCCAGTTTCACGAGGAATATCCCGGCATTAAGATCAACCCCATCTATGCCGGCTCCTACGCTGACACTCGCACCAAGGTCTTTGCTGATATTGACGCCGGCAACACCCCCGCCATCGCGCTGATGTTCTCAATCGACCTGTATCAGCTGATTTCCACCGGCAAGCTGTTGAGCTACAACGAGTTCTGCACCACAGAGGAAGACTTGGCGTGGCTGAATGGTTTCTATGATGGCTTCATGGAGAACTCCCGCCTGCCCGACGGTAACGGTGGTTACACCGTGTATGGCATCCCGTGGCAGCGCTCCACCATCATCCTTTACTGGAACAAGGAGGCTTTCAAAGAGGCTGGTTTGGATCCTGAAACGCCCCCTGCCAACTGGAACGAGTTGGTTGAGTTCTCCGAGAAGCTGATTAAGAAGGACGAGGCCGGCAATACGATCCGCTATGGCATCCAAATTCCCAGTGACAAAGCCGGTTATGCTTACTGGATGCTGCAAACCATGACCTTGACCCAAAACGGCAAGAACCTGATGAGTCCGGACGGAACCGAAACCTACTTTGACGCTCCCGAAACCGTCGCCGGCCTCAAATTCTGGAAGAGTCTGAGCGACAGGGGCCTCATGCCCGTAGCTCCCAAGTGGGCCAACACTCGCAATGACTTCGTCAACGGCACCGTTGCCATGATGTACCACACCACTGGCCAGCTGACCAGCGTCAAGAATGATGCCACCTTTGAATTCGGTACCGCTTATCTGCCCGCTGCTTCTCTGGAGCAGGGCGCCGTGGCAAGCAGCTATGGTAGCCCCACCGGAGGCGGTAACTTCTACCTGTTCAAGGATTCCAACATCACTCCTGAAATGACTGAGGCTGCGTTTACCTTCGTTAAGTGGATGACCGGCAATGTCGATCGCGTCGCCCAGTGGTCCATCGATACCGGCTACTGTGCCACCCGTCCCGAGGCTTATGAAACCAAGCTTCTTCAGGACTATGCCGCTACCTTCCCCCAGTGTTTGACTGCCCGCGACCAGCTGCAGTATGCCTATGCTGAATTCTCCGTGTACGATCAGGGCACCGTTCAGGATATACTGGATACCGCAATCGAAGAAGTGATGACCGGCACGAAGGATGCCGAAACCGCTTTGGCCGAGGCTCAGGCCGCTGCTGATGCGATTTTGGAAGACTACCGTTGATTTTGAAAGCGCACAACACGGGACTTCCCTGTTCCCGCGGGGAATGGGGAGGTCCCCTTTTTCAAACTTAGGCTCCCATTTCGGGCTACGGAGATGATTTTATGGAACTGACGCCCATTAAACAAGGTGTTATCCGTGCAAAGCACAAGAAATGGCAAACCACAAAACTTGCTTGGCTCCTATTGGTGCCCTCGTTCGTTTTTCTCGCAATGTTTACGTTCTATCCTATCGGTTACAGCATTTATATGTCGCTGTTCAAAAATAACAACGCGACACGTGCTACCGGCCCACAATTTATTGGGCTTGATAACTATGTGAGGCTGTTTACGAAGGATGCCATCTTCGCGGAATCCTTCCGGAACAACATGATTGTAGTGCTTGTGACCGTGCCAACGATTCTGGGACTTGCTATTGCCATGGCGATTTTCGCCAACAAGGTAAAAGCGGGCAAGGGACTGGTTCGGGTCAGTTTCTTTTATCCGACGCTGATGCCAATGGTTGCCGTAGCAAACATATGGCTATATATATACACACCCATGTATGGTCTGCTAGCAAGTATATTCAATAACACAACCTGGCATTTTCTTACAGATCCAGATGCGGTACTGTGGGCGCTGATCGTCATGATCATTTGGAAACAAGCAGGCTATATGATGATCTTCTATATTTCCGGCTTGCAGAACATCAATCCGGAATTGTACGAGGCCGCCCGCATCGACGGGGCAAACAGCGCGCAGATTTTCAGATCCATCACCTGGCCTATGCTGATGCCCACAACGTTGTATTGTATGATTATCACCATGACCAATGCCTTTAAAATGGTGGATCATCTCTATATCCTAACGAAAGGCGGCCCCGGGAACTCAAGCAACATGCTTTTGTTCTATATTTATCAAAAAGCGTTTGATCAAAGCAACATCGGCATGGCCAGCGCCATCACGGTTGTTGTGATTGTCCTGCTGCTTGTTGTGACCTGTATTCAGTTTTTCACAATGGATAAGCATACATTCTATGCATAAAGGAGGTGGCTGAAATGTCAACCGTTACGGCAAAAAAGCAGAAAGTTCATGTTGCTTCTTGGAAAATGACCCCAGGCAAGTTCTTGCTCTATACCTTCATGTATGCTTTTGCCATTATTTGTCTGGTTCCGTTGATTTGGTTGGTACGCACCGGCTTTGTGCCAAAGCAATTTGAATTGGATCTGTTTGCGGTGGGATGGATGCCCACGCTGAGCAACTTCACCCGTATCTGGTCCATGGCGCCGTGGGCGAATTACTATCTGAACACAATCCTCCTTCTGGCCCTGGTGCTGGGTGTTCAGGCTATCACCATTACATTAAGCGGTTATGCGTTCGCACGTCTGGATTTCTATGGAAAGAATTTTCTCTTTGTGCTGTTCCTGATGCAAATCATGATCGCTGCGGACGTTTTGATCCTGCCCAACTACATGACCATTACCAAAATGGGCTTGAATGACACCATATTGGGAACGGCTATGCCTTTCTTCGCCAGCGCAATGGGAACATTCCTCATGCGGCAAACGGTCAAAACCATCCCGTATGAGCTGGAAGAAGCTGCCAAAATTGACGGCTGCAACCTATTTCGCACATTGGTGCAGATTTACCTGCCACTGCTGGTTCCCTGCTACATTGCCCATTTTCTCATCGCCGGCAGCTATCAGTGGAATAATTTTCTGTGGCCGCTGATTGTGATTAATAACCCCAGCAAGCGCCTGATTACCGTCGGTCTTGCCATCTTCGCACAGGCAAGCGAAATTGGCGCCCTTTGGAGCGACACTTGTGCCGCAACGCTGCTGGCTGTGGCACCGCTGTTGATTCTGTTCTTCATCTTCCAGCGCCGCTTCATTGAGTCCTTCGCATATAGCGGCATCAAATAAGCCTCCTCCGAGGGGATGCCGTTCATCAAGGTTTACCAACAAGGTATAAAAGGAGCAGAGCGTCCACGTGAGACCCTCTGCTCCTTTGCTCATTCACTCTTAATACTCAGCGCTGCCCGTAGTCCTGGGGAAAGGAAGCGCATCGCGGATGTTGGTCATGCCGGTCAAATACATCACCAGGCGCTCAAAGCCCAGGCCGAATCCGGAATGCGGATTGGTGCCATAGCGGCGGGTGTCCAGATAGAAAGCATAATCCTCCTCGCGCATGCCCAGCTCCTCAATGCGGGATTTCAGCACATCCAGGCACTCCTCACGCTGACTGCCGCCAATCAGTTCGCCCACGCCGGGAACCAGCAGATCCGCCGCGGCAACGGTTTTACCCTCCTCGTTCAGGCGCATATAGAAGGCCTTGATCTCCTGGGGATAGTTGTACACAAACACGGGCTTTCCGAAGTGCTTTTCGCTCAGGAAGCGTTTATGCTCGGTCTGCAAATCCAGACCCCATTCCACCGGGTAATCAAATTTTTCTCCGCTGGCTTTGAGGATCTCGATGCCCTCGGTATAGGTTCATCGGGCAAAGTCACTATCCACAATGGCATTCAGGCGATCCGGCAGGCCCTTTTTCACAAAGCGGTTCAGGAAGGCCATTTCCTCGGACGCTTCCGCCAGGATATGAGTAATGACATATCTGAGCATATCCTCGGCCAGCTACATATCGTCAAGCAGATCGGCAAAGGCGATTTCCGGCTCCACCATCCAGAACTCGGCCGCATGGCGCGGTGTATAGTTCTTTTCCGCGCGGAAGGTCAAACCAAAGGTATAGACAGCCATGCAGAACGTTTTCACGTTAAGCTGGCCGCTCACGGTCAGGTTGGCGGTCTTTCCAAAGAAATCCTGCGTGTAGAGTCCGGCTGGCCATTCGGCGTCATGGGCAGTGTCGTCACCTGGAACATCTCGTCGGCGTCCTCTCAATCGCTGGTCGTGATAATCGGAGTATGCACGTACACAAAGCCGCGCTCCGCAAAGAACGCATGCAGCAGCTGCACTGCCAGGGAACGGATGCGGAACACCGCGTAGAACGTGTTGGTGTGGGGCCGCAGATGAGCGATGGTGCGCAGATATTCAAACGAATGACGCTTCTTTTGCAGCGGGAAGCTGGGGTCGCACAGGCCCACTACCTCCACGCGTGTGGCTTTCAGTTCAAAGGACTACTTCATTCCCTGAGTGAGCACCAGCTCGCCCCAGGCGCGGATGGCGCTGCCCAGCGTGGTCTTAACAACCTCGGAAAAATCCTGCGTGGCCCCATCCTCCAGCACGATTTGCAGGTTCTTAAAATACGTGCCGTCGTTGATCTCCATAAATTCGAAGGCCTTGCTGTCGCGCACCGTGCGCATCCAGCCGGAAATGCAGCAATCCCGAAGGCCCTCCGTAAGCGCTGCCTGGTATAGTTTCTGAATGCTCATATCCGCCATGCATATGCACTCCTCTTTCTCTATCGCACGAGCTGGTCGCTCCGCAAATGCTATCATACACCCAGATTAAGCCTAGTCGCAGGAGGGGATTTAGGCGTCGCCCTCGGGGAGCAGTTTGTCAAGACATTTTTTCTGATTTTTGAAATGGAATCGG
>CAZGOQ010000146.1:0-5115 GCA_964527315.1 uncultured Oscillospiraceae bacterium | reverse complement strand
CTGCTTAGATACTTTTGAGAAAATCGGGAGAGTATTGTGGTTTGATTACACGCCCAGGAGCATCCAATAGGGGATGACCAAAGCCAGCATACATACAGTGACCACGATCATCTTTGCCACACCGAACTTGATGAAGTCCTTCATGCGGACATAGCCCAGAGAGAACATGGTGACCAGAGAACCCACCTCGTAGGGGAGGATCCACTGCTCCAGGCCGCAGCAGAAGGAAAGCATGGTGGACTCGGAACTGATGCCCAGGGTGGCAGCGATATTCGCCAAGGGCTCGGACAGAGAACTCATTGCGGCCATGGGGGTCATCAGGAAGTTCATAACTACACCGAACACATAGCTAAAGAAGAGGAACACATACTTGCTCATACCGTTGAGCAAAGGCAGCAGTGCGTTGGCAATCCAGGCGCCCGCTCCCACTGCGGAGGCAGCGGAACCGATGCACATACAACCGCCGATCATCATCAGCACGCCGAAATTGACCTTGACAATATCCTCCGTCTTGCCCACGCCGGCAATGAACAGAATGATGGGGACACAAATAAAGCCATAGACAATGGGGAAACCGGTATAAGTAGTGGTCAGCAGGAACACGACAAAAATGATCAGGATCACAGCGGTGATCTTCTCCTGGAGAGAGGTCTTGCCCATCCCGGCCAGCTTCATCTTAAAGTATTCCTTCCCGTTAAAGTCCTCATCCTTGGGCAGGATAACAGTAATCAGGAAGCACAGCAGCACAACCACCGGGATAAAGATGGCATTGTGAATCAAATAAGTGATCCAGGACATATCTACGCCCACGATACCAAAGGAAACGCCCTGCTGAGTAGGCATATAAAGGAAAAGCTGGGTGGTGTTACAAGCAATCACGGAGGCAAACATAATGCCGGCGGAGGTTCTGCCAGTTTTCATATTGAACTCGCGGCAGATACTGGCGCACAGGAAGAACATGACTGTTGCAACCTGGGGAGCCGGAGCCACGATGTTCAGCACGATCCCAACCAGAAGCATACCAAAGCAGAAGCCACGATAGGTGCCGCCGGTGTGATAAATGATCCAGTAGGCAATGCGGCTCATCAGGCCGAGACGCTGAAGGGTGTTCACCAGGATAAAGCAGGCGACGCCGATCCAGATAATAGAGCCGGCATAGGAGGACAGGGCAGCTTCCATATCCAGTATGCCGCTCATATAGTAGACAAAGGGGATCGCAAAGGTAACGATCATCATGTCGATCTGACCCAGGCAGAGGCAAAGGATCAGGATCAGAGTCTCCACAAGGAACAGTCGGATGGGGCTGGTGAAAGCGTCGTTCACCGGAACAAGAAGCAGGAACAACGGGAGCAAACAGATGACCCAGCGGATCAGCTTGCTTTTGAGTGACATTGTCTGTGTCATAAAATGGTCTCCTCTCTTTGTTTTAGGGTTGGGTTGATTGACTGCACAAAACTCTTCTCAATTTTCACTGCGTCTTTATTTTAAAGATTCATGCCTTGTTTGTAAAACAGGAAGAATGAATGCCTCCCATTCAAAAATTCAATAGCCATAGTAACTCCTGATATAATCGCCCACGTCCTCGCTCTCCTGTGCACAGAAATCCACAATGTAATCATACAGGGCTTTCGCTTGGGGAGACAACTGGTGGGTATTTTTGATAGAAATACAACTGGTGCGGTGGATAGCGGGAACAACGCGCACGGAATGTAGGCCAGATTCCGGATACTTCAGGTGTTTAACCGCCACCCGGCTGGGAATAAAGCCAATGCAGCAACCGTCCACAGTCAGCTCCCGTGGAATATGGCTTTCGCTGCTGGAAGCAATGATATCCAGATTTTGATAATCAGTTTGGAAGATCTCCTCCATGAACTTAATGTCTGAATCACAGCTATTACATATCAGAGGGTATTTCCGCAATTCCTCCAAAGTCGCCTCTCTGCGCCTCCCCAGAGGATGGGAGTGGCCAACCACGGCAAAGACTTCGTCCTCATAGAGGGGGATGCACTTAATATTGGGATCATTGATCGGGGCTGGTGTGATAGCAAAATCCACCTTGCTGTTCATCAGCAGTTCCATAATGCCCCGATCAAAGGTCAAATAGTGGTCAATATGGACCGATGCGTCTACCTTGCGATAGTTTGGAATAATAACCTTAAAGATGTCAATCACAGAGGACGCCACATAAACCCACTCTTGCCGGTGCTCTTTATACTGCTCCAGTTCAGAAAAGCCATTGTTCAGCTCGGCAAAGGCGTTCTCTACCCGAGAGAGAAACATACGCCCGGCATTGTTCAGATGGAGCTTTCCGCCCCGGCGGTCAAATAAAGCCACCCCCAAGGCATCCTCCAGGCGGGAAATACTCTGGCTAAGGGTGGGCTGAGCCACATAGAGTTCTTTGGCCGCTCTTGTGACATTTTCATATTTTGCCACCGCTCTAAAATACTCTAACTGGGTCAAATCCATAAAAATCCCTCCCGCAGCTATTATTTTGACAGATAAACGCCACTGGGGAAAGGATTCTTTTTTTGGAGATACTTGCAACTTTTTCTTGCATCAGAATCATTTTTGTCATTTGAGGGCAAAATCAAGCGGGCGAGCTTCCGCTCCCCCGCGAAACTAAGGAACCTCCGAACAAATGCGTCATCGGCGCTTTATTCAGAACTTCCTTAAGGACTCATACGCGGCAGGAAATCGGAACCTCAGCCTCATAATATTTTGAAACGCCCTGAATTTCTAACCTGTTCCCGAGCCTGGTGGAATGATAGCATGGGGAAGTATGGTTCGTCAACGAGAGCTATTTTGAACTTACCTGAAAGATTTCGGACTTCATCAGTCTTTAATAAGGGATAAAAATCCCCGCCGAAACAGGAAATGCCTGTTTCGGCGGGGAATTTATATGTGCGGGTTGATTCAAGAACTTCCATGAGGAATTGATATTCTTACCGTATATTACAGGTTCAGCGCTCCAAAGAAGCCCGTGCGGGTAGCGTCCTGAATCTTACCAGGCTTGACAGCGTCACCAAGCACGGCGAAATCTAACACATCTGCGCCCAATTTATAAGCCTCAGCGGTGAGAGACTTCATACCGGCGGCCAGGATAACTGTATCAGCGGGCAAGGTGATCCGCTCACCGTCCTTTTCAGCAATAACAGCCTCGTCAGTGACCTCCACACAGCGGGTATTCATGAGCACCTGGGCGTTCTCCAGCCGGGAAAGGCAGGCTTCATGGTGGGAACCGGCGCAGTCCGCAGCCACCCGGTCAGTCATCTCCACAATGGTGACGTCCTTCCCCAGCTCCAGCAGGTGGATGCCGGTCTCAGCCCCCACCAGGCCGCCGCCAATGATGACTACCTTCTGGCCCACCTCGGCCTCCCGGCCATGGACAGCTTTGCCGGTGATCACCTTGGGGTTGTCAATCCCCGGAATGGGAGGAACAGCGGCGACAGCGCCAATGGCGGCAAAGAGGGCATCGGGGTTGATGATCTCCACCATTTCAGGTGTGACCCGGCAATTCAGGCGCACCTCAATATTCTCGTCTTTGAGCACCTGATTGACCATGCGATCCTTATACAACTTCATGCGGTCCTTGAAGGAGACCGTATCGGCAATATTCAGGGTGCCCCCCAGTTTATCCTCCTTCTCACAGAGGATGACTCTGTGTCCGCGGCGGGATGCGGTCAGGGCCGCTTCCATACCGGCGGGGCCGCCGCCCGCAACCAGGACCAGTTTAGACTTTTTGGCGGGCACATCGGGATCCAGGCGGGGATCCGCTTCCAGACCAGCCCGGGGATTGATGGCGCAGCGCACCAGCTTCTGAGGCTGGCGGGCCAGGGACTCCTGGCAAGTGTTACAACGCAGACAGGGACGGATTTCCTCATCCAGACCGTGAAGGGCCTTATAGGGCAGATAGGGATCGGCAATCAGGCCGTGGGCAATGTTGCACAGATCAGCAGTGCCGGAGGCAATGATCTGCTCCATATAGGCGGGATCAGACAGAGCGCCTACGGTGGAAACAGGGATATTCATGCCGGAGCGCTTTACTTTTTCCGCCAGATACACGTTCACGCCCTGGGGCATAAACATACTGGGAGCCATGCGCTCAGCAGTTTTGGGATGATAAACGCCTCCGCAAGAGACAGAAATCATGTCCACCTGAGGCTCCAGAGCCTTGGCCACTACTGCGATATCCTCGGGCTGGAGGCCGCCGGGGAGCACGTCTGCGCCGGAAATGCGGATATCCAGGGGGAAATCCCGTCCTACCTTCTGACGGATGCGGTCAATAATCATCAGGGGGAAGCGCATCCGGTTTTCCAGAGATCCGCCGTACTCATCAGAGCGGGTATTAAACAGAGGTGAGAGGAATTGGTGAATCAGCCAGCCATGGCCCATGTGGATCTGCGCCATGTCAAAGCCAGATTCCCGCAGAACAGCTACCGTGTCGGCAAAATTATCCGCCACAATGTTCATATCATGCTCGTCCATCTCATGGACAATCGTGCCGTCCCCCCGGTTAAATCCCCGGTCATTGGAGAACTTACTGGGCCCCATCGGGGGCATTCCGTGGTTAAATTGGGAGGGTGCAAAAACGCCGCCATGGGAAACTTCTACACTGAGCTTGGCATTATAGCGGTGGGCCAGATCAGCCAAACGCCACAGGGAACGACGGTTGTCCTTGGCGGTAAGCATAACAATATCCACATGACTTTTTCCGCCGCAGGGGCCCTCTCCATCTCCAACGATACTCTCGCCCATGGTGATCAGACCGGTGCCGCCCTTGGCCACCTCTTCGATATAGTTCAGATTCTCCTCGGCAAAGCCGCCGTCCGGATTGCGCTGGGTGTAAGACATGGGCGCCAAGGCAATACGGTTTTTTACAGTGATGGTGCCAATCTGCAGGGGAGAGAACAGATTGGGGTACTTTTTATTTGCCATTTGGAATACACGCTCCTTCTCAATCAATGGCCGGACTTTACCCGGCTGCGCTCTGGGAACAAGTTCGCCCTTGAGCGCTTTTCTATTTTTAAGATTAGCAAAAGCGTGGGCAAAAGGCAAATAGGAAGGATGGATAGCCTCCATTCATCAGGGCAATAACCACAAAAAACGACGAAGAGG
>CAZGOQ010000145.1:0-5197 GCA_964527315.1 uncultured Oscillospiraceae bacterium | reverse complement strand
CAGATGTTGGTCTCGCCCCGCTGGCAGGAGGGGCAGTCTTCGGCACAGTGAGAGGGAGGGCCGCAAAGAATGCGGTCTCCTACCTGGAAGTCGGTCACGCCCTCCCCTACGGCGGAAACCGTACCCACATTCTCATGGCCCAGCACCATGGGAAGCTGGATAAAGGGAGGATAGCCGCCCTTGTAGAATTCCACATCTGTGCCGCACACGCCCACATAGCCGATTTTCACCACCAGCTGATTGGGGCCGGGAACAGGAATGGGACGTTCCTCAATACGTACGTCGCCTTTTCCATAAAATGCTGCTGCTTTCATATACCATTACTCCTTTTCCGTAATTTGTAATTGCGAATCCGTAGGGAACGGCCTATGTGTACCACAGGCATTCCCCTCTTTCTCCGCCCGCAGGCAGGATATGGAAACCATTAGACCTCAGGCACAGACGCCTGGATAAACTCGGCGTATTTTTTCTTTCGAGCCCTGGCCTCCTCGGTCTGCATGGCAGCCCGGGCTTTGCCCTCGTTGTTTTGGATGTCATCGCCATGAATAAACTTGCCGGAGATGGAATCGTGGGCATGGGGAATCCATTTCTCATGGTCAAATTCAAAGACGTATTTACCGTCCACGTTTTTCATAACGCCCTCCGTACCGCAGGTACAGCAGGTGGCCACGCCGTCCTCATCAAGGAAAAAGTTGTTGCTATGGCAGTAGGGACAGACGCCCGCTGGACCTTTGTAGTCCTCACCTATAATGCCATGGGGCACATTCAGAGTGCCGTTTTCCACTTTTTTTGCAGCCTCGGCAATATTGACGCCAATCTGATGGGCGCGGGCAATGGCCTTGTTGTTCATGATGATATCCAAAGACCACTGGAAACACTCGTTATCAATGACCGTCCACTTGGGGGTCATGGCCTGGGTGTTGAAGTCGCACTGAATTCGGGTAGCCCAGTCGGATCCGCCGATGCCCATGTAGGACACCACTTTCTCTTTTAAATACTTTGGGTCGATGGGTTTGCCACCCTGTTCCGCAATCTTCTGGGCGATCATCACGTTGCCACGGTCCAGCCGGGGGCCAAACCGATCCATGACTGTATGGAAGATGCCGGGAGCGCATTTTTCAAAGATTGGGACAGCCCAGACAATACCATCGGCCTCATACATTTTGTCTACCAGCCACTGAAAGTCGTCCTTCAGCACACAGGCGTTTCCCTTTCCGGAGAACAGGCTCATGACGCAAGCCTTGCAGCCGGTACAGTGGCGGATGTTCAGCTTATGGAGATTGATAAATTCCACATCCGCCCCCATTTCTTTGGCTGCCATCAGAGCTTCCTTACACATGGCGTCGTTACTGCCGCCATTTGTTCCTGCGGAAATACCAAGAACTTTCATAACAAATTTCCTCCTTTTTCGTTTTAATTTCTTCCAAGATCAGTATAACGGAGGAAGTTTCGTTTGTGAAATATCCAAATTGGCAGAATTGATATAGAAAACGGAATAATAAGCATCATTTCTGTACGCTTTTCACAAATTGCATTGCAGGTTTTTCATGAATGTGTTATGATGAAGAAAAACCTGCTGGAGGAGGAATCTATTTGAATCTGACAAAGATCCGATATTTTATTGAGGTGGCCCGATGCGGGAATTTTTCGGAAGCCGCCCGACGGCTCTATACCGCCCAGCCCAACGTCTCAAAACAGATTGCCCAACTGGAACAGGAACTGGATCTGACGCTGTTTGTCCGGACCAAACGGTCTGTACAACTGACCCCGGCGGGGCAACTGCTTTTCGACAACCTGAAAGACCTGCCCCAACAGCTGGAAGCGCTGTTTGCCGAGGCCAGAGAACTGGCCCATCGGGAGGAAATGCGACTGAATATCGGCATTCTGGAGGGACAGGAGGTCAATTCCCTCCTGCTGACCCGGCTGAATCTGGCGCAGGAACTGATGCCCAATCTGGAACTGGAGTTGGAGCGAAATTCCTTTTCTAACCTCCGCAGCGGCCTGAAAAATGGGAACTATGACATGATCATCACGTTAGATTTTGATGTGGAACTGGAAAGCGCATTTGGCGTGAAAAAAATCGCGCCGCAGCCTCCGGCCATTGCCATCAATGGAGATCACCCTCTGGCGATGGAAACTCATTTGGAAATGGCTCGGCTGATGGGGGAAGATTTTGTAGTGATTTCCCCGCAGGAATCACCAGTGGGTTATGAACGGTTTATTCTTCAATGCCAAAAGACCGGATTTACCCCCAATGTGGTTCGGCAGCCCAGATCCCTGGAGTCCCTGATTTTATGTGTGGAAATGGGCATCGGCATCGCGCTGCTGAATCAGAACACTCGTCTGAGCCATGATACCAATGTTCGAACTGTCCCCATCCCCGGCGAGGATATGTATGTGGTGGCAGCGTACCTCCGTGATGACAGCCGTTTGGTGCTGCAAAAGGTTCTGAGAATTTTGGAGGGCGCGGATCTACCGCTAAAATAATGACAGGGTCTGCTGCAAAATT
The DNA here is from genome assembly GCA_964527315.1 of uncultured Oscillospiraceae bacterium. Lineage (GTDB taxonomy): Bacteria > Bacillota > Clostridia > Oscillospirales > Oscillospiraceae > HGM13006. The sequence goes on along the minus strand of CAZGOQ010000145.1, from coordinate 2,688 downwards.
GACTTTTCAGAAATATGATGGGCCGTTCGATGATGGATCAAATTGACTCCGTCCGCAGCTGATCGTCGCACAGCCCTTTCGGGAATTCATTGCTGGAAATATCCTTGACGTACTGAAACCGCACAGCAGTACCGGGCCGCCACAATGGATGTTCCAAATTTTAAAAATTGAGAAAAGCCGCCAACTGTATTGCTGCATACAGTTGGCGGCTTAAAAAAAATGAAAGAGAATATGCGGAGATTAGTCTACCTTCTTACCATAGACGAAATTGGGGAAGCCCTGATTCCCGCCCACGGAAATCATACCCTCGATATAGCCCTCGCTGTCTACTCTGGCCCAGACCTCCCATCGGCCTGGGCCTGCGGGGAAGTCCACCTTGAAGAACTCGTCTCCGGTGTAGAATCCAAAGTTGATGGGAACGCCGTTAGCATCGCCGGAAAGGGTACCGTCGGGGTTAGGGGTGAAATGGAATGTCATCTCTCCCTCAAAAGCCCCCCAGCCGGGCTCACCATAATCCTTCAGGCCCGTGGGGGCCGGAGGTGTGGGAGGAGGGCCTCCGGCAGGCATGTCCGCACCCTCGGAGGGCGAACCGCCCTGAAAATCATCGCCATGAACCTTTTTCGGATCCGGCAGACGCATTTTGATAAAATAAGTACCGGAAATTGCTTTTTCCATGATCCGTTTCCTCTTTATGTTCTTTTGGGCAGCCTGATCGTCGCCCCACCCTCTTCGTAGATTTCATCATCGTTAATGGTGGTGATCCAGAAGCCCAGTTCCACGAAATACTCGCCGTCCTTCTCATACTTGTCATAGACCTGAGAATGAATCTTCATGACATCGTACTGGAGACCGTGGGTGTTGCATTTTTTCCCCTTCATCGCGGGGATCTTTTCAATCATCTCGGAAACAGCCGTGTTCTTCGGGAAATCAAAGCCCTGTTCTGTGGGATGGGTCATAATGCCCCAACGGATGTTCTGAATCCAGCCGTGGGTACCCATCCAATTGTTGATGTGGTGAATGGCAAAGTCACGGCCCAGGAAATTGATGAAAATAGAACGCTTTGTCTCCTTCGGCGGCGCACCGGCTCCCGGAGGGGGGCCCATCTTGGCCCGGGGATCATCATAGGGCGGGATCTCGGGATCCCACTCCTTCCTATCAGCGGGGACATACACGCCGAATTTGGGATCACGGGTCATTTTTGCCCGAACAGCCGGGTCACTGAGTTCCTTCATGGTCCGGCTCCCGCCTACCGCCATGCCGTAAGGAGGCGTGGGGTTGCAGGAGGAGTGGATGGGGCCGTCGATGGTCACGTTGGGCATATCGCCTACGTTGACGTCGTCCCAATAGAGGATTTCATCGCCCCGGTAGTTCTCCTTGGACCAGGTGTCAAAAATCTCCTGCCATTCCTCGTCGGTATAGTAATGCTCAGGGCGCGTCCACCAATCGGGGCTTTCCCAGCCGCGCTGGTCGCCCATATCCATCGGATCCTCATAGGATTTCAGGTTCTCACGCGCAGAGAACATGACGCCGATGACCTTTTCGCCCTTCTGGTTGTATACGGAGCCTGTGCATTTCAGCACCAGATTCCGGTAAATACTGCCCTCCTTCGGCGTCAGGTCAATGAGCTCCAGCTTATCCTTTACCAGATACAATGTATCGCCCGCATAGACCGGCAACAACTGCTCGATCTCATGGTGCAAGCCGGTGACAGCCAAAAAGTCCCGGGCCTTTCCGTTAAAGGCGGTCAAAAAGCTGTCATCATGAGCCGCAAAGGCGGGCATGGCGATCTTGGCCTTATAGCCCAGGCTCCTGGCGTATTCATCGTCCGTGTACAGCTTGTTGTCGGGATCGTATTTCTTGGCATTGTAGAGCATCATATCCTCTTTGACCTCGAGGATATTGGAGAAGCCCTGGGTGCCTTTTTCAATTTTGCCGGAGATCAAAGCCTGCACATCAATGGGGCCGCGATCTTCCAATTCCCTGATTTTCGCCATATACTCCTCGGCATAGGGTTTTTCCCGCTCCGTCCACTGGTCGGGGTATACCGTTACAAACTTACCGGTTCCCACAAACATCATTCCTTTCGTTGCTTGATGTATGCCAAACAGGAACAGTTTTTGCTGTTCCTGTCCGGCGATTTTTAACTCATGGAGATATACTGGCTCTGGACATGGCCCATTTCGCCGTTATAGGTCAGGAAGTAGTCCTCGACCAGGTCCGCCACCAGGAACTTTGCCTTCAGCACATCCCGCTCATTGGGATGGCCCCACATCTGGTTGTGGAAGAAGTAAGAACCCTGGATCTTCTTGCCATCCTTGCACTCATAGTATTCGGGATCCTGAATGCCGCCGGGACCCATAATCCGGGGCTTATCGCCCTCTGCCACACCGGCAGGGCCAAACTCCACACCGCAGCAGGCAAAGGTGCCCACCACAGTGACATTCTGCAGACCCAGGAACAGCTTCAGCGCTTCCAGCGTTGCTTTGCATTCATCAGAGCCATAGAACCCACCGCCGTAGGTTGTAAACACGATACCCAAAGGCTGATAGTTGTCCTTGACCGGGCCGCCGGGATAGGAGCAGCTTCTCCGCCGGAACATGGGGCCGCCATCGGCACCGGGTGCGCCAGGATCGCCGCCGGGACCGCCGGGACCGCCGGGACCGCCGGGACCGCCGGGAGCACCGGGAG
>CAZGOQ010000144.1:2187-5391 GCA_964527315.1 uncultured Oscillospiraceae bacterium | reverse complement strand
CCGGATACGGCGATGATCTCGGGATCGTTATAATTCTCCTGAAGCCAGGGAATGATGATCGAGGTATCCAGTCCGCCGGAGTATGCTAAAACTACTTTTTTGATTTCCTTTGCCGCCATGATACATTCCTCCTGTTTTCGCATTTCTGATTGCCCTAATGGTATCACAGCTTCTTCTCTTTTGCAAGAACGAATTTGCATAATAATACACCAAAACCCGCATTTATTTTGACATTATCCACAAATTATTCATTATATTCATTTTCATTCACTCTTATATGCATATTTCCACGGATTCCCCGTATACCTCTGTATATGCAGCGCCGGAGCGCTGCATATACAGTGCTCCGGCGTTTCCCTCTGTATTTTATTCTTCCCAGGTGCGCGCACTGATAATATATCTGGGCCGGTGCTTGGTTTCCATATAGATCTTTCCAATATACTCCCCGATGATGCCCAATGAAATGAGCTGCACACCGCTGACAAAGCAGATGATACAGGTCATGCTGGCCCAGCCGCTGACGGTATTGCCCAGCAGCGCACTGACCAGCGCCCAAACCACACCCACAAAGCTGATCAGTGCCACAACGCCGCCAAAGCCGGTAATCAACCGCAGGGGCCGCACCGACAGACTGGTGATGCCATTGAGGGCCAGCGCCATCATTTTTCCAAACGGATAGTGGCTTTCTCCCGCCAGACGCTCCTTTCGGACATAGCTGACGCAGGTACTCTGGAAACCCACCAGCGGGAGCATCCCCCGGAGAAAGAGGTTCACTTCCTGAAATTCCGCCAGTTCCTTTAATACACGGCTGCTGACCAGACGGTAGTCCGCATGGTTATAGACCACCTCCGCGCCCATCCTGCTGAGGAATTTATAAAAGCTCTGGGCGGTAAAGCGCTTGAAAAAGGAATCGGATGCCCGGTCTGAGCGCACGCCGTAGACCACCTCGTTCCCTTCCCGGTACTTCTCCACCATCTCGTCCATGGCGTCCAGATCGTCCTGACCGTCGCAATCAATGGAGATTGTGATATCGCAGCGCTCCTTTGCTTCCATCAGCCCCGCCAGCAGCGCGTTCTGGTGGCCCCGGTTTCGGCTCTGGGAAATGCCCAGAAAATGCACATCCTGCCGGGCAAGGCTTTGGATGATCTCCCAAGTGGCGTCGGTGCTGCCGTCGTTGACAAACAGCACCCGGCTGTCCGGGGAAATCTGCTGCCGCTCCGCCAAATCCGTCAGCTTTTGCAAAAATTGCGGCGCGGTAATGGGCAGCACCGCCTGCTCGTTGTAGCAGGGGATCACAAGATATAAAACAGGCGGCATAAGACCATCCTCTCAAACACAGTTTTAGGGTGCGGATCGCCGGGAATGGCGACCCCAACCTTTTTATCCTTCATACTGACTTCTGGCCAGCATAATGAGATACATCGCCGGCACGCTGAGTTTGCCGTCTCCGGTTCCAATTTGGATCTCCGGCTTTCCTTCTCCGTGAAAATCACTGCCTCCGGTGGGCAGCAGGCCGTATTTTTCCGCCAGATCAAACAGCTTGCTTTGATCCGCCTGGGTATAGCCGGGATAGAGAATCTCCATACCGGAAAAGCCTGCCTGCGCCGCTGTTTTCACCAGCGTATCCAGCGCGGCCCGGTCAAATCCATATTGCAGGGGATGGGCCAGCACTGCCACGCCGCCGCAGGTTTTGATCAACTTCGCCGCCTCCCCAAAGGGGATCCGCTCCCGCTCCACATAGCAGCTGCGCCCCTGAGCAAGATACCGCCGAAACGCTTCCTTGATGTTCGACACAGCCCCAAACTCTACCAGCTTTTTTGCAATATGGGGCCGGCCCAGCACACCGGGGTTTTCCGCTTCCAGTTGGGAAAGCGGGATATCATAGCCTTTTTTCCGCAGGCGCTCTAAAATTTGCACATTTCGTGCCGCCCGCTTTTCCCGCACCCAGTCCATATATTCCGCCAGCGCCGGGGCCTTGTCGTCCAAAAAATAGCCCAGCACATGGACATCCTTGCCCTGATAGTCGGTAGAAATCTCAATGCCGGGGATGATTGTGACGTTCAGCAGTTCCCCGGCCTCTCCGGCTTCGGCAATTCCGGCCATGGTATCGTGGTCGGTGATGGCAATGGCCTTGAGCCCCTGCATGGCCGCCATCGAGACCACCATTTTCGGCTCCACCGTGCCATCTGACGCCGTGGTGTGTACATGCATATCAATTTTATCCATACTGCGCCCGCCTTTATGCGTTACTGTTCCGATGATAAAAATAATGATACCATGGAGAAATTGGAATGTCAAAGAAATTCGGGCGCTTCAAACTTGACACCTCCGTATCCCCGTGATAAAATTAATTTCTTTTTTTCGCTCTCACGGAAAAAAGAGAGTATTTCTGTCTGGCGTCGGAAAGGCTCGTGACTGCCGGCGCTGCCTTGGACGAAATACTTCCCGCTTGTTTTTAAGGCCATGAAGGCGCGCCCAATCGCCCTCCGCTGGTCTGACCACGGCGGAGGTATTTTATAGGAGCAGAAAATCATGATCGAAATGAAAGAAATTTCGAAAACCTATTAGGTTCGCCGTCAAGAGGCGGGTCTGGTCAGCATATGGAATATCTACGCCTGGGAACAGGAGCTGTTTCAAGCGGTTCAGTCCGGGACCGTTGCTTATGAACTGACCCGTCCCACAAATCTTTACGCCATGTGGACAGCCAGAGGGCTTGCGCTGCGCGTCAGCCGCGTGGCGCTGAGAATTACGCCCGTGCTTGTGGTCGGGGCGCTGATGCCCGCTCCCTATGGCCTGCGGCTGACGATTTCGCCGGGCGTCTTTGGACTGTTCCTTCTTTCCGGATGTATGACTCTGTGGCTCTGTGTCAGTTTTGGACTGCTCTGTTATGGACTGACCTTTTACGTAATAGACCCAAAAGGCATCATTACCTTTGTTCCGGCAGTCTGTGAATTGCTTTCAGGAGACCTGCTGCCGCTGCCCTTCTTCCCCTCGACCCTGCGGCGTATTGCGGAACTTAGTCCCTTTGGCGCGCTCCAAAATGTCCCGCTTCGGATTTTTGGCGGCGACATTGCCGGAAAAAACATGATCTTCTCCATGGGCTTGCAGCTTTTCTGGTGTCTTGTCATAACGGCGCTTGGCTACCTACTCATGCGGCAGGGCCTTCGCCGCACTGTGATTGCAGGAGGGTGAGAAGATGGGATT
>CAZGOQ010000144.1:0-2087 GCA_964527315.1 uncultured Oscillospiraceae bacterium | reverse complement strand
TTTTTCAGCATACATATCAAAAGCGAAATGGCCTATCCATCCTCCTTCCTGCTCGCCTGCGGCGGACGTATTGTCTACACATTTGCAAGTCTGTTTGGCATCAGCATCCTTATGGAGCGTTTTGGAACCGTCGGCGGACATACGCTCGGTGAAATTCTGCTTGGCTTTGGCGTTGTCATGACAGCCTGTTATCTGGCGGAATGCTTTGCCAGAGGCTTTGACGCTTTTGTTAAAATTATCTCACAGGCACAGTTTGACCGAATTCTGGTGCGGCCCAGAGGGCTTGTCTTTCAGGTCATCTGTCAGGATATGCGCTTGGCATCCTCCTCCAATATTCTGATTGGATTCTGCGTCATCGGATACGCCATTCACATGGGGGAGATTGTCTGGACAGTTCCAAAAGTCCTCGTTCTGCTGAGCATGATCCTATGCGGCAGTCTGTTGTTCTTTGGCGCGTTTTTAATCTATGCCGCCCTGTGCTTCTTCACGCTGGAAGGGCTGGAGATCATGAATATTTTCACAGACGGCATTCGGGAGTACAGCCGCTATCCTTTTGACATTTATGGAAAGGGTGTTTTGTGGTTTACCACGGTGATTATGCCCATGGCTCTGGTTCAATACTGGCCCCTGCAATATCTCCTGGGCCGTGGGCCGTGGTGGTACGGGGCGCTGCCGCTGGTATCTCTGCTGTTTCTGATCCCCTGTGCCGCCCTCTGGCGGCTGGGCGTTCGGCACTACTGCTCTACCGGGTCCTGAAAAAACCAGGCGGATGCAATCCGCCCTGCATCGTAAAAGCCGCCGCAGACAGATGTCTGCGGCGGCAAATTTTCAAGGTCTAAGAAATCAATACTTGTCAAAGTCGGCCTTTGCCATGGAACCCATCGGCTCCGCCATGATCAGCTTGCAGCCGGTCTTGGCCTGAACCTCTTCGGGGGTCACGCCGGGCGCTACCTCAAACAGCTTAAGGCCCTCGGGCGTCACATGGAAGCAGCCCATTTCCGTAACGATATAGTCGATGCAGTGATAGCCTGTCAGCGGCATGTTGGTCTTCTCCACGATTTTGGGATTGCCGGCCTTATCGGTCTGGGTGGTCATGACCACAGTAATCTTGGAGCCGGTGACCAGATCCATCGCGCCGCCCATGCCGGCGGCGGTCTTGCCGGGGATCATCCAGTTTGCCAGGTTGCCCTCGGCGTCCACTTCGTAGGCGCCCAGAACGGTGCAGTCGATATGGCCGCCGCGGATGAAGCCAAAGGAGCGGAAGCTGTCAAAGCAGGCGCCGCCAACGCGAAGTTTGGACGCCTTGCCGCCGGCGTCTACCACGTTGGGATCGGCATACTCGCCCTCCTTGGGTGCGCCGGTCAAACCCACAACGCCATTCTCGGAGTCACACCATACGTCCACGTCCTCGGGGAGGTAATCCAGGCACTTGGTGGGCATCCCGATGCCCAGGTTTACCACATCGCCGTCCTGGAACAGGCGGGCAGTCCTATAAGCAATTAAATCTTTACCAGTCAGAGCCATTTTCGTGTACCTCCTTAAGCTTCCGTCAGGGTCTTACCCTGTACAACGGCGTCAACCACAAAGCCGGGCGTCATGATCTGATCGGGATCCAACTCGCCAATCTCCACGATTTCCTCCGCCTCAACAATAACATGGTCTGCAGCAGTTGCAAAGGCCTCGTTGAAGTTGCGGGAGGTGCGGCGATAGACCACATTGCCCATCTTGTCCGCCTTCCAGGCATGGACAAAGCAAACGTCGCCATGGAGGGGCAACTCCAGAATGAAGCGCTTCTTGGAAGCGTCGGGAACGATCTCGCCCTCCAGGAACTTGAACTTGCCTTCTTTTTCATCCCACTCGACCACCTGCTTGCCATCCATCATGGGGGTGTACAGACCGGTGGGGGTCAGGATGCCGCCGATGCCGGCGCCGCCGGCGCGAACCTTCTCACACAGGGATCCCTGGGGCACGAAGGTCAGGTTGATCTCGCCAGCCACAACCTTCTCCACGGTGACGGCATTGTTGCCGATGTGGGAGGCGGTGATTTTCTTGATGACGTTTGCGTCTACCAGCTTGCCGATGCCGCG
>CAZGOQ010000143.1:0-5450 GCA_964527315.1 uncultured Oscillospiraceae bacterium | reverse complement strand
TGGAACTGCTGCGGGAGGTGGGCGCCTGCTTCTCGGTGAACAATATGCTCCGGGCGGAATGCTACAAGCAGCGGATGGAAAAGGGGCTTTCTTTCCTGGAATTCAATTATATGATCATGCAGTCCTATGACTTCTACTATATGTTCCAGCACCTGGGCTGCAATATGCAGTTCGGCGGCAATGACCAGTGGAGCAATATGCTGGGGGGCACGGAACTGATCCGCCGGAAGCTGGGCAAGGATGCCCACGCCATGACCATTACGCTTCTGACGGATTCTCAGGGCAACAAAATGGGCAAAACCGCAGGCAATGCCGTATGGCTTGATCCCAACAAAACATCCCCCTATGACTTCTACCAGTATTGGCGGAACGTAGGAGATGCCGACGTCATGAAGTGCATCCGGATGCTGACGTTCCTGCCCCTCGAGAAAATTGACGAGATGGATGCCTGGGAGGGCAGTCAGTTGAATCAGGCCAAGGAAATTCTGGCCTATGAACTGACCAAGATGGTTCACGGCGAGGAGGAAGCCCAAAAGGCCCAGACAGCCGCGAAAGCAATTTTTGTCAGCGGCGGCTCCTCCGCCGATATGCCCACCACGGAGCTTTCCGCCGAGGACGTACCTGAGGGAACCATTGGCGTTCTCAGTTTGATGGTCAAGTGCGGATTGTGCAAATCCAATGGCGAAGCCCGGCGGCTGGTACAGCAGGGGGGCGTATTTCTGGAGGACGAAAAGGTCGCCGATCCCGCCGTTCAGGTCACAAAGGCCCAGCTTCAGGCGGGCGTGGTCATCCGTAAGGGCAAAAAAGTATTCCATAAGGCGGTTTTGAAATAATCTTTAGGTTGGAACAATCCGAGGAATCATTTTCCTCGGATTGTTCTATTTTCCTCTTGACAATACTGTTATAACTGTATATACTGTTCATATACAGTTTATGCGAAGGTGATCACTTGCATATTTTCATTGACAACAAAAGCGGTGCGCCCATCTATGATCAGATTTTTACCCAGATCAAGAATCAGATCATCAGCGGGGGCCTCGTGGAGGACGAAGCGCTGCCCTCCATCCGTAATCTTGCCAAAGATCTCCGCATCAGTGTCGTTACCACTAAGCGGGCCTATGACGAACTGGAACGGGAAGGCTTCATCTACACCGTTCCCGCCAAGGGCTGCTTTGTGGCAAAGAAGAATCTCGAACTGCTTCGGGAGGAACAACTCAGGCAAATTGAAAGCCATCTGACACAGGCCCAAAAAGGGGCGGCTGCTATCGGCCTTTCCGCCGACGAACTGCTGGAAATGGCAAAACTCATTTGGGAGGATGCATTATGAATGCGTTAGAACTGCATGAGGTTTCCAAGTCATTTTCTGACTTTACCTTAAACAATATCACATTGACCCTGCCCGTGGGCTGTATTATGGGACTGGTGGGAGAAAATGGCGCGGGAAAAAGCACCATGATCCGGCTGATTTTGCGCCTGCTTCGGCCGAACAGCGGCAGCATTTCCGTTCTGGGCAAAGTTCCTCAAGGATTGGATGCCGGTTGGAAATCGGACGTGGGCGTGGTACTGGACGAGATTGGCATCCCTACCTGTCTGGACACAGAAAAAACTGGCAGGGTCATGGCTGAAATATTTCCAAACTGGAATCAGCATATCTATGAACAGTATCTCAGCCGTTTGGCCCTGCCGGAGAAAAAACCCTTTTCCGAGTTCTCCAAGGGCATGAAAATGAAGCTTGCCATTGCCATTGCCATGAGCCACGACCCGAAATTGCTGATTCTGGACGAAGCCACCTCCGGGCTGGACCCGGTGGTGCGGGAGGAAGTGCTGGATCTTTTTTCGGAATTCACCCGAGATCCGGGTCATGCCGTCCTGATCTCCTCCCACATTGTCACTGATTTGGAGAAGATCTGCGACTACATGGCCTTTCTCCACAAGGGGCAGCTGCTTCTGTGCGAGGAAAAGGATGCGTTGCTGGCCCAGTATGGCCTGATCCACTGCACCCCGGAAACCCTGACTGCTCTGCCCCAGTCGGCAATTGTCTCCGAAAAGCACTCGCCCTATGGGGCGGAGGCGGTGGTTCGGCGGGACCGCCTGCCCGCAGGCATGGAAGTGTCGCCGGTTACACTGGAAGAACTGTTTGTCGCCATGGTAAAGGAGGGAATCTGATATGAAAGGACTTCTGCGCTGCGACTGGTATCAAATCCTAAAACACATGAAAATCTTTCTGCTCCTGATGCTGATTCTTATTGGCTTCTCCGCGCTTCGGCCTGACAATGGCTTTTTCCTGTTCTACCCGCTTTTGCTGCCTACGATGATTCCGGTCACTCTGCTGGGATACTATGATCAGAGTAAATTTTATATCTATGCGGACACGACCCCGCTCTCCAGAGAAAAATATGTTTCTGAAAAATATCTGATCAGCTTTCTGTTCCTCCTGGTCATTTTCCTGTTGGAGGGGCTGAGTCAGGCCTGCTTTATGGGCCTGACTCCGGAACTGCTCTGCCTCCTTACGTTATTTCCCGTTATTGGCCTTTTGGGACCCAGTTTGACGCTGCCTTTGCTCTTTCATTTCGGCGTTCAGAAAGGACGGATCGCCTATTACCTCTGCGTCGGCATTTTCTGCTCCATTGCAATTTTCTGCCAGGATATCGCAGACCGTTTCCGTCATATTTCTGCCAGCGTACTTTTGCTGAGCATCCTTGCAATTTTTATTCTCTCCTGGCGGCTGTCCATTTGGCTGTATCAGAGGAGGGAACTGTAAGATACGGCATTCTTAAAATATATCAAAAATGCGGTCAGACAAGACATGTTTGACCGCAATGTTTATTCCTGCGTTACCGTGACCTCCGTCCCATCGCTGACTGCTGTCACCGTACCCTTTCGGGTCAAATACACAGGGCAGGGGAGATCGGTTAATATCTCCTCCGCTTCCGGCTCCTTTTTGGAACTGGTGATCAGGCAGGCTGTGTCCGAATCTCCCAGTGCTTCCACCAGTGCCTTTGCATCCGAAGTGTCCCGTCCATGGTGGGGAATTTTGATTACGTCATACACGATTCCGGTTTCCGACAGCGTCGGCATGATTTCGCCAAGCCGCTCTGCCATGGCGTCCCCGGTGAAAAGAAAATGAGTGTCCTGATATTCTACGGAAACCACAACGGAAGAATTATTGCTCTGATTTTCCGAATAACTCTCCCGCTCCGGCGGGTACACCGTCAGCTTCATATCTCCCAGCGTCAAGTCCAGAGTTTCCTTCGGAATCTCCTCCAAAAGTCCGGCGTCTGCCAGCGCCGCAATGTAGGAAACATATTCCTCCGAACCCTTCGGGGAAGAAGAACCGATGACCCGCTTGACGGTCAAATTGGAAAGGAGTTTCGCCGCGCCGCCCACATGGTCTTTGTCATAGTGGGAGATCAACAGCAGATCGATGGTATTCCTGTCATAGCGGCTGAGCAGTGTTAGAATTTCCTCTGCGTCGCCGCTTTCCCCGGTATCAATGAGAATCGTGGCGCTTTTTGTCATGAAAACGGCACAGTCGGCGGCGCCCAGTCTGGGAAAGACTACAGTCAAATTTTTTTCCCGTTTTATTCCGCAGCCGCAAAGCAGCAGACACAGCGCCGCCCCGAGGATCATGCGCTTATGAAATGTGCGCATGGTTGTTGATGTGATCTTCGCAGTAACAGTAATAGCCGTTGCATTTGGAACAGTATCGAAATTCCAGTTCCGGATTTGAAACATCCGTCCGCCCGCAGACTGTACATTTATGCCGGTAGGGAGGCGCGTCCACAATTCTTGGACCGCTGTGACTGGTATGAGTTCCTTTGGCCTGCTTTTTCTTTGCCCAATTCGGCGCGTGGATATTTCTTTTTCCGAAGCGGATGCTCCGGGCTCCGACCCGGTCGGCACCGGGCAACACATTGAGACAGTTTTTTCCAAAGAACAGAAAATAGTTCATCAGCGCGAACACTGCGGAATAATCTCCGCCCACCACGTCTACCACCAGCAGGATCAGATAGACCCACGCCAGATATTTCATTTTCAGCGGAATAATATACATGAGCAGAACCTTGTTGTCCGGGTACATGGTGGCAAGCGCCAAAAACAGGCTCAGATTCAGATAATAGGCGCTGGCAGTGGTGCCTAAAATCAACGCGCCGATATCCATGATGATTATGCCGCAGAGATAGAACAAATTGAATTTCAGCGTCCCCCATACGCTTTCAATCATCCGGCCAATGCCATAGTAGGCAAACAGCAGAAGAAAGAGCCATATCCCGCTGCTCTGGGGCACAAAGACATAGGTCAGCAACCGCCATACCTGCCCCTTCAAAATCAGACTCCGGTCAAAGCAAATCGACCGATAGACCAGATTGCTGGGATCCACAGCGGAAAGAAGATAGACCAATATCGTGCCGATGCTGATTATCAGCATCAGATTGGGGATCCCCTTATTGGAATTTTTATAAAGGAACCGGATCCACTTACGGCGTAGTTCTTTCACAGGTTTTCCTCCTAGCTTTGATAAAGGTATTTTAGTCCATTCCGCCAAAAATGTCTATAAAAATTTTGTTAAGTTTTTGCGGACTGGCAAAATCCCTTCTTATTTTTGAAATGTTTCTTGTTCCCACCGGAATTCTATGGTATACTTTTCAAAAGTACCAACAGGAGGGCTGATTGCTTTGAACATTGTGAGAGATATGTCCCTGCAAGCCCATGGGCGCATGAAGATCCGGTGGGTGCAGGATTTTATGCCTGCCCTGAGCGCCATTAAGCGGGAATTGGAACAGACAAAGCCCTTTGCGGGCAAGACCATTGCCATGAGCATCCATATGGAGGCCAAAACCGCCTATCTGGCGCTGGTATTAAAGACTGCCGGCGCGGAGGTCTACGCCACAGGATGCAATCCGCTTTCTACCCAGGACGATGTGGCTGCAGGGCTTGCTTCCCTGGGGATCCATGTGGCCGCTTGGCATGGGGCCACCGAGGAGGAATACAGAGCGCATCTGACGCAGACACTCTCCTGCCATCCGGATTTGTTTATCGACGATGGAGGAGACCTGCTGGAACTTTTGACCTCCTCCTGTCAGGAATATGCCGACCGGATTCTCGGCGGCTGTGAGGAGACCACGACTGGCATCCACCGGCTCAAGGCCCGGGCGAAAGCCGGTCGGCTGCCCTTTCCCATGATGAATGTCAACGACGCAAAATGCAAGCACTATTATGATAACAAATACGGAACGGGTCAGTCCGTCTGGGATGCCATAATGCACACTACCAATCTCCTGGTAGCGGGCCGCACCGTAGTGGTTGCCGGCTATGGATACTGCGGCCGTGGCATTGCCATGCGGGCAAAGGGCATGGGCGCCACTGTGATTGTCACGGAGATCGATCCCATCAAGGCCTTGGAAGCCACAATGGACGGATATATGGTCATGACCATGGATGAGGCGGCC
>CAZGOQ010000142.1:0-5573 GCA_964527315.1 uncultured Oscillospiraceae bacterium | reverse complement strand
GGGACGCCGCACTCTTGCTCCTGGAGGGAGCCAGGAGCGCGGAGGAAAAGGCGAGACTCATTGAGTGTCTGCGGGAGGAACTGAACAGGGCATAAGCAAAGCAGGAGAGGAAACTTCCTCTCCTGCTTTTTTGTTTGCAGCGTCCCAATTTTTGGATACTAAGTGAACCTTTGGGAGAAGAACTGACTAAGAAATAGAACTGTCTCCTTGCCTCTGCTAGAAATCATGTGCTGCCAAGACAAAGGAACCGTCGGCCAGTCTCTAATCATTGGGAGTGATTTCCTCCGCCAAAGACAGCGGTTGAAAAATTTGTATTGGTATGCATTCTATAACAATTTCCATCGTATCTTCATTTACATCCGCAACATTGCCTGTGACATAGGCGCTGTCTGGGCCACAGAAAACAACAGCAAATTTTTTGGTGCCATCACATGTAATCGCTGCGTATTTCATTGCACTGAAATCCATGCCTTCATATTTGACAGAATATCCCTTGGAATAATACTCGCGCATCCACTCGGAGGAATCTATAACTTTGAGCAGAAAGCTGTCCTTGGTATAGGGGCTCAAGCTAAACCAATCAAGAGTCCCTGTCCAATATTCTTCCCATTCCCCTGTGTCCTTATAGTGATCACGGCGGTATAGGCAGAATTGCGGCGGGGCACTTCCTTCACTACTCGCATAAAACTTATACTCATCATGATTCCAGGAAAAATCACAGATATACTCACCGACCCAGCTCCAATCTTCGCTTGCGCTGTTGATTGTGACATCCCAGTTAAACATCCACCCTCCAGTGCTATAGCCTTTCCTGACAAAGGGTATGCCTACGGTGATATCTAGTGTTTTTTTCATATTGATATGTACATCCCGACAGGTCAGAGAATACGTAGCATATCCCTCTTCCATGTCCACGATTGTGCCGTATACAACTACATCCGTTAATCCAGGATAGCTGCCGCTACTCTGAATGCATTGAGCCAAATCCACTTCCGAATATGCCGGTTCAACCAGTGGAATAACGGATTCTGACAGTGTCTCGGCATTCTCCCAATGCCATCCATCATTGTACAGCTCATAGTTCATCACAAGCTCGATTTCCGTTTTCATAGAGCCATCGTTGGCTTTTACCACAGTTTTGATATAAACCTTGTCAACGCCATTTTCGTTGGAGGTTTGCCGTTTGACTATTTCAAAAGCCTCAATCCTATATTCTCCGCTCCCGGTTTGCGCGTCACATTCTGCAATATACGCCTCTGTGTCCTCGCGCAGTTGGATGTCCGAGACTGGCTTTGTGCCTCCGCAGGCGGATAACAGCAGCAGCGCAAAAAGCGCAAGGGCCAAACAGCATAATTTCTTCTTCATCGTTTTTCTCTCCTTTCGGTTTTTACTTCAACGTGATCATATTTTTAGACGCATATCCGGCAATGTCGCCGTATTTGACGAAGTACCAGTTTGATTTCACGTCGAGATAGACGGTACAAGTCGCTCCGCGGGGAATCTGGCCTACCTTGTCATAGGAGGTGCCCGCGTCCTTGCGGACGTTCAGCAGGTCCGCCTGACAGGTCACGACGCCAGTGCGGATGTTGCTGTCGTGAAGCATCGCGATGAGATTTCCCGCCGCGTAGCCCTGTTTGCCGTTATACTCCACCCAATACCAGCCGTTTTTGGTTTTTTCCGGATAGACCGTGCAGAAGCTCCCCCGGGGCATTTGCGTCACCTTGTCATAAGATGTGCCCGGCCCGGTGCGGACGTTCAGCAGATCCGCGTGACAGCACACAATGGCGTTGGTTTTGGGCGCCGTCGGCGCGGGTGTGGGAGTGGGAGTCGGTGTGGGAGTCGGTGTGGGCGTCGGCGTAGGCGTGGGCGTGGGCGTGGGCGTGGGCGTGGGTGTAGGCGTAGCCGTTGGCGTGGGGGTGGGCGCGGGAGTCGGTGTGGGAGTAGCTGTTGGTGTCGGCGTAGGCGTAGGCGTGGGCGTGGGCGTAGGAGTGGGCGTCGGCGTCGGTGTGACGGGGGCGGCGGGAACGGTGGCATTGCTCATATTCAGGAAGCCGCACCCGTTATACTGATCCGTCCAGCGGCCATTGGTCGTCGCAGCCCGCACCTGTTGCTCCAGTTCCGCCGGGGTCAGCTCCTTGCCCCACGCCAGGTCCAACAGAGCGGCGGCGGCAGCGGCGTGGGGCGCGGCCATGGAGGTACCGCAGAGTTTCTCATATGTATTTCCCGGCACGGAAGCCTTGACCCACACACCGGGGGCCATCAGGTCTACGCTGTCGCCATAGTTGGTAAAGCTCGCCTTTTTTCGCGAGGAGTCCCCGGCGGAGACCACCAGGGCACCCGGTTCGTCAATATGCGCGGGACAGTAGGACTTTGTATTCGCGGTCTCATTGCCCGCCGCGATAACCACGGTCGTTCCCGCGCTGATCGCATCCGAGATGGCGTCGTCCAACCTATAGCAATCGGCCTTCAATCCGCCTAAGGAGAGGTTGATCACGTCGGCTCCCCGGCTTACCGCATAATCTATACCGGCGGCGGTGCGAGAGCTAAATCCAGTGCCGTTTTCATCAAGAACACGAACGGGCATGATATTCACCGGTGCTGTACCTGTACAGTCTACGATGATCCCCGCGACATGGGTTCCGTGATGATTTTCGTCATTGGCATCACTGTCCTCGTCCACAAAATCGTATCCCGAGATTACACGTCCCCGCAGGAACGAGTGACTGGCGTCCACCCCGGTATCAACGACGGCTACGATCTCGCTGTCCGAGAACAGATCCTTGTTTTTCGTCACGAAGGTATCAAAGCCGCAGGCGCTCACGCCCCAGGAATAGCTGCTGGCGGCGGAGGAAACATAGCCCTCGTCGCTTTCGTCGACGTCGTTAATGGGGGGAATATAGAAATCCGGCTCCGCCATCACACCGTCATCGGTAAGTTGCTCGACTGCGGCGGCAGCTTCCGCCGCGGTGTCAAACTGGAGCACCCAAAGCTTTTCGCCGTCGTACAAGACGGTGTTCGCGTCCAGGCCGTTGACATCCAGGTCGCCATCGGCCCAGGCCAGCACACGGGCGGTCTGATAGGGCGCGGTGATGGTGACGGTAGAGGTTTCTTGCTCCCACTCCACATCCAGATTGAGGGCTTCCGACACGGCTCGGACCGGCAGATAGGTGCGGCCGTCTTTGGCGTAAGACGGGGCGTCCAGCCGGTAGGATTGGGCGTTCACGCTCATGGTGCTGGCTCCAATGGGACAAAGGATCTCCTCCCCGTAGACGCCCAAGATGACCGCTGTTCCGCTCTCGGCGTCATAATCCACCGTGGCGCCCGCTGCCTCCGCCACCGCCCGGATCGGCAGCATGGTCCGCTGGTTCTGGACGTCCGGCGTCACGTCCATTTGCCGCTCCTCCCCATCCACGGTGAGGATGTCCGAGCCGATGGTCAGCTCCATGGAGTTGAAGTAGAAGGAGTCGTCCTGCTCGTTGATGAGCTGGACAAGCTGTTGATAGAACTGGTCAGCCTGCTGGGTGCCGCCGCGCGTCGCCGCGCTCACGGGCAAGAGCAGGGTCAAGCAGATCACGAGGGCGCCGGCCGCGAGGATACTGATGGTTCTTTTTGCTGTTTTCATGGGTCTCATCCTTTCTGCGTGTATTTTTTTGAATACTTCTTATTTCAGAAGAAGACATTGTTGATTTCGCTTTGTCAAAAGGGCCAAAATGTACTTGACCTTCTCTTGAGCGGGCTGAGATTGGTTGGACGCAACCAGCTCCGCCAGCAACCCGCACTCGCCTTGAAGTTGACGCTCTATTTCCGCCAATGACGCATGGCTCATCGGATCGCTGTAGCGAATGGCGTCGCTCAATTTATCCAGGGCTTTGCGTGTGACGGCATCGGAGCAATCCGTCTTAATCAGGTCGATGTTCATTTGCAGATTTTTTATGTAGCATACCTTTTCCTGAACGGCGTCATCAATTTGCCGAACCGCGCTTGTAGCGCCGGAGGTTCCGATCAGCCCCAACAACGCGGCGCATAGGAATACCGCACTGACGAGCACTGCCAACCAAAGGGGGCTTGCGGAAAAGGCCATAAAAGCCAGGCTTGCCGCGAGTTGGGCTATCATATAAACCGCGGCGACATACAGTAGCGGCCACCCCAAAAAGCGGCTTTTCGCGTCCTTCCGGGAACTGGCTTTACACCAAACGGCAAATAGCAGGACAATGGAAATCAGTCCGAAAGCGTATCCGACCCAGAAGGTTTTCGTTCTGGAGAAGGGAATAACAAAAGCGACGATATGGAAAAGGGCCAACGCGATCAAGAACGCCAGGATTTCTTTCCCCCGTGTTTTCATGTTCAGATCCCCCTTAGATAGAGTCCATGATTTCCTGGAGCTTGTGGTTGTACTGCTCTTCTGATATTTTTCCTTTCAGCATCTCCAACTTGGCAAGACGGGCTTCAAAGTCGCTTAACCCGCTGTCCGCCGATGGCGTCTGAGTCAACCCCGCGGATGAGGCCTCGTCCGGCTCCGCTGCGGCCACGGAGGATGCTTGCTCGTGGGGCGCTGCGGGGTCGCGGCCCACGCCATCCCTTTGCGCGGTCGGAGCCAATGCCGACGAAGCGATATCAGCCATGCCCGCGCCGATCCCGGCCGCGACCCCGCCCATCATTCCAAGGCCGATCCCTGTGGACGAAAAGCTGCCTATGCCCTCGTTTGCCGCGAGACGTTCCGCCACATCAAACGCCCGCTCCTCCTGAACCGTATAGCCTTCGGTTTTTCTTTTTTCCGCCATAGCCTGTGCCTCCATGACGATTTTCTGCGCTTTTGTTTGCTGACGGATAATGTCCAACTGCTGTTGGAGCATGGCTTCCTGCACATCGGTCAGACTGCGGCCCCGCAAGCTTCGCAGCTGGGCGTAGATGGGGTCGCTTTCCGGCTTGACAAAGGAATTGATCCAAAACTTGGCCAGTTCTACGCCATAATCATCACATTCTTCCGCAAGAAGAGCGTGCAGATCATGGGAAAATTCCTCCATGTGTTGATCGATATCAAAGACAGGGACTTTTCGTCGGCTCAGTACAGAGGGCAGATATGCTTTGATTTTCGCCATCATGGGGCCGCGCAGCGCGGCGGCCAGCTCGTCTTGAGACAGGGAGGAAGCGGTCCCCACGACTTTTACCAAAAGCTTGCGGGAGTCTGCCACCCGAAGGTTCATAAAGCCGTTTGCCCCGATCGGAAAAGGATAGTTGTTGAAGTTTGGGTCCGGATAATTTACCAGGCTGTCCGTGCCCCACTTGATCCCGATCTGCTCGGTCTTGTTGATAAAATAGACTTCACAATGGAACGGCGTTTCTCCATCTGTCACAAGCTGGACGGCTTTTCCGATCAAGGGGATATTCTGCGTGGTCAATGTATAGCGGCCAGGCCCAAAAAGATCAAGGGCCTGCCCGTTCATGAAAAAGACCGCTTCCTGGGACTCATGGACGATCAGTTGAGAGCCTAAGTTGAAGTCCTCGGCCCGATGCTTCCAGATAAAGGTACTGTTATCGCCTTCATATTTAATTATTTGTACAATATCGGCCAT
>CAZGOQ010000141.1:0-5681 GCA_964527315.1 uncultured Oscillospiraceae bacterium | reverse complement strand
AATGAACTCAATCGCTTTCGTCTACCCTCAGTCTCACATCAATTGTAAAGCTACAAAACAAGAACTGCTCTATAAATTTTTCCATTGACAGGAGTCGACTTTACTGTTAGGATTACGGTAATAGTGTTTTTAGAGAAGTTCTGAATCAATCAGCGAAAGCGATTTGCGATGGATTTTCCGTCTGAATAAGGCGCGAAAACGCAGGAATACTGGATTTACTTTAGGTTTGAGCAACGCATTTTTGGGGTCAAAGATCCGCAAAGCACCGGTGACGTGTATGTTCAAA
Organism: uncultured Oscillospiraceae bacterium; assembly: GCA_964527315.1. Lineage (GTDB taxonomy): Bacteria > Bacillota > Clostridia > Oscillospirales > Oscillospiraceae > HGM13006. The sequence continues at coordinate 5,395 of CAZGOQ010000141.1, read as the reverse complement.
GGTTCCCTAGATTTCTCAGGCCAAGCGGCAGCTAATAGGGCATTCCAACAGGAGAAATAGAATCATGCGTTTTGAACAGTTACAATATTATATTGCGGTGGCGGAATGTGGCTCTATTACCAAGGCATCAAAAAAACTATACCTATCCCAGCCAGCCTTGAGCGCCGCCATTACCGCTCTGGAGCGTGAACTGGGCGCTCCTTTGCTGAACCGCTCCAAGCGGGGTGTTGTTCCTACAGAATTCGGCTTGAAGGTGCTGGAGGATAGCAAGACAATCCTCAGTATTGCATCCGAATGGGGTCAACGCATACCGGATATCACCTGCGCCCATGGGGATTTTCACATCATGGCCCTCCCACCGGATTGCAGCCTGCTGATGAAAATTCTGGTTCCCCGGATGATGGATTTATATCCCAAGCTCAATGTCTTTATTCACGAGTCTAGAACCCAGGAAATCCGGGCGGCCTTACTCCAAGGCAAGGCGGACTTCTACATCAGCTGTTATACTCCGGAAGAAGAGGACGAGACTCTCTCTGCTGTCCAGCGTGCCAGATATCAGGCTCTAACGCTGTTGGAGGATGAGTTGCAAATATTTATCAGTTGCAACAATCCACTAGGCAACCAGCCCTATTTGACAATAGAGGACTGCCGCTCGTTGACGTTGGCTCAATATATTGCGCACAATGACTATGTCAGCCACCAGTTTTCCCACTGCTTTCCTGCCAAACAGCAGATCAAACTTTCAAATCGGGAAAGCACATTAGAATTGATTGCGCAAGATAAAGCGGTTTCCTATTATCCTGTGAAAATCAGTGCCATATCTCAATATGTGGTGGAAGGAAGAATCAAGTCCATCCCTATCCAGGGTTTAACCATTCCCACCACACACTTTCTCGCTTATGCTCCCCTCCAGGGCAGAAAGGGTTTGACCGATCACATTGTCAATGCAATCCGGGAGTGCTATCTTGCACTGGATTGCTGAACGTAGCTGACTGGCCCGCATTTGGATTTTTTTCCAAATGCGGGCCTTCTGATCTGTCATAGATCTTTTTTATGACAGATTCATAGTATTCTGGGATTATGCAGGCGATTCCATGACCGGTATAATAAAGCCAGTTCAGCAACAAAAACACATTGAGGAGGTCTTTACTATGCCAGGCAGTCAAATCCCCTATGAATCCCTGTATCCCCATCTGTTCCAACCGATTACTATACGGGGAATCACCTTTAAAAATCGAATTATCGCGGCCCCATCAGGACTGTCACAGTCATTGGCGCCTAACAACTCCATGCGCCATGACGGAGCGGTCTCCTATGGCATACGAGCCAAAGCGGGCGCAGGCGTTGTAACGCTAAACGAATCCCTTTGGGACAAAAAGTATGGCAGAGCGCACGACTGCCAAATCGACATGTCCGGGGAGGAAATTCTGCGGCCCCTGCATCAGTTCACTGATTACGTTCACTTTTTCGGTGCTCTAGCCTCTATGGAAATCACCCACTGTGGACAATGGACTCTGCCGGAATACAATGAAGGCCGCAATCCCAAGGGCCCCTCCGCCAAGGTAAACGCCAACGGAAAGATTGTGGACGAAATCAAGATCAGCGAAATCGACTATTTTATTGAAAACTATGTGCGCTCCGTTGTCATGGCAAAACGAGCTGGATTCGATATGGCCTTGGTTCACGGCGGACACAGCTGGCTGTTGATGCAATTCCTTTCCCCCTTGGAAAACCATCGAACCGATGAATTCGGCGGAAGTCTGGAGAATCGGGCCAGATTCCCCATAATGGTGCTAGATGCCATGCGGGAAGCCGTTGGCGATGACTTCCTCTTCGAGTACCGCATCAGCACCACAGAACTGACCCCCGGTGGCCTGGAAATCCCCGAGGCAATTGAATTTATCAAGATGATCGAAGATAAGATTGACATCATCCAATGCTCAGTTGGCTCCCGGGGCAACATTCTCACCCGGCCAGTGATGCAGCCCAGCCACTTTATGCCCAACGGCTGCAACATCTATCTGGCCGAAGCGGTGAAAAAGTCCGGGGTTAAAATCCCTGTCACCGCAATTGGAGCGATCAATGATCCCGCTATCGCGGAGCAAGCTCTGGCAGATGACAAATGTGACTTTGTAGCCATGGTGCGCAGCTTTATCGCCGATTTCGACTGGGCGGAAAAAGCGCGGCAAGGAAGGGCGGAAGATATCCGCCCATGCATCAAATGTCTGCGCTGCTTAGACACTGCCGCTGGCCGCGTAGGGGTGAGCAATTGTGTGGCCCAGGATTTTGAAAAATCCACCCGCAAGATGGAGTGCTCTGTCAATCCCGAATTTGGGAGAGAGCACATGATGCACTTTTACCGTGATGCCTGTTCCCGTGAGCACAAAAAAGTGGTCGTCGTGGGCGGCGGCCCGGCGGGCATCTGCGCCGCTCTGGAATCAGCCCGAAAGGGGAACCAGGTGATTTTGTTTGAGAAGTCCAACCGCTTGGGTGGTCAGTTGAGTTTCGTAGACCATGATGTGAAATTCAAAGGTGATATGAAACGATATCGGGATTATCTCCTCCGCCAGATATCCAAGGAGCGAATTGATATTCGACTGAATACGGAAGCCACTCCGCAGTTGGTCAAGGCGGAGTTCCCTGACGCAGTGATTGTGGCCGTAGGGGCAGCGCCGTATTTCCCCAAACTCCCCGGGATATCCGGCTCCAATGTGATCCATGCTGTGGATGTATACCCCAGGCTGGAAGAGGTAGGAAACCGTGTGGTTGTCATTGGAGGCGGCCTAGTTGGCTGCGAAACCGCGCTCCATTTAGCACAGCATGACCGCAATGTCACACTTCTGGAGATGGGGGAATATTTAATTCCCGACGGACTGTTTACTGAGCGGCTGCATACGCTCCACTTCCTGGAACAGTGCGTAGAAACCCATGTGTCAACCAGGTGCGTTGAAATTAATTCACAGGGTGTGACTGCTCTAAAGAATGGTCAGCAAGAGGTATTCTTCCCGGCAGACACCGTTGTTGTGGCCGCAGGAATGCGGCCCCGCACCCTGGAGCGGGATTCCTTCTATGGAAGCGCTTACGACGTAGTCCCCGTGGGAGACTGTGTAAAGCTCGGAAACCTGGTTGGAGCTACCCGAACTGGTTTCGACGCGGGAATCCGACTCTGATAAAAAGAAAGGGGAGTTCCTTATGTCATCAACTGAAAAGCTATCAAAAAACACCCCTGTTCAGTGGGTCAACAGTGCTATCACTATCGCAATTATGTTTTTGTTCCGCTTCCTACCAGCCCCCGCTCCCCTCACCCCCATGGGTATGGGCGTGTTGGGCGCGTTTATCGGCGTAATCTATGGATGGATTACCATTGGGATGTTCTGGCCCAGCATACTGGGCCTGGTGTCCATCGGCCTTACCGGATATACTACGGTAAAAGGTGCCTTTCTTGAGGGTTTTGGCAGCAATAATGTGCTAATTGTAATCCTGATGTTTTTGATCCTTGGCATTTTGGAGCAAGCCGGTATCACCAAATATCTGGCTCTTCGGATTGTGGGCTTCCGCATTGGAAAAGGCCGCCCCTGGGTAATCTGTTTTCTGCTCCTGTTGGCGGGATACCTGCTGACTGCAATCAGCGGCACCTTTACAGCAGCACTGCTGGTTTGGTCTATCTTTTACAAGATCTGCGACGCGAACCAAATCGCCAAGGGTGGTTATACTGAGTATGTAATCGTGGCCATTGTGTTTGGCGCAATTATGGGCAGCCAGCTTTTTCCTTTCAGTGTGCCTGTTCTTATGATGACCGGCGCCTATACCGGTGTTGCCGGCGGCTCTGGCCCCGCCTTCATTCCCTATGTCTTGTGGATGCTGCTCATCAGCATGGTGATTGCAGTGCTCTTTACCCTGGTAGGGAAATACCTGTTCCGCATTAAGGCCCCCGCGCTGAACGAGGACTCTATTGAACGCCCCAAGCCTCTGACACGGTATCAGTGGGTTGTATTGGCCGCTCTATGCGCCTTTATTCTTATCCTGCTTCTCTCCAGCGTTGTTCCTTCCGCCTCTGCAGCGGCAGAATTGTTGAACAACTTAAATATTATCGGCCTGGCGGCACTGGTGATTGCCTTCCTACTGGTCTGCAATTTCACTCAGGGCAAAAAGGCCAATGAATACCTCACCCAATCTGCAAACTGGGAACTGGTATTTGTATTAGCCTGCGTAGTCGTTCTATCTAACGCCCTGGGCGCAGAGGATACTGGGATCATGGCCTGGGTGACAGAGCACTTTTCCGCCATATTCAACGGGCATGGCGTCATTCTCTACCTGGTTCTGATTACCCTGATTCCCGCTATTCTGACCAATTTCCTGAACAACCTGGTGATAGGAATGATGTTTATTCCTCTGTCCTATACCTTCTCCAGTGCTCTTGGGATCAACAGTATGGCAGTATGCGTGGCGCTGATTTCCCTGTGTTCCATCGCGCTGATCACCCCGGCTGGCTGCATCCCTGCGGCTATGCTTCACGGAAACACGGAATGGATTTCCAGTAAAAGTGCCACCAAGTATGGAATTGCGGCGGTTCTCATCTCCTGGATCATTACCTTGATAGCGGGTATCCCGTTGGGTTTTCTCCTATTCTAAGCCCTGCTAAATAACGCCAAGAAGTTTAAAACATTTCAAGAAGGGCCTGTCTTACAAAAGTGAGGCAGCCCAGAAATAACGGCAGCCAGCTCTATACAAGAGTTGGCTGCCGATGTTTAATTAGCCCCCCGCTGAAAACCGTCAAAAAGTTTAAATTGCTTAAAGAATCTACATAATTCCTTGATATTTTCAAAAAACATTCAAATAATCCCCCAAATGCAGTATAATAAAAGCAGCCAAAATCAACGGTTTCTGCGGGAAATCCATCATTCTGGGGTGTTTTGAATGTATTATATCGGGGACAAGGCCCAAATAGTCATAGAGGGTTTCGCCATGCCCTTTGGCGGGAAGTTGGACGCGCAAAATCGCTGGATGAAGTTAGCTGGGATCATACCCTGGAACCGGATCAAGGAGATCTATCTGCGTACCATGAGCACAGAAACAGGCCGCAGGGCATTTTCGTCCCGGATTGCCTTTGGCGCGATATTCATCAAAGAATATAGGAACTTCACGGACGAGGAATGCGTTGCAGAAATCCAGGAAAATCCGTATATGCAGTACTTTTTGGGCCTCCACGAGTTCCGGCAGGCGCCGCTGTTTGACCCGTCCATGAAGCCTGCCGACGGGAAACCGGCCAAGGGGAAAAAGAATCCCAACACATCCAAAAAGCGGGGGCGCAAGGACAAGAAGAATCGCGGCAAGCTGATTATGGACGCCACAGTGGCCCCCTCGGACGTCAAGTATCCCACAGACATATATCTTC
>CAZGOQ010000140.1:0-5719 GCA_964527315.1 uncultured Oscillospiraceae bacterium | reverse complement strand
GAATGTCTGCCGCGTCAAAGGAGTGCTTCTGTGGAACGAAATTTTCCATGTCCGGGGGACCATCTTCAGTGCCAGATTGATGGATATAGCGCCAAAACTGCTTACTGACTCAGAATAGGTGGTAAAGTGGTTAATTTGACCTTCCTCTTTCACAGGAGAGGAAATACCGGTTCAGTCAGCACCGATTGCTCAATTGTATTGCCATTGAGGGAGTTCAAAATTTACGCCAGTCGGCCGAAGTACCGTTCTCCGGCAGCGGCGTAACAGTCAATAACGGTGTCAATGTTCATGCTCTTGACGGTTTCAACATATTCGTCCCATCCGGATTCGATGTCTTCTTCACCGATCAGAAAACGGCCGACCTTTTCGGATACATATGTAGAAATATCTGTGTAATACTGACTGACCGTGTCGGATTCTTCTGTATTCAAGGTAAACATGGAAATGAAGGAGCTCTCTGTCGTTTCGCGTTTATCGTTCCATGCATTCAGTGCCTCCTGCTGTACCTCGTTGTAGGCGGCCCGAAGTGTTGCACCGTTCTTGGCAAAGCAGTTGATGTTTACCGCATAAGCGTTCAGTGCATTGTCCGTGGACAGGCCATCCGGGTTGTTGGAAATCAAGTCAGAATAATCTGGTTTGCCGTTTACATAGGTCAATCCCTCGCCCTCAATGCCGTACTGGCAGAGGATGGACCCCTCTTCGGAGAAGTGGTAATCCAGCCATTGAAGCGCTAACTCTGGCTCTTTGCAGGCGGTAGTAATCACATGGTTGATGCTGATGTTGCAGACATCCGCCATGCCAACAGTCTGACCTTCTTCCAGTAGCGGCTCTGTAACGCCAACCAGCGAATAGTCGGGAGTGTTGACCTTTCCGGCCTCGATCCATTGGTCCATAAACTGACAGTCCTGCCACATGATTGCATACTTTCCTCCGGCAATGTCGGAGGAATCCAGCATATCGGAAGTCAGCAGATCTTTGCAGATCAGGCCCTCCTGATACCACTGGGCCATCATGGTCAAATATTCCTTATAAACATCCGTAATATACCCATAAACCAGATCGCCATTTTCGTCATAGAAGAAACTTTTGCTGGAGCTTTCGTCCGATGCGCCAATCCGTCCGCCCATGGCGGCGATAAATGGGTTGCTGCTAATGGCACCGTCAAACCGAATGGGCATTGGATTTTCGCATAAACCCGCATTCTTAACTGCGGTCAGATAATTGTGGAAATCATCGAAGGTAATAAGATCGCTGGCAGTCATGCCTACCTCAGAGAGCCAGTCGCCTCGTACCATTGCGCCGGTGGTCACATAGTAATTGTACTGGTAGCCGGCCAGACCTCCGATTTGCCCCTCATCGTTCAACGTCGCCAGCTCCAGGGCCGGGTCTGCCTCCATCAGTGCAGAATAGGAAGGGGCATATTCCGCCATCATATCCTGAAGGTCTATCGCAATGTCATTCTCAATCAGATAGGAGATCGAGTAGACACTTCCCACGTCATAGTTGATAATGTCCGGGTAATCGCCGGAAGCAAACATTATGCTGATGCTTTCGGACTGAGTGGGCGGCGATACTTCAATATAGCTGATGTGTATGCCTGTCCGTTTTTCCAGTTCCTGAACGGCGGTGGAATCGTTCCAGCCGGAGATGGTTGCGTCCATAGATGGAGAACCGGTCCAGTAGGTGAAGGTTATACCATCCTCTGTCAGGGGCAGTTCGACACTTGGCCGTCCGGCAATCAGGTCCTCAATATTGTCCGGCGTGACATATTTGCTGATTTCGTCCGCCGGCTCCGCAGAAGTTTCGTCGGGGATATCCTCCGCAGAAATCTCAGCCTCAGCCGTTTCCGGAGTTGGCGTAGAGACCGTTTCCTCTGGCTGGGACTCGGATATTTCTTCAGGTGCTGAGACCGAAGATTCTTCTGAACTGGCGGCACTGCCGCAGCCGGTCAGAAGCCCCAGTATCATCCCTGCTGCCAGCAGAAGCGAAAGCAATTCTTTGAACATAAAAATTCCTCCTTTTCAAATTCTATCATCATCTTAACACAAACAGCTTTTTTTGAATATCATCAAATTCGTCCATGAAAATCCGTCATTTTTAGATGCGTTAACCGATATGTCTTGACATTTTGTTTCAGATGTCATTAAAATGTAAGCAGGCTGGAAGGAGGCACTCTTATGAAAAACACCAATCTGACCAATTGGGCGGATGCGGGGCCGGTTCCCAGCCCTGATGCCATGCGGGACCATCTGCTGATCGGGCTTCTCCAGGAGGGAACGACTCCGATTCCGCCGGATTATCCCAAGCGGCTGAAGGAGGGCGGCATTTATTTTTCAGGGGATTGGTTCGGCCTCATTGAGCTACAGGTAATAGCCGTGGATGCCTATGCATATATCCGCGGCCTGGGGCATACCGCCTATTCCGAGGCCCAGCTGACGATTCACATATCCGAGCTTTTCAAGCAGATGCTGGACGGTTGGGAAAACATATATTTATTCAAAGTCCAGAGCGAAATCATGTGCATTCTCTGCGGGAAAACAAAAAAGTCTGTGGAGGAACAACTCCCAAAGCTGGCAGAGCAGTTGCTGTCTCTGGAGCGGCAGGTGGACGGCATTCGTCTGTTTGCGGCGGTCAGCAGTGTGGAACAGGGCTATGAGGGCCTCGGCCGGGAGAAAAAGCAAGTGCGGCAGATATTTGAATACCGGACGCTGCATTTAGATGTTTCACCAATCTGTGCTGGGGAAGTGTTGAAGTCCCCCTGCAGTTATCCGCTTTCCCGCCGGGACATCGAGCGGGAGCAGGAAATCCTGTCCCTGTTTAAATCCGGGCAGTACCGCAGGGCGGCGGAGATTTTTGGGGCGCTGTTTGATCGAGAATACCTGGCCCTGGCAAACCCGCTGATGCTTCTGAAGCATAAGTGCGCCCAATATCTGGACGCCATGATCGCCGCCGGAAAGGAAATGCTGGATCGGGATATTAGTGCAGAGCTCCAGGCACTCCGTCCGGAGCAGCGGCTACTGGAGGCGGAATCCTTTCCGGAGGTCCGGGCACAGATGGAACACTTTTTTGGGCAACTCAACGATCTAGTACTCTCCTCCCGCAAATCCGGAACCGCTGCCTGGATCATGGATGTAAAAAACTACATCCGGGGCAACTATACAGACCCCGACTTGAATGTAAACCGGGTGGCGGATGAATTCTCCAAAAATCCCTCCTATCTCTCCAGAAGTTTTTTGCGGGCGACAGGAGAGAGTATTCTGGATTACATTCACAAGTACCGTATTCAGGAGGCAAAGATTCTCATTGGCAGAGGCATTACCCTGACTGCGGTAGCGGAAACCGTAGGCTACAGCAATGTGCTAACCATGTCACGGGCTTTTAAAAAATATGAGGGAACCACGCCGGGTAAACTGAAATAAACCCCGATGGCAAAAAAGCTGTTTTTGATAGTTCTGACCGACAGAAAACGAAACTTGCAATCTGTTTTTCTCTTCGCTATGCTAATAGCAGGAAACATATGCAAGGAGGATCTTATATGTCTAACCGATATGAATTGCTGCTCAGCCCCATTCAGGTGGGTAATGTGCTTTTGAAAAACCGCATGGTCTCCACCGCCGGTATTCCCCATATGCTCCAGGGCACCGAGGAATTTCCTACGGATCGGCTGATTTCCCATCTGGCAAACCGGGCAAAAAACGGCGCCTCGGCAGTCTATTTGAATTTTGCCATGCGTACAGAGGGAGAATCCGGCGGCCCGCCGACAAAGCCCGGTGAGATCGCCATGACCTTCCCGCCCCATGACACAGCGGTGAATATCGCCAAAACCAGCGCCCATAACTATCTCTGCCAACTCATCGATGCCATTCGTTACTATGAGTCCATTGCCATCACCCAGCCTATGGGCAGTTATACGCGGGTTGACGGTCATGGCCGGGAGGGGTCTCCCTTTGCCGTCGGAAAAATAGAGGGAACGCCTCAGCATGGCGGCGGCCCGCCCTCCATATCCTCAGACCCGATTGAGCAGCTCCGGCAGGAGCAAGAGCAGTGCCGGGGCCGCAGTGTGGACCATATTACAAAGAAACAGATTCAGGAATTTATCGATTCCACGGTGGAAAATGCTAAGATTTTAAAGCAGTTTGGCTTTGAAATGTTCTCCTTCCACAATGCCTATCACAACGGCACCATGGCGGAATTCTGGTCCACTCACACAAACCACCGGATGGATGAATACGGTGGCAGCGCCAAAAACCGAGCCCGGCTGATGATTGAAGTCATGGACGCCATGAAACAGACGTTTGGCCGTGACTTCCCGCTGGAAATACTGATTTCCGTGGACGGACTGGGGGTGAACCGCGGCGACACCTTTGAACTGGCAAAGCTGTTAGAGGGCAAGGTGGACATCCTTCACGTGCGCCACGGCGACAAGGATCCCCAGCATCCCACCGGATTTACATCCTCCAGAGAACACCCTTGCCCCAATCTGGATGCAGCGGCGGCTCTGAAGGAATCCATTATGGCCAGGGGCGGCTCTATTAAGGTTGGAGTTTCTGCAGGACTTCAAAATCCGGATTTTAACGAAAAAATTATCCGGGAAAACAAGGCGGATATCATCTGTATGTCTCGGGCTTGGATCTGTGACAGCGAGTATGGGAAAAAGATCTATGAGGGTCGGGGCGAGGACGTAACGCCATGTATTCGCTGCAACAAATGCCATGTGCCGAATGACAGCGACAAATTCCGGGCTTTCTGTTCTGTCAACCCCAGAATTGGTATGGAATTTAAGCTGGATCAAATGATCGCCCCGGTGACGAAAAAGAAAAAGGTTGCCATCGTAGGCGGCGGTCCGGCGGGTATGAAGTGTGCCGTCACCTGCGCCCAGCGGGGTCACGACGTGACCTTGTATGAAAAGAAAGAGCAGTTGGGCGGCCAGCTGTTCCACGCAGATTACCCCAGCTTCAAATGGCCTCTGGCGGATTTTAACCATTGGCTCATCAACCAGACCTATAAGAGCGGTGTGAATGTCTGCCTAAACACCATGGCCACAAAAAAATTGCTGGGAAAAGAGGACTATGACGATGTCGTGGTTGCCATCGGCCCGAAATTTAAGACACCCAACCTGCCAATTTCTGAGGGGGCAAAAACCATGCTCTGCATCGATGTATATGGGCACGAGACGGAATTACCCCATGAAATCGTGGTGATCGGGGGCAGCGAGACTGGCACGGAGACTGGTATGTATCTTGCTGAAAAGGGCCATCATGTGACGGTCATGACTCGGCAGGATATGTTGGCAGCAGATGCACCCCATGCTCATTATGTGGTCATGATGCTGGATGCTTATGAGAATTTGGAGGGCTTTGAGTATGTGCGCTCCCTTCAGAAATACGTCAGTGTAGACGAAAATGGCGTCACCTACTTGGACAAGGACGGCAGGGAGCGTTATATTCCCGCCGATTTGGTGGTGCTGTCCGGCGGCGTAGGAGCGGTTCCGGAAGAATGCGCCAAGTTCTATGGCTCTGGCAAGCATATCCATTACATTGGCGACTGTTACCGTCCCGGCGATGTCCATAAAGCGGTCACGGCGGGATTTGCAACTGGAAATCAAATTTAATACGGATGAGAGGCTATTCCTTGGATCGTATAAAGTCCCGTCATGGTGTAGAATAGTGACACCAGGATGGAGGCTTACACAATCCTTGGGATAGTCTCCAGGGTTGGT
>CAZGOQ010000139.1:0-5771 GCA_964527315.1 uncultured Oscillospiraceae bacterium | reverse complement strand
TCAGCTGGTGGTGAAAATCGGCTATGTGGGCGTGTGCGGCACGGATGTGGAATTCTACAAGGGCGGCTATCCTCCCTTTATCCAACTCCCCATGGTGCTGGGCCATGAGAATGTGGGTACGGTTTCCGCCGTAGGCGAGGGCGTAACCGACTTCCAGGTGGGCGACCGCATTCTTTGCGGCCCTCCCTCTCACTGTGCCGAGGACTGCCCCTCCTGCCAGCGGGGCGAGACCAACATCTGCATCAATGGTTTCCCACGCACCGCAGGCATTGGCGGACCGGATGGCGGTTATGCCGAATATTATCTGGTTCAGGATGTGGCCCACACTATGCTGATCAAAGTGCCCGAGGGAGTGGATATGAAGGACGCAGTGCTCTTTGACGTGATCTGCGTAGCTCTCCACGGCATTCGAAAATCCAATTTTAAAATTGGCGATAACGTGGTGGTTTCCGGTACCGGCCCCATTGGTCTTTCCGCCATTCAGTTTCTGAAGGCGGCGGGCGCCAATAAGATCATTGCGCTGGGAACCTCGCCATCCAAATATGCCACGCTCAAGGCGTATGGTGCGGACTACTGCCTGAATCCTAAGGAACTGGGCGACAGGCTGGGAGATGAGATCAAGGCCATTTGTCATAATCCTGTGGGTGCGGATATCGTCTACGAGTGTGCGGGAAATATGAATTCTCTGAGCAACTGCGTCTACCACTGCGTAAAGCCCGGAGGGCAGGTGGTAGTCATCGGTACCATTCAAGAGCCTATGACGGCCCTGGTGCCCGGCAGTTTTTCCATTCACGAGCCGGAGTTCAAGTTCACCTTTGTTTACACCGCTGACGAAGTCCGGATGTATCTGGAGATGCTGGCGGCGGGCAAGATCTCCTTCCCCGGCATGGTCACGGATATCATCCCTTTGACCGACTGCGTGGAAAAAGCGCTGGATCGGAAGGATCGCACCGGTATGCTGAAAATTCTGATCGACCCCAGCCTTTGATTTGGGAGGTATATAACGATGCGTGATTTTTCCCATGTTTTATCCCCGATTCGGGTGGCAGGGCACCTCTTAAAAAACCGTATTATCTCCGGCCCCTCCACCATCCACACTGCCTCCAACGGCGAGGACCATCCTACCGAGGCTGGGAAGCGGTTCTTTGTGGATCGAGCCAGAGCGGGCGCGGGACTGGTGACCTGTGCAGGCGTTTCCATCGGCGGATTTAATAACGACGGGGTCCACTGCTCCTGGGATATTACCATTCCCAATCGTCTTAACGCTCTATGCGATCTGGCGGACGAGATCCACATGTATGGCGCCAAATGCACTATGGAACTCATCGGCGTGCTGCCCGACGGCTGGACGGTGTCCGATGGATGTTCCATTATGGGTGGCCCCTGCGGCCGGGGCGAAGCGCCCATCGAAATACTGGATCAGTTCAAGGCCGGATATGTTCAGGCGGCCGAGGCCATCAAGGCGAGCGGCTTTGACGGCATCCTGTTCCACTTTGGACACTCCATTCCCATTGCCCAGTTTCTGTCGCCCCTGACCAACAAGCGAACCGATCAGTACGGTGGTTCCTTTGAGAATCGGAGCCGCTATCCCATTGAAATTCTGGACGCATGCCGGGATGCGGTGGGCAAGGACATGATTTTCGACGTGCGATTTTCCGGAAATGAGTTCTGGGCGGGCGGTATCGACGAGGCTGAGGGACTCCGGATTGCGGAAGTCCTTCAGGATCACTGTGACATTCTCCAAGTCTCCTGCGGTATGCATAACTCAGACCGAATGACCCGGACCCACCCCTGCGGCTTCCTGCCTCCGATGCCAAATGTATATCTGGCCGAACAGGTGAAGAAATCCGGCAAGATTACCAGAGCCTTCGTTTCCGCCATTGGCGGCATAGGAACGCTGTCCGACGCGGAAGCCATCATCGCCGAAGGCAGGGCCGACTTCATAGTGGCGGCCCGGCAGTTTATTGCCGATCCCAACTGGATCAAGAAGGGCCTCGCGGGCGCGGAAGAGGACGTAGTCCCCTGTGTCAAGTGTATGCGCTGCCATGACAGCGACAACTATGCCCAACATATGCAGTGTACTGTCAACCCTCACGTTGGGATGGAGAATGCTGTGGCCCGGATTCCTGAATCTGAAGGCGGCAAGAAGGTAGCTGTGATCGGCGGCGGCCCTGCCGGTATGATGGCGGCTCTTACCGCTGCGGATCGGGGACACCTGGTGACGCTGTTTGAGAAGTCTGATTCTCTGGGTGGCAATCTCAAATTCGCCGCCTATGTGTCCTTTAAATGGCCGCTCCGCCAGTACAAGGACTATCTCATTGCTCAGATCCAGAAAAGCGCGGTAGACGTTCGTCTCGGCACAGAAGCCACGCCTGAAATGGTCGCTGATTATGATGCAGTCATTGCCGCTGTGGGTGCGGCGCCTGTCGTACCGCCGATCCCCGGTGTGGAAACCGCTGTCCCGGCCTGTGACAGTTATGGCCGGGAGGCTGCGATGGGCAGCGATGTTGTAGTCATCGGCGGCGGCCAGGTAGGGTGCGAGACGGCGTTGCATCTTGCAAAATTGGGCAAAAAGGTCACTGTGATCGAGATGCAGTCTGCTCTGGCACCCGACGCTTCCAAGACCCATCGGGATGAGATGATAGTAGAGATCGGTGAGACGCCCAATTTTATTCCCGTGCTGGACGCCATCGTGACCAATGTGACCAGAAATGGCGTAACTTACACAAAGGACGGCCAGTCCGTCACCGTTTCCTCAGACAGCGTGATTTTGGCTGCAGGGATGCGGGCACTGATCCAGACGGCGGATTCCTTTATGGGCCTTACCCCCGACTTCGCCGAGGTTGGCGACTGTGTCAAAGCCCGAACAGTTGAATGGGCCACCAAGGAGGGCTTTTACGCTGCAATGAATCTGTAACTCGGAAGAAAAGGAGAAATCCTGGAAGGAGGATCTTCCCTCCAGAATGAAAAAAGGAGAAAATTGTTATGGACATAAAGAAACAAGAAAAAGATATCTCTCTGACCAGCGCCAATTTTGGCGTCAAGGGCTGGGGCATCCTGATTTTGACCTTCCTGTGCATTTTTTTGGATTCCTCCCTGATCAATGACTCTTTGAACGTAGTGGTGGACGTCTTTGCCGGAAAAAACGGTTGGGATCCCAATATGCTCTATGGATTTTCCACAGTTACCGCCTGGATTGCCGTGGCAGGTGCGGCCCTTTGGGGCATACTTTCCAGTAAGATATCCATTCGCTGGAGTTGGGCGGCCTCCCTACTCATTACCGGCGTTGCCTGCCTGTTCTGGGGCAATGCCGCCTCTCCAGTCGTATACTTCATCTGTCTGGCGCTCTCCGCCGTGGGCGGCATGGGTTTTTGCTACATTTGCTCCCTGAACGTGGTCTCCAACTGGTTCCCCCGGAAAAAGGGCATGGCCATGGGCTGGGTCACCATTGGCTTTCCGCTGTCCGCTGCCGTGACCTCTCAATTTGTGGGAAATGTGGTAGGCAAGGGCGGTTTGCCGCAGGTATATATGATCTATGCCATTGCTTCCTTCGTGCTCTGCGTACTGGTCGCCGCCTTTGTACGGGATTACCCTGAACAGGCAGGGGCTTTCCCTGATAACAATCACAAATTTGACAGCGAGGAAGCGAAAAAGGAACTGGCTTTGGGCCTGGAGTATATGAAAACTTCTTCCTGGACACCCCAAAAGCTCTTCTCCACTGGCAAGGTATGGCTCATTGGTATTTCTCTGGGCGTGATGGAACTTCTGAGTCTGGGCATCATGACCAATTTTGTGCCCCGGATGATTCAGGCGGGCTACGTGACTCCCGAGGGTGGTCCCGCTCCCATTATCTTCATGATGCTGGGTATCGCCGGGATCCTGGCCTGTGTCGGCTCTGTCGGCTGCGGCATCTTAGACGCTAAACTGGGACCCAAGAAAGCCATCCAGATTACCATGGTGGTGGCAATCATTGCCATTGTTTTGAATTTGATTCCCACTACGCCCACCAAATTTGCAAGCCTGCCCTTCCTGGCGATTATGCTGGGCGGCGCGGCCAACTATCTGGTGTCTTTGACGAATACCATTTGGGGCCGGTATGATTTCCCCATGGCCTATAAGGTCTTAAAGCCCATGGTAGCCGCCATCGGTGCGCTGGGCGTGTCCATTGTAGGTGTTCTGGGCCGAACCTTCAGCTATGCCGTTTCCTATGGCGTGCTGGCAGTGCTCACCGTCATTGCTCTGGTGCTTGTCTCCATGGTGGATGACAGCATGATCGGCAGAAACTGATTTTACGCACCCAGTTCTTCCTTGATACCCCCAAAAAGGGAGAGACTGTACGGCATTGCGTCGTACAGTCTCTCCTTATGATATTCCACGACTCGGTTGAACTGTGTGCCGTATCTCATTTGTAGAACAACCTCTTTTTTTCATAGGGTTCCTTAGGCATCCTCGACACTATCCCCCCGTGGCGTCGATGGCGGGGCGCAGTACGTCCTCATCCATGTCGATGCCTGTGAGAAGCATGAATCACAGGCCGCACGTAAAACCGTCCTGAAAATAGACGAAGCAGTTTCAAATCGCCATGCGTCCTGCGGTCACGGATTGCAGGTATGGTCAAGACACCATTTGAGCACCGCTGGATAATCCATGGCGTCCAGTTCTTCATAGCTGTAGCCGCTGCAGGGGCTTAGCAGTTCTCCCTCGATCACGACTTGTACGTCAGTGACGACCAGTTCATCCTCCAAGCGCAGATAAATCCGGTAGTTCCAATTCCGGTGAATATCGCCGCCGGACATACCAGCCTCCCTGCCCCAAAAAGAGAGCAACGATCCCATTTGACGCTTTTCCGGCATATAGTCCGGGTGTACCCTGCGCCCGATCAGAGCGTTCCGGAGCTGTTGATGGTAGTCTATGTTCATGGCAGACACGTCCTTCCTATAAAATACAATTACAGCGCACTACATTACAGGGTTTCGATATCGTCCACTCGCTCCACAAGTTCTCCTGATCCATCAATTTAATCCGGATGTCCGTCTTTTCAATGGTTTTACTCACAGATGATTTTGCTTCTTTCTCAAAAGAGAAAACTATATAGAAATTATATGAGTTTGCGCTTTTTCTGTCAACAAATTGAAAGAAAAAAAGCTGACTAAAATTTAAAGCTGTTTTGGAGATCTCATCCAAGCACTCCGTCTCCTTGTTTGCGGCAGCGGTTTCCAACCGCTTTAAAATTCAAACGATCTGTCGTATCTTTGTCGTATTCTATCCCGACAGAAGTTCAGACAAAAAATAGCCCCCTTGAAATCCAACGATTCCAAGGGGGTCTGGTGGTGGACGATACAGGACTTGAACCTGTGACCTCCCGCACGTCAAGCGGATGCTCATACCAGCTGAGCTAATCGTCCAGAGAACGGTGTTTATTATATCAGAATTCCCGAAATTGTCAAGCCCTGCTTTGTACTTTTTTTCTGCTCAGCAGAAGGAGCGCCAGCAGCACCAAAATCATTCCCGCCGCAGCAGGAGCCGTTAGGGTTTCGGAGAAGATTACGATGCCCAAGATTGTCGCTACCACGGGCTCAATGGAGGCCAGAACAGAAGCAGTGCTGTTTTCCACATAGGAAAGCCCTGTGGTGTAGAGCAAATAGGGCAGGACAGTAGTGACGATGGTATAGAGGATGGCAAAACCGACAAATTCAAGCCCATCGTTGGATAACGACGCTGCAATAGAAGAAAAATCGGTCAGGAAAATACCGCCCAAAGCGGCAAAGGCG